>CAMDHJ010000011.1 GCA_945897865.1 Tepidiphilus sp. J10
GGTTCAAGATTTTGACCATCGGGGGATTCCGGGCGACCATGTATACCCAGCATGGTGGGTTGCGACGGGCCGTAGATGTCGGCGTCAAGCATGCCGACATTGGCGCCTTCTGCAGCCAGAGCGAGTGCCAGATTGACCGCTGTGGTGGATTTGCCGACACCACCTTTGCCAGAGGCAACTGCAATGATGTTTTTTACGCCAGGGATCAGCTTCACACCCTTTTGTACACTATGTGCGACGATCTTCCATGACACATTGGTTTGAACGCTTTCCACGCCTTCAAGACTCTTGATCTTGTCTTCGACCAGTTTTGCCATCTCTGACATGACCATTTTGACTGGGTAGGGCAAGACGATATCGAGACTGATTTTGCCGCCATCAACTTGAATATTGCGGGCTGACTTGGTGGCAATGAAATCTTTTTGTGTATTGGGATCAATAACTTCTTTGAGTGCTACCTGTATTTGCTCGACGGAAACCGGCATGGTCTAACCTCTAGGTTGATAAAAGATGGAATTGCTGACACAAGGATGAATTCTTGATTTCTGAGCAAATGAAGGCGATAGCCTGCTTTTCAAGATCAGAAATTACTTGATAATTTTACTCGGGATTTGGTCTGCGTGCGCTACCCACTTGGGTAGTTGATTGAGATGGGATGCGTAAAAAGGCGATTTGGCGCTGTTCGGTTTTTATGGGCAAACATCCAATATGCCATCTTTCCAGCATAACTTGCGGACCCTTTTGTTTGCTTTTTTCTTCGCGGTTCTTGCTTTCCTGAGCGTGTTTACTTCATTTCCTGTATTTGGCACTGCTTCAGTTTGCGCGATATTTTCATCTGGGGGCGCCGGAGAGAGAGGCGTGTCAATGGCTGAATTCGCTCTGGAAACCTCTATCGGAATCATTGCCTGCGAAGTTTCCTCGGGGTGTTGTTCGGGATTTTTGATCGAAACATCAGTTTTTTCTGGTGGGATGAGTGTTGCCTCAGTGGAGGATGTCGCCTGATGGTCTGCTTGCGATATCTTCGGAGATGCGTCCGGCTGGACGGCTTCCTCTTGCAGGGCAGAGGTCGGAGGCGAGAAAGTTGCTGGCATGGAAGCCGAAGGAAGGGGGAGGGGCAAAGATAAGGGTTGCGGCGGTAACGGCCACAGCCAGAACGGTGTTGGAAAAGGAACAGTTGGTGAAACCCCGAGTCTCGGCATAGCAGTCGGTTGCGCCCAAGGTTGCGGTTGCAACATATACGGATTGACAGTCCAGAACAGGATTTGCGGCCAGCCTGTGGGTTGAATGGTGGCGGGCTGTTGCGACCAGGCGGCTGATGTAAATATCGCCAGCGAGATGACCATCAGGTTGCGCATCAATAACAACATCTTTTCACCGTAGGTCTGGATTATGGGCAACCAGCTTTAGCATGGGTGCCTTGGCACGCAGGGCAGCTACGATTTCAGCCATGATTCCTGGGCGATACTTCAACGAGACCCAGAGCAGATTGAGTTTCAGATTGAAATCAGCAAACACGACCCAGTTTGAAAACTGGGCGAGAACGTTCTGAATGATTCGGGTCAGGCATTCAATTTCATGTACTGGTCGTTTCTTGATGCCCGGTGCCAGCATCATGAAATCAATATAAGGATGGCCTTCGCTATCTCGCTTCGGGGCTAGTTTCCACAAGGGTTCCCCACACGTCCACTGACCCGCACAGGCGGGTTGTGAGTCGGCGCGGAGAGCCAGTTTCACGTTATCTGCCGAGTTCTGCGCCCAATTCGGCGAAGGTGCTGGCGACGCCAGCTGTTTCAACGTGTGAGCCAAGTTGCCGACTGATCTGAGAGACCGAAAACATGCCGCGCAAAATCTGGCTACGATCCTTCGTCCGCTCAACTACCAAAGCATGCTGGCGGCCATGTGTTTTGAGGGTGGTGACAATATCGCCAACATGAGCGGTTTGCAGATTCTCCATGCACAGGACTTCCAGCCTTTCCCGAGGTGTCATGATGTCTTTCACCATGACGTCGGAGTGGCGGATGCCCTGGGTTTGCACGACTTGCATTGGTTTTTCGCTGGTCAGGTCGGAAGAGGTAATCAAACCCAGAATATGGTTTTGGTCATCCACCACCAGCAACATACGTACACCGCGATGAATCATCTTATCCCGAGCAGCTTCGATGGTTTCCAGCGGGAAAATCGTGTACGCAGTGACGACAGTGAAATCGGTCATCACCGTCGCCGCCGGCTGGTCCAGGGAGACTTTTTCGGGAAGCGACTGGCACGGTTTATGGAAAGTTGCACCCTTCTGCAAGGGAGATGTCGGAATGACGTTGTAGGTTCTGCTCACGATAAATCTCGCTTAATGGGTTGCCTGAATGGATTTATTCCAGACAGGGACGTGCTTCAGGTACGGCCGATGCCGTGTGTACGCATTGCCAGCATATAAGGATGACAAGTGCGTGGATGCTCGGCGCCGATGCTCAAATAACGTTCCAGTTCACTGAGGGCTGTACGGTAGACCTCGCGCTTGAATTCAACAACATCGTCTGCCGGCGCCCAGTACTCATGCCAGCGCCAGGCGTCGAATTCCGGATGATCCGACGCGCGCAATCTGACATCACAATCACGCCCCACCAGCCGCAGCAAAAACCAGATCTGCTTTTGGCCACGGTAATGGCCGCGCCACTCGCGTTTCATCCAGTCGCGCGGCACGTCATACCGCATCCAGTTGCGGGTGCGACCAAGTATGCGAACATGTTCCTGGGCCAACCCAACTTCTTCCATCAACTCGCGAAACATAGCCTGTTCTGGGCTTTCTCCATGCTTGATGCCGCCCTGAGGAAACTGCCAGGAATTCTGACGGATGCGTTTGCCCCAGAAAACTTCATTGCGTGCATTACAGATGATGATGCCCACGTTCGGCCGGTAACCGTCTTTGTCGATCATGGCCGCCTCGAAAAATTACAGAATTAAAACAATTTTCCCACCCTTCATCAGGGATGGAAAGCATCCTGAAAGGTCAAGGTTGTGGCTTCGCTGTGTCAGAGAATGAATGCGTCGAAAGAGGTCGGGTTCCAGTTCCGCATGCGGGATAGAAAGGCTTCAAACTCCAGACCCAATTCAGCTTCCAGGAGTTGGGCCTTGCGCAGCATGGGTTCGAATTTGGTTATAGGTAGGGGTTTGCGGAAGGCGAAAATGATGATGTTGCCCTTCTTTTCGGCGGGCAGTTGCAGCACATGTTCCCCAAAGGCGCGGGAAAGGCGATCGTAGTAGCGGGGATAGTATTCATCCGATCCCCACAGGTTGAAGATTGCAACCCCACCGGGGCGCAGCATATCTCTGCTGGCGCGATAAAACTCGGCGCTGGCGAGTGCGTCGACAATTCGTTTGGCATCAAAACCATCGACCAGCAGGACATCCTGGCTATCCGGGTTTCCATGCACGAAAGCAGCGCCATCTCCGGTGATCACTGAAAGTCGCTCGTCATCCGGCGGCACCATGAAATAGGCGCGAGCCGCTGCGACCACTTCCGGATTGATTTCCAGCGCGGTCAACCGGCTTTGAGGCAGGTGGCGATGTATATATTTGGCTATTGAACCGCCGCCGAGTCCGATCAGCGCAATATCGCTTGGTGCTTGCCGAAACAGCAAAAACGCCATCATGGCGCGGGTGTACTCGAGATCCAGCGCATACGGTTCTTTTAGCCGCATCGCACTTTGCACGGCGGGGCCGCCCAGGTGCAGGAAACGTGTGTCATTGCGTTCGGAGATTTCGACCGGGGAATGGCCGGGGCTGCGGCGACGGAAAAAGCTCATGGAAAATCCGGAATCAACAGAGGGCAGGCGAGAATACTTCACTCTGGCTGATCAGCTAAAATCAGACCCAATTCTAATTTCGGATGTACGGGCGATGGATTACGAACAAGCGCGCTTCAATATGGTTGAACAGCAGATTCGTCCCTGGGACGTTCTCGATCCCAAGGTGCTGGATCTACTGCATAAGGTCAAACGGGAAGACTATGTGCCACAGGTCTATCGGTCACTGGCATTTGTCGACATGGAAATTCCAATAGGTGACGGCGAAGTCATGTGGGCGCCAAAAATCGAGGCGCGTGCTTTGCAGGCGTTGCAATTGCGAAGTCATGAACGGGTTCTCGAAGTTGGCACCGGCAGCGGTTATTTCACGGCCTTGCTGGCGCATCAGGCCAGTGTTGTCGTCAGTGTCGAATTACGGACTGAACTGAAAAATGAAGCCGAGCGCAAATTCAAGGCGCACGGACTGACCAATATTCAAAGCCGCCTGGGCGATGCTGCGCAAGACTGGACCGATGATGGTGGTTTCTATGTCATCGTGCTCACCGGCTCCACTCCTTTGTTGCCGCTGGCTTATTTAAACCGACTGAGTCCTGGTGGCCGTCTGTTCGCCATCGTTGGTGAAGGTGACGCGATGGCGGCGACCTTGGTGACTTGTCTTGCGCCCTCCACCTACCGGACTGACCGTTTGTTTGAAACCAGTGTGCCGACGTTGAAGAATGCTTTGGTGCCGGAGCGGTTCATTTTCTGATGCGGCAACTTCCACCCGCTGAGTTAAAGGCCTGGCTCGATGATCCGCAACGTGAAAAGCCGTTATTGCTTGATGTGCGGGAAACCTGGGAGTTCGAGCGTTGTCACATCGATGGCGCAAAATTGATGCCGATGAGCCAGTTTCAATCGACTTTCGCCGAACTCGACCCGGATCAGGAAACCGTGGTGATCTGCCATCACGGTGTGCGCAGTTTTCATGTCGCCCGCTTCCTTGAACATAATGGTTTTGAGAAGGTGATCAATCTGACCGGCGGCGTCGATGCCTGGGCGAAAGAGGTCGATCGCCAGATGCCGACTTATTAATTGTATGAGTGAAAAAATGATCCGCCAGAATCTGACTTTTGTCGTGCTGATGTGCGCCCTGCCAGCCATGGCCGGAAACACCAATCTTGGTGCTGTGTATCAATTGGCGCGTGAAAACGATGCCGAATATGCTGCAGCACGAGAGAGTTTCAAGGCGGGGCAGGAGAAGGTTCCTCAGGGCAAGGCGGGATTGCTGCCCACCGTTAACCTTGGCGCCAATGCACGTCAAAATGAATCGCGGAGCAATGGTGTTTCATCCGACTACGATTCGCGCAGTATTTCTTTGACTCTGACGCAGCCGATTTACCGCAAACAAAACCTGGAAACCTACGCGCAGGCCAAGATCCAGGCGTTAATCTCCGAACAGCAATTGCAGTTGGCAGAGCAAAAACTGCTTTTGACTGTGGCGCAGGCCTACTTTGCGGTGTTGCAGGCACAAGATGTACTGACAACAGCACAATCGCAGAAAAGCGCTTTTGCCGAGCAACTTGCGCAGGCGCGCAAGAGTTTTGAGGTGGGGGCTTCCACGATCACCGACACGCATGAAGCTCAGGCCCGCTATGACCTGACTGTGGCACAAGAAATTGCTGCGATGAATGATCTTGAAGTGACGCGGCGTTCACTGGAAAAAATCATCAACAGTGAAAGCCCGGAACTTGCTCGCTTGGCGGAAGGCGTCAGAATGACTCTGCCTGAACCCAACAATATGGACGCCTGGGTCAAACAAGCAGAAGAAGACAGTCTTAGCGTCAGCCTGAATCAGTCTACATTGGAGTTGGCGCGACGTGATGTCGAGCGTCTGCGTGCTGGCCATCTGCCCACCTTGGATTTGACGGCCAATTACAGCGATAGTCGCAACCCCTCCTCATCCATCAATTCCTCTCGAAGCGGCAGCATTGGCCTTGAATTCGGCTGGCTGCTCTATCAAGGCGGGTTGATTGGTTCACGAGTGCGCGAAGCGGTCGCCATTCAGGAAAAAACTCGCTTTGACCTTGATAACGCCCGCCGACAAGCCCGGCTGGATGCGCGTCAAGGTTTTCTCGGTGTCCTCTCGGGTGATGCGCAGGTAAAGGCCCTGGAGCAAGCCCTGGTGTCCAGCGAAGCGCAATTGAAATCGACCAAACTTGGTCTGGAAGTGGGCGTGCGCACGCGTGTCGATGTGCTTAATGCGCAGCAGCAACTCTTCACCACCAAGCGTGATCTCGCCGCCGCGCGCTATCAAACCCTGGTTGCCGGTTTTCAGCTCAAGGCTGCCGCCGGTCGTTTGACAGAAGACGATTTGAAAGCGGTTGATGCGCTATTGAAGTAAGGCTTGCACTTGCACACTGAACGCAGCGAGGTTGCTGGCTGAAGAACCGAGTGACGGGAACGCCGCCGTTTATCTTGTTGCTGAAGGCATTGTCCTTAAATCTACCCAGCTCGCTTCAAGCATATCCAGCGTTCTTGCCGTTGCTCCGCGATTCTGTTCGGCAAAAATCTTGCCCGCACTCGCCATGAGCTGACGTTTTGCCGCGTCGTCATGCAAGTCCCGCAATGCCATCAACATCTCCTCGCCATCCGCCACGCGCAGAGCTGCGCCCGTCGCCACCGATTGCTCCGCAGCTTCGCTGAAATTCCAGGTATGCGGTCCGATCAACGCCGGGCATCCTGCCGCTGCCGCTTCGATCAGATTCTGGCTGCCGAATGGCAGCAGGCTGCCGCCAATGTAGGCGACATCCGCAGCGGCGTAATAGGTGGCCAATTCACCCATGCTGTCACCCAGAAAAACCTTGGTCTCCGGTAGGAGCGGATCATTGCCAGATGCTTCGCTGCGTCGTGCCCAGGCGGTGTGACGAGAAGCGATCAGGCTGGCGACTTCCGCGAACCGTTGCGGATGACGCGGCACGATGACCAACACGGCATCGGGCAGATAGAGCCGGTCAAACAGATCAAGTAAAACAGATTCCTCGCCTTCACGAGTGCTCGCCGCCAACCAGACAAAGCGGCCTGCAAACTGATGCCTTAAGTCCTGCGCGCGTTGGGCGGTGTCGAGTGGGACTTGGACATCAAATTTGAGGTTACCGGTGATCTTTATTTCTTCCGCGCCGAGGGCGGCAAAACGATCTGCATCCTGTGTGGTTTGTGCGGCCAGTCCGCTCAGCGAGCGCAAAGTCTGCGCGACCAGCCGGTGGAAGCGGGCGTAACCGCGTGCGGAACGTTCCGACAAGCGTGCATTGACCAGGAATAGCGGCACATTGCGCTGCTTGCAGGCGACAAACAGATTTGGCCACAACTCGGTTTCCATGATCACTCCCAGGTTGGGGCGGGCGCGCATCAGAAACAGCCAGGTCAAAAGGGGAAAGTCGTAGGGTAAATAAGCTTGTTCAAACCCCGCTCCGGCTGCTTCGCCAAACAGTGCCTTGCCGGTTTCTCGACCGGTGGGCGTGGTATGCGTCAACAGAATCGCGCAATCGGGATGCCGCGCGCGCCAAGCGGCAATCAAGGGAGCCGCCGCCCGTGTCTCGCCGACCGAAACGGCATGAATCCAGAGACGTCGTTGGCCTGACCAGCGACGAATCCAGCCGAGGCGTTGCGGCCAATATTGAAGATATTCGGGCTGCTTCCTTGCTCGCCAGAGCAGGTGCAAAAAAGCAAACGGCAAGACCAGAATCCAGGCCAGGGAGTAGAGCATTCGCATGGGCTGGATGTTATTGAAGCTGCGCGATCATGTCTTGAAATTGCACATTCAAGTTTGCACTGGGCAATTTGAAAGAGTGACAGGCGCCAAACCGGCCTCTAACATCCGTTCGGCTCAAACAAGGGGAAACGAAATGAAAGTTCTCGTCACCGGCGCCGCCGGTTTCATCGGCATGCACGTCGCACAAATCCTGCTCAAACGCGGTGATGAAGTGGTTGGCATCGACAATCTCAACGACTACTACGATCCCAAGCTCAAGCTGGCGCGCCTGGAGCAGCTCAAGCCCTATCCCAATTTCAAATTTGTGCGCGGCGACATCGCGGATCGTGTCACCGTCGAAGACCTGTTTGCCGCCGAGAAATTCAATCGTGTCATCAATCTCGCTGCGCAACCCGGCGTACGCTATTCGCTGAAGAATCCCTACGCCTACATACAGACCAATCTGGTCGGCTTCGGCAATTTGCTCGAAGGTTGCCGCCACAATGGCGTCGAACACTTCGTCTACGCCAGCAGTTCCAGCGTCTACGGCGCCAACACCCACATGCCGTTCTCGGTGCACGACAATGTCGATCACCCGGTCAGCCTGTATGCCGCCAGCAAAAAGGCCAACGAACTGATGGCCCACACCTACAGCCATCTGTATGGTCTACCGACCACCGGCCTGCGTTATTTCACCGTTTACGGGCCATGGGGGCGCCCGGACATGTCGCCTTGGTTGTTCACTAGCGCCATTCTGGAAGATCGAACCATCGACGTGTTCAACCACGGCAAGATGCAACGCGACTTCACCTACGTCGACGACATCGCCGAAGGCACCGTGCGCGTACTCGACCGTATTGCTACGCCAGACCCGGACTTCTCCACCGATGCTCCCGACCCCAGCACCAGCTACGCGCCGTTCCGTGTCTACAACATCGGCAATAACCAGCCGGTGGAGCTGATGACATTCATCAAGACCATTGAAGACGCGATTGGTCAGGAAGCGAAGAAAAACTTCCTGCCGATGCAGCCGGGTGATGTCGTGGCGACCTATGCCAATATCGATGCATTGAAACGCGATGTTGGCTTTGAGCCAAAAACCGAACTGGTTGTAGGTATTGGCAATTGGGCGGCGTGGTACCGGAAATATACCGGCCAATGAAGCCCGTCTATCCGCAGTAATCGGTGTGGCCAGCCGCGCCGATTTCAGTGGATGCTTTCCGCATCCCGTTCCGCCGCGCGTGCCGCTACCAGACCCTGCGCCAATGCGGTCGGCACGCTGGGCTGCGGGGTTTCGGTGAGATCTCCGGCGGCATAGATGCCGGCGACTGTTGTTCGTTGCCAGGCATCGGCAATGACATGACCAGACGCGCTCAGCGCCGGTTTCAGTTCGGGTGCGAAGCCGTTGAGAACGTTGCTATTCGGTAGATAGCCGAACATCGCCAGCAACCAGTCGTAACGAACCTTGATCTGCCCCCAGGTTGCAACGATACGGGCATCCTCTAGTTGCAGGTCATCCGGTTCGCAATCATGGCGTAGTTCGATCTTGGGATTGGTTCGGCAGGTACTTTGGAACGGTTGCCGCGCGGAAAACGCACGCCGTGTGCAGACGCGTATCTGGTTGTCCCGCTCGGCGAGAAACAGTGCATGGTCGAGCGCGTTGTCGCCGCCGCCCAGAATGAGAACGCGGGCGGCGAGGATATCGTCGCGAATGGTTTCGGAAAGCGGTCCGATGATCACGCGGGGCGATTGTTCAGCCAACGCCGTCAGCCCGGGTGTACTGCGCGGATAGGTGCCGGTGGCAAGGACGATGGCGCCAGCATGAATCGATTGCTTGCCGGTGGGAGTCTCCACTTGCAGCGTGAAATTACCCGCTTTGCCATGCACGCTGGTCACGCGGCTATTGCGCAAACAGCTTAGCGGCAGTGCGGCAAAATGGCGCGCCATGCGGACGCTCATCTCGCGCCCGGTTTCTTCCGGCTCGCCCAACAGCCAGAGGTTGGGATGGAAATTGCCGAGTTGAATGCCGCCGATTTCACTGCTTTGTTCGATGACCACCGGCGTCAATCCGAACGAGAGACAGGCATTGGCGCAGGACATGCCGGCGGGGCCGGCGCCGAGGATGGCAACGATCATGGCGGTGCAGACAAGGTTAAGATTCGTCGCCAAAACTAGCACAGTCGCCATGCCGTCTCCAACCTCAATTCCCCAATTACCCCCGCCTGACCCGGATGCGTTGATCCACTGCCGGACAGTGCGGGCGCATATCCAGGCTGCAATCGCGCAATCCGGCGGCTGGCTATCGTTTGCGCGATTCATGGATTTAGCGCTGTATGCACCGGGATTGGGCTATTACGCGGGCGGTGCGGCGAAGTTCGGCACGGCCGGGGATTTTGTTACCGCGCCGGAAATGACGCCCCTGTTTGGCCGAACGCTGGCGCAGACGGCCATGCCTGTATTGCACGCAACGGGGGGCGATAAGGGTGGCGATATGCTGGAGTTGGGCGCCGGAAGCGGCCGTCTGGCGCTGGATCTGCTGCATGAACTGGAAACCCGGCAAGCGTTGCCGAGGCAGTATCAAATTCTTGAAGTCAGCCCCGATTTGCAAGCGCGTCAACGTGCGCTATTCGAAACCGAAGCGCCGCATCTGCTGGAACATCTGGTCTGGCTGGATCGATTGCCAGCCTCTTTTTCTGGCCTGATCCTGGCCAACGAAGTCCTCGATGCAATGCCGGTGCATCTGGTTCACTGGCTGAATGGTGAAGTTTTTGAACGTGGTGTGATTGATCAATCAGGTGAGTTCGCCTGGCAAGACACGTTGCTAACTGATGGTCCGTTGCGGCAGGCCGCCAGCGCGATTGAACCCGGTCTTGATTACCTGTCCGAGATCAACCTCGCCGCGCCGGCTTGGATCAACAGTCTGGCGCAATGTCTGGAACGGGGCGTCATTCTGTGTATCGACTATGGTTTTCCGCGCAGCGAGTATTTCCACCCCCAGCGCGATAGCGGTACGTTGCGCATGCATTACCGCCACCACAGCCTGGATGATCCCTTTTACCTGCCGGGTTTGTGCGACATCACCGCGCACGTTGATTTCAGCGCCGTCGCGGATGCCGCTGTTGAGTCGGGGCTGGACCTGCTGGGCTACACCAGCCAGGCGAATTACCTGCTGAATGCGGGGCTGCTTGATTTGATGACGGTAATGTCGCCGATGAGCGGCGATTATCTGCGCGCCGCCGCCGCTGTGCAGAAGTTGTTGCAGCCCTCTGAAATGGGCGAACTATTCAAGGCAATCGCTTTCGGGCGCGGTGTGGCGCCAGACCTGCACGGGTTCCAGCGCGGCGATCGGCGCGGTGCCCTGTAGGTTGGGCTGAAGAAAGGAAGCCCAACAGCCAAGCTTGCTCGCTCATGTTGGGCTTCCTGGCGTCAGCCCAACCTACGAAGTTACGAAGCTTTAGCCAAACGTCCCGGTCAAATTCACGCTAGCGCCAGCAAGGCCGGGAACCTGGGTTGCACCCGGTGTTTCTGTCGCAGTGATATCGGTGTAGCGGCCATCAACGGGCGCGCGAAGAAAACGGACACTGCGTGCCGGAATGTCAACGATCCAGTATTCGGCGATGCCATGCCGGGCATACAACTCGGCTTTGATGCTGCGGTCGAATGCAGCGGAACTGTCGGCAACTTCCACCACGAGCAGGACATCGTCTGGACCGGGATGTAAGTGGCGATAAAAGTCGGCGCGCGGTTTCAACAGTGCGATATCCGGATAGACCTCGACATCTGAGGAAAGTCGGAGCGCATTTTGCACGGCGACAATCAATCTGCCCGCTACGGCTTGATGGAATACCTGATCAAGCCAGTTGACATTGCCGCAATGAAAACTGCCGATTGGCGCCATGTTGATAATCTCCCCCTCGATCAGTTCTACGCGTTCTCCTGGTACGAACATGCCGACTTCCGCCATTTTATGGAATTGTTCGGCATTGATGCGGTGACGCGTGATGGGGGGCGGAAGAACCAGTTCCATGGTTTACTCCGATTTCTGGATTGGCCGAATATTGGCGCTTCAGCCATGACACGGCAAGTATGCCGGCATTACTCCTCGCCGCCTGCCTCCATACCCAGTTCCTGAATCTTCCGGGTCAGCGTATTGCGTCCCCAGCCAAGCAAGGTGGCGGCTTCGATCTTGCGGCCACCCGTGTGGGTGAGGGCGACGCGGATCAGGGTACGTTCGAATTCGCTGGTCAAGTCGTTGAGAATTCCGCTGTCGCCTCGCGCCAAGCGGGTTTGCGCGGTACGCGCGAGGGCTTCTGACCAATCCAGCGCGGTGCTTGCGGTGTCTTGATTTGTTTCCGGTGGCAGGTCTTTCACATCGACGACCTGGCTGGGTGCCATCACGGTCAGCCAGTGGCACAGATTTTCCAGTTGCCGCACGTTGCCGGGGTAGGGCAGGGCGGATAGCGCTTTCATCGCTTCTTCGGAAACATGCTTCATTTCGACGCCGAGATCCTGCGCGCTCTTGTTCAGGAAATGCTTGATCAACAGCGGGATGTCTTCACGCCGCTCGCGCAAGGACGGCAGTTTGATGCGGATGACGTTAAGGCGATGGAACAGATCTTCCCGGAACAGGCCTTGGCGCACACGATCTTCCAGCGCCTGATGGGTGGCGGCGATGACGCGGACATTGACGCGCACCGGAGAATGGCCGCCGACGCGGTAGAACTCGCCATCCGCCAACACGCGCAGCAAACGGGTTTGCAGATCGGATGGCATGTCGCCGATTTCATCCAGGAACAGCGTGCCGCCGTCGGCCTGTTCAAACCGGCCGCGGCGCGACGCGGTAGCGCCGGTAAAGGCGCCGCGTTCGTGACCAAAGAGTTCACTTTCCAACAGGTCTTTCGGGATTGCGGCGGTATTCAGCGCGATGAACGGTTTGTCCTTGCGCGGGCTATGTCGGTGCAACGCGTGCGCGACGAGCTCCTTGCCGGAGCCGGTTTCGCCGGTGATCAACACCGTGGCGTGGCTTTGCGACAGGCGGCCGATGGCGCGAAACACATCCTGCATGGCCGGCGCCTGGCCCAGCATGGCCTGGCCGACCAGACCGGAATCGAGGCCGGGTGCTTCATCGCCGCGATTGCCTTCTTCCAGGGCGCGGTGAATCAATTCCAGCGCGTGATTGACGTCGAACGGTTTCGGCAGATATTCGAAGGCGCCGCCTTGAAACGCCGATACGGCTGAATCGAGGTCGGAGTAGGCCGTCATGATGATGATCGGCAGGCGCGGATGTGCGGCTTTCAGGTGTTCCATGAAATCCAGCCCGCTCATGCCGGGCATGCGGATGTCGGACACTACCGCGCCCGGTGTTTCCCGGTCGAGCGCGCGCAAGGCGGCTTCCGCGCTTTCAAAGATGCGATGCGGCAGGTTTTCGCGCGCCAGGGCTTTCTCGAACACCCAGCGAATGGAGCGGTCGTCGTCAATGATCCAGACGGGTTTCATGGGTGTTGACTCCTTGGAGTGCTTATTTGATGGGTAAGAAAATCGAAAAACAGGTGCGCCCGGGTTGGCTTTCGACGTGGATCGCGCCTTCGTGGCGTTGCACCAGGCTTTGCGCCAAAGTCAGCCCGAGGCCGGTACCGCCCTCGCGGCCGGATACCAGCGGGAAGAAGACGCGGCCGAGCATGTCGTCTGGAATGCCGGGGCCGTTGTCGATCACGTCGAGCCGGATTGCCAGCTTCCACAACTTCATCGCCAAAGTCACTTGTCGGGCTACCCGCGTGCGGAAACTGATGCGGCCGTCCCCTTCCATCGCTTGCGCCGCATTGCGCGTGATGTTCAGCACGGCCTGGATCAGTTGTTCCGGGTCGCCTTCCAGATCCGGCAGGCTGGTGTCGTAGTCGCAATGAAATTGCAGCAGCGGAAATTCGGCGCGCAACAGGCTGCGTACCCGTTCCAGCACTTCGTGCACGTTGATCGGTTGCACTACCGGTCGCTTGGCCGGAGTCAGCAATCGGTCGAGCAGGCTTTGCAGGCGATTGGTTTCCTGGATGATGACCTGGGTGTATTCGCGCAGGTCGGTTGAATCCAGTTCTGCTTCGAGCAGTTGCGCTGCGCCACGGATGCCGCCAAGCGGATTGCGGATTTCGTGCGCCAACTGACGCAGCAAGTGCTGGCTGGCCTGGGTCTGCGCCATGACTTGCTCGTCGCGCGCAATGCGCACATTGCCGGCGGCCGGATGCAGTTCAATCACTGCCGCACCTTGATCTTCGTCGAGCGGTGAAACCGTTGCCGAAAGCACCAACGTATGCCCATTGATGGGGAGCGCGACATCGTGTTCGGTGTAACTGGCGCCCTCCGATAGTGCGCTGTCAATTGCTCGCACCAATTCAGGGCATTCGCCGAGCAGCGTGCCAACCGGCCTTCCCAGCGCGTGATGAGACGAGATGCCAAGCAGGTTTTCCGCTGCCGGGTTGAGGTAACAGGTAACACGCTGCTTGTCCGCAATCAGCACGGCGGTAGCAAGGATGTCGGTATTGGGTATGTTTTGCATATTGGCAGGCAGGCAATGTCAGACTGAGATTAGCAAGAAGCAGGCCATTGAGTGTTGCGAGTTTGTTTCGGCCGGACGCGACATCTGTCTCAGGTCAAATAGAATGCTTGTAATTCTTGGGGGAGCTGCAGGCGATGACGAGTTTTCTGAATCTTGACGGCAACGAAGCCGCCGCGCGCATGGCGTATCAGTGTAATGAGGTGATTGCGATCTACCCGATCACGCCTTCGTCGAACATGGGCGAATGGGCTGATGAGTGGGCTTCGCAAGGCAAACCCAATCTGTGGGGCGCGGTGCCGAAGATCATCGAGATGCAATCGGAAGGCGGCGCCGCCGGTGCGCTGCATGGCGCGCTCACTTCCGGTGCGTTGGCGACCAGTTTCACCGCCAGCCAGGGCCTGCTGCTGTTTATTCCCAATCTTTACAAGATCGCCGGCGAGTTGTCGCCGTTCGTGCTGCACGTTGCGGCGCGCGCACTGGCGACGCATGCGCTGTCGATCTTCGGTGACCATTCCGACGTGATGGCCTGCCGCGCCACCGGATGCGCCATGCTGTGTGCCAACTCGGTGCAGGAGGCGCAGGACTTCGCGTTGATCGCGCAGGCCGCGACGCTGGCCGGGCGGATTCCTGTGATCCATTTCTTCGACGGTTTCCGCACTTCGCATGAAGTCGCCAAGATCGTCGCAGTCGAACCGGAAACGGTGCGCGCGATGATCGACGACGTCCAGGTGGCGGCGCACCGTACGCGCGCGTTGTCGCCGGAGCATCCGGTGTTACGTGGTACCTCGCAGAATCCGGATGTGTTCTTCCAGTCGCGCGAACGGGCGAATCCGTTCTACGACGCGTTCCCGGACATCATGCAAACGGCGATGGATCGCTTCGCCGTGTTGACCGGGCGGCAATACCGTTTGTACGACTATGTCGGCGCCGCCGATGCGGAACGGGTCATCGTACTGATGGGCTCCGGTGCCGAGACCGCGGAGGAAACCGTGCAGCATCTGACCGCGCGCGGCGAGAAGGTCGGTCTGCTGAAAGTGCGCCTGTATCGGCCATTTGCCGCCGATGCCCTGCTGGCGGCGCTGCCGGAAAGCGTCAAGGCGATTGCCGTGCTGGATCGTTGCAAGGAACCTGGCGCCGATGGCGAACCGCTGTACAAGGATGTGATTACCGCGCTGGCGCAGGCTGCGGCGGATGGCCTTTGCGCAATGCCGAAAGTAATCGGCGGACGTTACGGGCTGGGCAGCAAGGAGTTCACGCCGGGCATGGTGGCGGCGGTATTTGCCGAGTTGACGCGGGAGCGGCCGAAACGCCAGTTCAGCATCGGCATCCGCGACGATGTCACGCATTTGTCGCTGGATTGGGACGCTGCCTTCCGCAGCGATGCCGCGCGCGGTCTGCAACAGGCGGTGTTCTGGGGCCTGGGCGCGGATGGCACGGTGTCGGCCAACAAGAATTCGATCAAGATCGTCGGCGAAGCCACCGACCTGCAAGCGCAAGGCTATTTCGTCTACGACTCGAAGAAATCGGGCGCGGTGACGGTGTCGCATCTGCGTTTCGGACCGGCTGCGATTCGTTCGACCTATCTGGTGGAAGAGGGCATGGCCGGTTTCGTCGCCTGCCATCAGACGGTGTTCGTCGAACGCTACGACCTGCTGGCGCATGCCGCGCCGGGCGGCGTGTTTCTGCTCAACACGCCGAGTCCGGCCGAGTCGGTGTGGGGCAGCCTGCCGGAAAAAATGCGCGCGCAGATTGTCGATAAAGGCCTGCAACTCTGGGTCATTGATGCCTACGCCGTTGCCGCAGAAGCCGGCATGGGGCGACGCATCAACACCATCATGCAGACCTGTTTCTTTGCCATTTCCGGCATCCTGCCGAAGGATCAGGCCATCGCCGCGATCAAGAAAGCCGTGGACAAGACCTATGGCAAGAAGAGCAAGCGGCTGGCGGATTTGAATTACGGTGCCATCGACAAGACGCTGGAGCATCTGCATCAAGCGGTGATCCCTGACGTAGGTCGGCAATCCCTTGCCGACAGCGGAGGTTGGGTTGTCGGCAAAGTGTTGCCGACCTACGACCTTCCTGCCTTCGTACGCGACGTCACGCTTCCGATCTACCACGGCAACGGCGATGCGCTGCCGGTCTCGCTGATGTCCATCGACGGCACCTTCCCGGTCGGCACCGCGCAATACGAGAAGCGCAACATCGCGCTGGAAATCCCGGTCTGGGAAGCGGACATCTGTACGCAATGCGGCAAATGCGTGTTCGTCTGTCCGCATTCGGCGATCCGCGCGCGGGTCTTCAGTGCGGAAGCTGTCAGCAACGCACCGCCAACCTTCAAGCACGTACCGGCGAAGAGCAAGGATTTCCCGGCCGGCACCCACATGAGCTATCAGGTCGCCCCCGAGGACTGCACCGGCTGCGGCGATTGCGTCGAAGCCTGCCCGATCCACGACAAGAGCAACCTCAGTCGGCGCGCCGTCAACATGGCCGAACAAGCGCCGCTGCGTGAAGCGGAACGCGACAACTACGCCTTCTTCCTGGCCTTGCCGGAATTCGACCGCAGCGCGGTGAAGCACACGACGATTCCCGGCTCGATGTTGCTCGACCCACTGTTCGAATATTCCGGCGCCTGCGCCGGTTGCGGCGAGACGCCGTATATCCGGCTGGCGACGCAGTTGTTCGGCGACCGCATGCTGATCGCCAACGCCACCGGCTGCTCGTCGATCTACGGCGGCAACCTGCCGACCACGCCGTACACGGTCAACGGCGCCGGGCGCGGCCCGGCCTGGAGCAATTCGCTGTTCGAGGACAACGCCGAATTCGGCTTGGGCATGCGCCTGGCAGCGGATCAGTTGATGATCTACGCCAAGCAATTGGTCAAGGAACTGGCTTCTGAAGTTGGCGGAGACCTGGCCAATGCAATGGTCGAAGCAGACCAGCGCGAGGAAGCCGGCCTGTACGAGCAACGTCGCCGCGTCACGCTGTTGCTGGAAAAACTGGTGGTCTCGCAACACCCGCGCGCCAAGGAACTGATCAGCGTCGCCGAATGGCTGATCCGCCGTTCGGTCTGGATCATCGGCGGCGACGGCTGGGCTTACGACATCGGCTACGGCGGCCTCGACCACGTGCTGGCGCTGCCCTACGACGTCAACATTCTGGTGCTCGATACCGAGGTGTATTCCAACACCGGCGGCCAGACCTCCAAGGCCACACCCATCGGCGCGGTGGCCAAGTTCTCCGCCGGCGGCAAGGCGACGGCGAAGAAAGACCTGGGCAAGCTGGCGAGCGATTACGGCCATGTCTACGTCGCCAACATCGCCTACGGCGCCAAGGACACACAGACCCTGCGCGTGTTCCACGAAGCCGAGTCGTATGACGGCCCGTCGCTGATCGTCGCCTACAGTCCATGCATCGCGCACGGCTTCGACATGCTATACAACCAGCGCCAGCAGGACATGGCGGTGAAGACTGGCCACTGGCCACTGTTCCGCTATGACCCGCGCATGGCGGCCAGCGGCGGCAACCCGTTCAAGCTCGATTCCGCCGTACCCAGCCTGCCGATCAAGGATTTCATGGCAAATGAAACCCGCTTTGCCATGTTGCAACGCAGCCATCCGGAAGCGGCGCAGCATTTCCTTGAACTGGCGCAGAAACAAGCTGAACAGCGCTTCAAGACGTATCAAGAGTTGGCGCAAGGCCACGCTGATGTTCCCAAGACAGGAGCCTGACATGATTGATCTCTCCACCGACTACGTCGGACTCAAGCTGAAAAACCCGTTGGTCCCTTCGGCCTCGCCACTCTCGAAAAATCTGGATAGCGCGCTACGCCTGGAAGATGCCGGTGCCGGCGCGCTGGTGATGTATTCGCTGTTCGAGGAGGAATTGCGCGCGGAGGAGGCGATGACTGATCGCTTTCTGCTGCATGCCGATCTCGGGCATGGCGAGGCGGATGGATTTCTGCCCGATCACGGCCACTTCACGAGTTGCCTGGATCAATATCTCGACCATCTGCGGCAACTCAAACAACGCCTGGAAATTCCAGTGATTGCGAGTCTGAATGGGGTTTCGCTGTCGGGTTGGGTCGAGCTCGGCAAGGAAATGCAGCAGGCCGGTGCCGATGCGCTGGAACTCAATGTCTATCACGTTGCCGCCGATGCCGCCCAATCCGGCGATGTCGTGGAAGCGCGCTACCTCACTCTGCTTGAAGAACTGCGCGGTTCGGTGAATGTGCCGATCATCATGAAGCTATCGCCGTATTTTTCCTCGCTGCCGCATTTCGTCAAACAACTTGAACAGGCTGGCGCCCGAGGCATCGCACTGTTTAACCGATTCATGCAGCCGGATATCGATCTCGACAGTTTGCGTATGGTCGATCAACTCCATCTTTCATATCCTGACGAAGCCTTGCTGCGGATGCGCTGGATCGCCATTTTGCGAGGCAGAACGGCGCTCACGCTGGCTGCCACCGGTGGTGTGCATGGCTATGAGGAGGCCATCAAATTACTGCTGGCGGGGGCCGATGTGGTGCATCTGGCGTCCTGTCTGCTGCAGCATGGGCCGGCCAAGTTGACGCAAATCCTGCATGAAATGGAAGCCTGGATGAGCGAGCGTGAATACATTTCGGTGGCGCAACTCAAAGGCAGCATGAGCCAGCAGAATCTGCCTGATCCAAGTGCGATGGCGCGCGCCAGCTACATTCGTGTAATCGAGCACTACGAAGCGCCGCGCGGTGTCTGGCGCTGAATATGGTTGATTGCACCCGGATTTCTGTCACGCCTGCGGTCTACAATCGCGCGCCATGAGCGACCACCACGAAAACCAAGTCCACGAATCGGTTGAGGACAGCCTGAAGCAGGTGATGGACTTGCTCGCCCGCCACAAACTGGTCGAGTCGTTGGTGCACAAGCAGAACATGCCGCGCCAGGAACTGGTCGAGTCGCTGGTGCATAAACAGAACCTGGCCGAACTGTCGAAAAAGCTGGAATCGCTGCACCCGGCTGACGTCGCCTACATATTGGAAACGCTTCCGCTGGAAGAGCGACTGATCGTTTGGGATCTGGTCAAGGCCGACCGTGACGGCGACATCCTGCTGGAAGTCTCCGACGCGGTGCGTGAGTCGCTGATTGCGACCATGGACAATCGCGAGTTGCTCGCCGCCGCTCACACGTTGGATACCGACGAGATTGCCGATCTGGCGGCAGACTTGCCGAAGGACGTCGTTCTCGAACTGATGAAATCGCTGGATCACGCCAAGCGCGCCCAGGTCGAATCCTCGCTCGCCTACGACGAAGACTCGGTGGGCGCCTTGATGGATTATGACTTCGTCACCATCCGTTCCGATGTCACCCTGGAAGCCGCCTTGCGCTACCTGCGCATGCTGGGTGATCTGCCGAGTCATACCGACAAGCTGTTTGTGGTTGAACGGGATGGGCGTCTGGTCGGCCTGTTGCCGATCAAGCGCTTGCTGGTGCATGACCCGGAAGTACACGTCGCGGCGGTGATGTCGGATGAACCGGTGAAATTCCACCCCTCCGACGATGCTTCCGACGCCGCGCAGGCGTTCGAACGATATGACCTGATTTCGGCGCCGATCGTGGATGCGCACGATCGCCTGGTTGGCCGTCTCACCGTTGATGTGGTGATGGACTTCATCCGCGCTGAATCGGAAGCCGACATGTTGCAAGCCGCCGGTCTGCGCGAAGACGAAGACCTGTTCACCACGGTCTGGAAAGCCGCCAAGAATCGCTGGCTGTGGCTGGGCATCAACCTGTGCACCGCGTTGTTCGCATCGCGCGTGGTCGGCGCCTTTGAGGGCAGCATCGAGCAATTGGCCGCACTCGCTGCCTTGATGCCGATTGTCGCCGGCATGGGCGGCAATTCCGGCAGCCAGACATTAACCCTGATGGTGCGCGGTCTGGCGCTGAATCTGATCTCGAAAGACAACGCCAAGCGCCTGATGATCAAGGAGTTGGGCATCGCCTGGCTCAACGGCCTGCTCTGGGGCAGCATCATGGGCGTGGTGACCTATTTCCTCTACAGCGATTTGCCGCAGGCTTTACCGCTGGCACTGGTCATGGCCGCCGCCATGTTGATGAACCTGATCGTCGCCTCGATGGCCGGCTATATGGCGCCGATGATCATTACCCGACTCGGCCACGATCCCGCCTTTGGCGCACATGTGCTGTTGACGTTCATCACCGATTCGATGGGCTTTTTGATCTTTTTGGGGTTGGCGACGTTGGTTCTACTCTGAGAACGCGGCGTCAATCATCGCGCACCAGATATGGCCAACCAGAATGTGGCATTCCTGAATGCGGGCGGTGACGTCGTTCGGAACGACAAGGGCGTGCTGTGTCAGTTCGCGCAGTTTTCCGCCTTTGCCGCCAAGCAGGCCAAGCGTGGTCACGCCCATCGCATTGGCCTGTTTTACGGCGGCAATGACATTCGCGCTGTTACCGCTCGTGGAAATTCCTATCAAAAGGTCGCCCGGGCGCGCCAGTGCTTCTACCTGTCTGGCGAAAACCTGCTCATAGCCAAAATCATTTCCGATCGCGGTTAGCGCTGAGGTGTCTGTAGTTAGTGCGATGGCAGGCAGCGCTCGGCGCTTTGTTTCAAAGCGGCAGACCATCTCGGTGGCGATGTGCTGCGCATCTGCTGCACTGCCGCCGTTGCCGCAGAGAAAAATACGATGGTCTTGGCGAAGGCAAGTGGAGAGAAGCTCTCCCAACAAGCGAATTCGCTCTGTCTGTACTTCCAGCTCATGAATGGCAGAAAAATGCGCGGCAAAGATGTCTGAAATCGACGTCATGGCAGGTTGGCCCCAAGTAGAATGTGCGCCGCGATTTAACCTCAGATTGCCGCTTCCATGCATTTGAAACTGCCCGATTTTACCGCCGCTTCCGTTCTGGTCGTTGGTGATGTCATGCTGGATCGATACTGGCAAGGGTCGACTTCACGTATTTCTCCGGAAGCGCCAGTGCCGGTGGTGAAAGTGGAGGAGGACGAATTACGCCCAGGTGGTGCCGCCAACGTCGCGCTGAATGCCGCCGCGCTCGGCTCACGCGTCGTCCTGGTCGGTTTGGTAGGTGCCGATGCCGAGGCCGGCCTATTGGCAGATCGGTTGCTTGAGCATGGGGTATTCAGCCATTTTGAGCAGGTGCCGGGCAGTCGTACCATTACCAAATTGCGCATCCTGTCGAAACATCAGCAATTGATCCGCTTGGATTTTGAGGATGGCTTTCAGGGTTGCGATGGTACTGGCATCCTGAGCCGCTTCGAGGCGGCGCTGGCGGATGCCAAAGTAGTGGTGTTGTCGGATTACGCCAAGGGTGTGCTGCGCAATGCGCCAATCCTGATCCGCGCCGCGCGCGCGCGCGGTTTGCCGGTGGTGATTGACCCCAAGGGCAGTGATTTCGAGCGCTATCGCGGCGCCACCTTGCTGACGCCGAATCAATCCGAATTCGAGGCCATTGTCGGGCGTGTCGCCGATGACGCCGATCTGGCCGCCAAAGGCGCGGCGTTGCGCGATGCGCTTGACCTGGAAGCGTTGCTGGTGACTCGCAGCGAGAAAGGCATGTGTCTGCTGCAACGCGGACACGCGCCTATTCATTTGCCGACCCGAGCCCGCGAGGTGTATGACGTCACCGGCGCCGGCGATACCGTGGTGGCGGTGCTGGCGGCGGCGATGGCGGCGGGTGAGTCGATGTACGACGCGGTGGCGCTTTCCAATCTGGCGGCGGGCGTGGTGGTCGGCAAGGTCGGTACGGCCACGGTTTCTCCGGCGGAACTGGCGACTGCGATGGAAGAACATCTGCCGATCCAGCGCGGTGCGGTGACGGAAGACCTGTTGCTGCAACTCGTCGCGCGTGCGCGCGCCGCCGGCGAACGCGTCGTCATGACCAACGGCTGCTTTGACATCCTGCACGCCGGTCATGTGACTTACCTGCAACAGGCACGGGCGATGGGGGACCGCCTGATCGTGGCAGTCAACGACGACGATTCAGTGCGGCGCCTGAAGGGCGAGACTCGTCCCATTAACCCGCTTGGTGCGCGTCAAACCGTGCTCGCTGCACTGGCTGCTGTAGATTGGGTCGTGCCGTTTTCCGAGGACACGCCGCAACGACTGATCTGCCAGGTTTGCCCGGATATTCTGGTCAAGGGCGGCGATTACCGCATCGAGGACATCGCTGGTGGGGAATGCGTCATGGCTGCGGGCGGCGAGGTGAGAATTCTGACCTTTGTGCCGGGACATTCCACTTCCGGCATGATTGCAACCATCAAGAAGGGCTAAAACATGTACATCATTACCGGCGGCGCTGGCCTGATCGGCAGCAACATGGTCAAGGCGCTGAACCAGCGCGGCATCTCAGAAATCCTGGTGGTAGACGACCTCAAAGAAGGCATCAAATTCAAGAATCTCGCCGATTGCGACATCGTGGATTATGTCGACCGACTCGACTTCATCAAACGCATCCAGGCTGGCTGGGATTTCGGCAAGGTTGACGCGGTGGTACATGAAGGCGCCTGTTCCGCCACCACCGAGTGGGATGGCGAATTCATCATGAAGAACAACTTCGAGTACACCAAGACGCTGCTGCACTGGTGCCAGGCCATCGAAGCCCCGTTCATCTACGCATCGAGCGCCTCGGTCTACGGCATGGGGCCGGTATTCAAGGAAGAACGCCAGTATGAGCAGCCGCTCAACATGTATGCGTTCTCCAAATTCCAGTTCGACCAGTACCTGCGCCGCCATCAGGGCGCGCTGACCAGCCAGGTTGCTGGACTGCGTTACTTCAACGTCTATGGCCCGCGCGAACAGCACAAGGGCAGCATGGCCAGCGTCGCCTTCCACTTCCACAACCAGATCCTCAAGGAAGGCAAGCTCAAGCTGTTCGAGGGTACCGACGGCTATGGCAACGGCGAGCAACTGCGCGACTTCATCCACGTCGACGATGCCGTCGCGGTGAAACTCTGGCTGCTCGATAATCCCGGCGTTTCCGGCATCTTCAACGTCGGCACCGGCCGCGCGCAGAGCTTCAACGATGTTGCGCGCGCGGTGCTCAAGTATCACGGTCGCGGCGAGATCGAATACGTGCCGTTTCCGGATCATCTCAAGGGCCGTTATCAGAGCTATACGCAGGCGGATATCTCCAAGTTGCGTGAAGCTGGCTACACAGCGGAGTTCATGACGGTGGAACAGGGCGTTCCTGAATACCTGGCCTGGCTGGAACAGCATCCGGCCTGATGGCGAAGCCCTATCGTTGCCTGGTCGTCGGCCCGTCCTGGGTGGGTGACATGTTGATGGCGCAAAGCCTGTTCAAGACACTGGCCGCGCGCCATCCCGGCCTCCAACTTGATGTACTCGCCCCGGCCTGGTCGCACGGCATTCTGGCGCGCATGCAGGAAGTGCGGCGCGCACTGGTCGCCCCTTTCAGTCACGGCAGTTTCGGTTTGAAGGATCGCTGGCGTCTAGGTAGGGAACTGGCTGCTGAACACTACGATCAGGCCATCATCCTGCCCAACTCCTGGAAATCCGCCCTCGTCCCGTTCTTTTCCGGCATCCCGCTACGCACCGGCTATCTCGGCGAATTCCGCCATGTGCTGCTTAACGACAAGCGGTGGCTGGATAAACAGGCCATGCCCAGGCTGGTGGAACGCTATGCCGCGTTGGGAACTTCGCCCGGGGAGGCACCGCGCGCCGCTCCGCAACCACGGCTTACGCTCAACAAGATCGCTCAGCAAGCCACTTTGGTTCGCCTGCGCCTCACTCTCGACAAACCCATCCTCGCCCTCTGTCCCGGCGCTGAGTTCGGCCCCGCCAAGCGCTGGCCGGAAACCCACTACGCGGCGGTAGCCCGCGCCAAATTGGCGCAGGGCTGGCAAGTCTGGCTGTTCGGCTCGGCCAAGGATCGGCCGGTCACCGAAGCAATCGACCTGCTGGCAGGCAATACATGCGTGAACCTCGCCGGTCAGACCAGCCTGGAGGAAACCGTTGATCTCCTCGCCTGCGCCGCAGCCGTGGTCAGCAACGATTCCGGCCTGATGCACATCGCCGCCGCGGTCGAAGTTCCGCTGGTCGCCGTCTACGGCTCCACCGACCCTGGCTACACGCCGCCGTATTCGGACAAGGCGCAGGTGCTGCGTCTCGGCCTGGAATGCAGCCCCTGTTTCAAGCGCGAATGTCCTCTCGGGCATCTGGATTGCCTGAACAAGCTGGGGCCGGAGAAGGTACTGGAAGTTTTGCCATGACCGCTAGCCAACGTCAGCCTTACTCCTTGGTCATCATCGCCCGCGACGCCGCGCTTATGCTGCCCGACTGCATCGCCAGCGCGCCTGGCGCAGACGAGGTGCTGGTGGTGGATTCTGGTAGCCGCGATGACACGGTGGCGCTGGCCGCAAGGCTGGGCGCGCGGGTGATTCATCAGGACTGGCTGGGCTATGGCCCGCAAAAGCGCTTCGCGGCGTTGCAGGCGAAGCACGACTGGATCCTTTCCCTGGACGCCGACGAGCGATTGACACCGGAACTACTGGAAAACATCAAGCAAGTGCTGCTGGCCCCAGATGCGGCCGCATACTCTTTGCCCCGCCGCAACCGCTTCATGGGCCGATGGCTGCGCCACGGAGAAGGTTACCCGGACTGGTGCGCTCGCCTGTTCGACCGTCGCCGAGCAAATTGGAGTGCGGATCTAGTACATGAAAAGTTGGTGGTTAATGGGGCTACCACAAAACTCTCGGGGGATCTTCTGCATGAATCCGAACAGGGACTTTCAGACTATCTTGTCAAACAAAACCAATACACTGATATCCAGTCTCGGTTGATGTGCCAATCAGGCAAGCGTTCTTCGCTTGTAAAGATGCTGATCAGCCCGATGGTCCGTTTCATCAAATTTTATTTGATGCGTCGGGGGTGCCTGGATGGTGTGCCTGGTCTGGTTCATATACTTGTAGGTTGCTGGACAGTGTTTCTTAAGTATGCAAAGTTATATGAGTTGAATAGAAAGCGTTAATCCAGAATGGTATCTGGATGTAATGAGGCCGGATCAGAGTTTTATTACCGGTTGAGCGGGGACTGTGATGTAGGATTAAGTGAAATATGGTCTGATTGACTGCGAACATTCCGCCAGTCGATGGTGAATGGGAATATTTCATTATGCATGGTAGTAAATAGTTGATTGAAGGGGCTCGACGTTGATTTGTGTGAAATGTTTAGGTGACAGGTGCTGATATGAGCCGAATCGCTTCGCCCAGATCGATTATTGTTATAGCAACGCGCCAAATTGGTGATGTTCTATTGGTCACCCCTTTACTTCGTTCGCTTAGGCGTGCTTATCCAGATTCGATTATTGATGTCCTAGTCTATTCTATGAAGGGTGGCATGCTGGAGGGGAACCCGGATTGCAATTCCGTGATTGAAAGTAAGGAACATCCTGATTGGAGAGAATATCTTACGCTGATACGGCGGATCGTGCGTCGTTATGACTTGTCCGTGACTACCCAGTCAAATGATAGAGGCCACATTTATGCTCTCCTGTCCGGGCACCGTCGAGTGGGCGTGGTGCCCAAATTAACGCCGGGATCGGTCTGGAAATATATTTCCTGCGCAGTTTATGTACCGAATGACAATTCTGATGTACATACGGTAGTTCAAAACCTTATGCTGGCCGATGCGATAGGAATACGGCGAGAACATGATGTTGTGCCACCCGGTCGGCCTGATGCTGATCAACTCGTTGACTCACTGTTACCGTGGTCTGCAGACGAGCCATTTGCGGTTTTGCATCCGTTGCCAATGTGGAATTACAAACGCTGGACCTTGGCAGGCTGGAGGGGGTTGATTCAAGCGCTGCGGAAAAGAAGTTTCCGAGTTGTTTTGACCGGAGGGCCGGATAACAATGAAAAAAACTATTGCGCTGAATTGGTGGATGGTCCGGATGTGGTCAGTCTGGCAGGGAGTTTGCCATTCGGTGCATTACCTGCTTTGATACGGCGATCTAAATTGTTTGTGGGCCCTGATACGTCATTGACTCACTTGGCCGCTGCATGTGGCATACCCACAGTTGCCATATATGGTCCAAGTAATCCAATTAAATGGGGACCTTGGCCGTCCGGTTGTCAGGAGGCGCTGAGTCCCTATGTCATGAAAGCCACACCTTGGCAGTCCAATAGAAATGTGGTTTTGGTGCAAGCTCCCCAGCCTCCTGAAAGAGACAACTGTGTGCCATGTTTGCGGCAGGGCTGCGATGGACATAAGCGCAGTTTCAGTCGATGCCTAGAGTTATTGGATGTGAATACTGTAGTGGGGGCGGTAGAAACTGTCTTGGGGTACCCCGAAACAATTGGTTAAGAGATTGGCTGTCAAACTCGGGTTTACTTGACCGGTCGCAAGACGTAGTGGATCTGCCAAGCTGTCCATAGCCAGGCCCAGCGGCGTTCGTAAATGGCCTGAGTCGCGAAGTTGAAATTGACTGCGACGCGGAGGAACGGTACCAGTAGCCGGTCGAAGAGCGACGTGCGGTAGAAGTCGATGCGCGTGCTGACCAACGAGAAGCGGGTCGGGGTGTAAAAGGCGGGCACCTTGCGGCCGGGCTGCTCCACCTCATCCATGAAGTAGTGCATGGTATATAGACCGAAATAACGCACATGCGTGGGGTCCGAATAAAAAAACGGGTTCGAGAAGTGCGGGACGATAATTTTGATCTCCGCGCCGGGCCGGCAGATCCTGTGCAGTTCCGCCATGAGTCCCATGAAGTTGTCGATGTGCTCGAGCGTGTGCCGGGTATGGATGGCATCGACCGAGTTGTCGGGAATCTGGTCCAGGGGTTCGTTCAGGTTGGCGACGATATCGACGCCGGGCAGTTCGACCAAGTCGACGCTGAAATACCCTTCCAGATGCGATTTCCCGGACCCCAGGTGCAGCTTGATCTGCGTGTTCGAGCCGAGCGCCTGCAAGACAACCTGGTTAACTATTTTCAATTCGCGTTTCTCCGTCTCGATCCGCAAGCTCGTTTAGCCAGGCGATCATATGTTTTGCAGTCTCGTGCAGGCTAAAGTGCTGTATTGCCCTTGCCCTGGCTGCTGCCCCCATCCGGTTGCGCAAGGCCGGATCCGTGATGAGCCGTTCCAGCGCGTCGAACCATTCGGATTCGTCACCAGCCAGAAAACCGTCGATCCCGTCCCGGACGACTTCGCGGTTCGCGCCGATGTCTGAACACACCGTAGGCAAACCCGTCGCCATGTACTGAATGGCCTTGAGTGCACATTTGCCTCTGGCCCATTCATTATCCGGGATTGGCATCAGGCCGATATCGACCTGCGCCAAGTCATGGACTTCGCTGTGTTCCTGCCATGTCAGGGTCTCCAACGGGATGCCGTCCATTTTAAATTCGCCCCGCGAGATTACGCGCAGTTTTATGTTCGGGTGGGCCTTGCCTAGCCTGGCCAGAACGGGGGCAAGCGCCTGGAGGTAGCCATAATTGACCGGCTGGCCGATCCAGCCGAGCACGATCTCTTTGATGTCGCCTTTTTGTTCCAGGTCGACATAGCGGGCGGCATCGATCACGGTAGGTAGCACCTTGACGGTGGCTCGTCCATGCCCGGCCTGTTCAGCCAGATACTGATTTCCGGCAAGGATGAGGTCTGCGTGTTCGCAGATGGCATGAAAACGGTTGCGGGAGCGTAACCGCGTCAGAGTCGATCTGTGCGCATTCTGCGAAGTAAGTATGGAATCGTCGAAGTCGAATACGAGCTTGGCGCCGTATCGTTTGAGCTGCTTCACGAATGCGGGACGAAAAAGCCGTTTCTGGATGAAAACGATGTCATTGCGGCGCGCCTTGCGAATGATCTCGCGTTCCTCACGGATCGTGGCGAAGACCCGTTTGATTCCGGATGGCTTCTCTGCAGGGAAGTGCAATTCGGCTTGGAAGCCGTGCTTTTCCAGATATGGGATGAACTGGATGGCCCTGTACCTAGGGCTGGCCTCCTGCCGCGTTCCTGCCAAGATAAAAAGTATGCGCTTGCTCATTGGGGTGGCAAGTGATTGTGTTTTGAGTTGGTCATAATGTAATAGGGGTGGTTCAACTCCCAAGTGCAACGCCCCTGAGTCAATGAATTGAGGTTGGTGATTCGTCAAGTTTACTGCTGGATTAATTCCAATTTGTCACTCATTTTATCAAAGAGGAGGACAGTTATTTACAGTTGCCCTGAATTCCGGAAGTAGCGCTCCAGAATCTTCAGTCCTAGCCAATCTTCCACCTTGGGGTCCTTGAACTGGTCCGTCCATTGATTAGCGTGGCGGATGATTTCTTCAGCTTCATCGGGGTGGTCGATGTAATAAGCCACCTTTTCTTCCATGTCTGAATAATCATCTTTAAGTTCAACGTAATGAGTGCCGGGTTGCAAGCGGCCTTCCATTAGCCATGTTTCAAATTTTGGTCTTTTCATGAAGAGCACTGAATTCGATGACAACCCCCATTTTGTGTTGGTGGCGACGTCATTGCCTTCAATGGAAAACACGAATTTGTTTTGCAATTGTTCGGCCATGGTCATGAACGGCATTTGCCATTGCTGGTTGCGGTTGCCAGTTTTGTTGTGCTGGCCAACATCGATAATAGGCGATTTTCCAAAAAACTGTTCCATGAATGCGATGCGGTGCTTTTGGTAAACCGCGCCGCGCCAGATGAGTTTGTTTTTCTTTTGTCGAAATGGAATGTCATTTTCGACGAATTTAAAATTTCGAATCTTGCAGAATTTGTACAGCACAGATTGTCGATTGGGTTGCTCCGGGGTGGAAATCGGGCGACTTTTAACCAGCGTGGGGGTTTCCGGTACATGAGTGACATCGAGAAACAGGTAAGCCACGCGGGCATCTTGCGGAAAGTAACGTGCGTATTCCATGAGATCAAGCCAATACATGCTGCCGGAGCCCTTAAGCGGAATGTCCTTCAACTGTTTTGCTTCGTCTCCCAATAAAAAATGCTGGGTGTTCTGATTATAATAGTCTAGTCGCTCGTTTAATGCGGCTTCATCAAAATTCTGGATGCGGGCTTCGAGTTTTTTGTAATCAAGATTTAATAGCGATTTCGGGTAAAGCTCGCGACCGAAACCTCTTATATAGTAAAAGAAACGATTATTTCTAGTTTGCAACAGTCTTCTGATATCCATGGTCGTGAGCGTTATGCGGAGTCGCTGAGTTAAAAGTATCAATGGTTGATGGTTTTGACTTGCTCAAACGTCTGGCCATGAATACTCCAGCCTGGGAGCTCATTTAGCCGTTCTAGAATATGGCGGAAATATTCATAATTGTTGTTGAAATCGGTTTTGTGTCCGGCCCCGCCCATATGAATCCAGCAATCGTCAATGATTTGCAAAGTTAATGTGGGGGCTTTGTTGGTGAGCGTGGCCAATACATTTGAAGCGAAAGTGAGTTGGCTGCGAGATTGATGCTGGTAAAGTCGCGTGAAATTACGTCCCCCAGTATCGAGGCCGTTTGAAAAATCATAAAGAAAATTCAATTGGTATTTTTGCGTTTGACTGTAGTTGAAGGAACAATAGCCCGCCCAAAGTTGCCACGCGTCATCTGGTTTGTTTTTCCAGAGCACACCATAAATCGGGTGATTGCCCAGTAGTCGGGAGAAGCTGAAAGGTTTAGTGGGAATCAGGTCGTGGTCGATATAAGTGAAACAACGTGGTTGTAGCGGTCGCACGATGTTTTCGTAACACCATTGCATGGCCATGCCGTGTGAGCGGTTGGCGTGGCGAGCGGTATTGCGTGGCAGTCCGATATACGCAACTGAGGCTTGGGCACACAGGCTTTGGATGGCTTGGCGTGCGGCAGGTGTTCGCGAATTGTCGGCAACGACGAAGACGCTGTTTTCGGCGTTGTCACGTATGTATTGAATTTGCGTGGCGATTACCTTGGGTTGTTCAAAGGCGATGCTGAGCACGAGGTCGGGCATTACTTCGCCGACGAAATGATTTTTGAGGGCGGCAAGCCAAACGGCATGGCCTTCAGGGGTGTGGCGGCAAAACAGTTTCAAATAAAGGTCGTTTCGGGTCTGCTTGAAGGCATCCACCAAGGGCTGGCCTGCGAGCCATTGGGCGGGCGTGAAGTCTCGGAGTCGTTTCATGCGGCCAGTCGCAAAATAATTGGCAGAAAGAAATCAGGTTGCAGCGAGAGCGGCATAAAGAGTCAGCAGTTTTTCGCTCATGGCGTCGAGCGTGCAGGGTTCAGCTGTGCGGCGGGCTTGGTCGCCCATGCGTTGTGCTGTGACAGGGTCGCAAAGTTGCGTTAGTGCATCGCGCAAACCTTCAGTGTCGTCGCGCACAAAGCCGTTTTTTTCGGCGTCGATCATTTCCGCGCCACCGCATCCCGAGGTGGTGATGACTGCCAGGCCGCTGGCGAGGGCTTCGAGTACTACATTGGGGAAGGGGTCGTAAGTGGTGGGCAAAATCAGTGCATAGGCGAGGCCATACCATGGCGCGGGGTCGTTGACTGTGCCAGCCCAATGCACACGTCCAACTAAGCCGAGTTTTTCGGCCAGGGCTACATAACGCTCGGCATGTTTATCTTTGCCCAGAACTATGAGATGCGGTGAACCGGTAACGAGTGCCAGTGCTTCCATGGCAGCTTGCAGACCTTTACGGGCGAAACCGGAGCCGACAAAGAGAAAGATCGGCACATCAGAAGGAATGCCAAGCGCACGTAATCGTTTTTCGCGTTCACCGCGATGACCAGGATGAAATCGTTCGGTATCGACGCCGTTGTAGATGACATGCAGCTTTTCGGGGGCGATGGCGAAACGTTCGAGGATTTCGTTACGCACCATATTGGAATTGCAGATTACCGCGCGCAGGTGTTGTGACTCGAACATCGCTTGTTCGGTTTGCATGACGTAGCGGTGATAGGGCGCGAGCCGGTCTTGCCAGCGCAAGGTGCCGCCATTGCGCCGTTCAAGCCAGGCTTGGTGTACCCCGTCACCCGCGCGATAAATGTCGCAGCAAGTGAGACGTTCGTGGCTTTGCACAAAGTCGAAAGATTGCGAGGTAAGCTGTTTGCATACAGCACGTGCAAATCCGCGATCACGTGACAGGCGGCCAAGGTAGACGGGGTTGCAGGTTTCAAAGCGAATACCGGGCTGGCTTTCCCATTTGCGTGCAAACAGGGTGATTTCAGCACCGCGTTGCGCCAAGGCATTGAGCGCACGTGACACAAAACGCTCTGCGCCGCCATCCGTGCGATAGGTCTGACGGATCAGGGCGATGCGTAAAGTGGGGGAGTTGTCAGGATGCATGAGGTTGAGATCGATTGTTCAACGCGAGTCTAACGGATAATGTCACTGCTTTCGACGCAGGTTCGGCCATCTCTGTTATGCACATCCTGATTGTCAAAATGACTTCCTTGGGCGATGTTGTACATATGCTCCCAGCATTGACCGAGGCGATGCGCCACGTCCCGGATCTGCATGCAGACTGGGTTGCCGAGGAAGGTTTCGATGTCATTCCGTCCTGGCATCCGGCGGTGCGGCGAGTCATCCCATCCGCCCTGCGGCGTTGGCGCAAGCATATTGTTCAAGCTGAAACCTGGCGTGAAATCAGGCGGTTTCGCGATGCAATACACCAGGAAAAATACGATCTAGTATTGGACGGACAGGGCTTGCTCAAGAGCGCGGTGGTAACCCGAATGGCCCGCGGGCCCGTTGCTGGATTGGATGCCCGGAGTGCACGGGAGCCACTGGCCAGTTTGTTTTATGGCGCGCGTTTTGCAGCGCCCACAGCGTTGCATGCGATTACCCGTAATCGGCTGTTGATGGCTCAGGCGTTGGGTTATGCGATGGGTGATGAGACGGATATCCGCTACGGGTTATCCGCGCAGGATGGCGTTGCTGTTCCCGGCCTGGTAGGTGATTACGTGCTGTGTTTGCATGGTACGGCGCGACCAGAAAAGGAATATCCGGAAGCGGATTGGGTGCGCCTGCTGCAGCAGGTCGCCGCGCGTGGCTTGGGCGTGGTGCTGCCATGGGGTAATGAGCGCGAGCGGTTACGCGCGGAACGACTTTCGGTTGCACTACCTGCCGCAGTGATATTGCCGAAAATGGGGTTGGCCGATCTGGCGAGCGTAATCGCTGGTGCTTGCATCGTTTTGGGCGTGGATACCGGGTTGATGCATCTGGCTGCGGCTTTCCGACGTCCAGGTGTGGGGCTGTATCCGACGACACCACCGGCACGGTTCGGCGCGCGTAATGAGGCGGATGCGCCGGCGATGGTGAATCTGTCCGGCGAGTCGGCGTTGCAGCCGGAGCAGGTTTTTCATGTCGTGGAAAGTCTTTTCGAGGGCGATAAAAAGGTGGAGCCTGATTAAAGGCTCCACTTTCGTTTACTGACAGAATAGAAAAGAACCGGACGTTAGAACGGAATGTCGTCGTCCATATCACTCATGCGGCTGGCAGCGCTGCCGCCGGCGGGCTGTCGTGTTCCGGGATGACGCAAAGATCGAACCAGGACAGCGTCAAACCCGGCTTCATTAAAACTACAGTCTTGCCACCATAAGCGCGGCGCGCCGCCAGCAAGGCGAAATGCGTAGCGTGGCCGGCAGCAAGGATGATGTCCGGCGCGGGCAGGCCTCTGCCGGGAACAAATCGGCCCAGCAGCCATTGCAGCAGTGGCTTGCTACGCGATGCGACCGGTAAATCCACGCATTGGCCTTTTCGGTCTCGCAGCAATGCATACGCCAGCCCGAGTGTCTGTTTCTCGTGGCCGGGCTTGCCATCGACAAGGCGCCAGATGATCAGAGCGGGAATTCGTTCAGGCATTCATGCCATGTCGATCTTGTTGCACAACCCACGCCGCGAGACTTCATCCATCATGTTTTGCGCCGTCGCCACAAGTTGTGGCACAAAGGCATGACCGGTAGTCAGCGCGTTGTGCAGGATGTTCATGTCTTCGACATATTCGTGAACCATCTGATTTCGCAGGCTGCGCATGCCAAGCCAGGGCTCAACGGTGAGCCAACCGAAACGTTCAGCTTGGTCGAGGTTGTCGATGGCAGGCCCTGTTCTTTCGCCAAGGGCCAATAGCAGAACTGGTAGCAGTTTGTCGCCCAAGGTGTCTTGCAGGCGGCCAAAGCGTCCGACGAAGGCTTCGACTCGCTCAGCCCGTTCAGGGGTGATATCGAGTTGTTCGGCATCTGCTAAGCAGAAGCCGGGCTCGAACAGGCGTGCGTCGGTTTGCAACAGGTATTTGCATTCCTTCTGTACGACGCGCAGCAGAAAGCAGATCCGGGACTGCTGGATGGGACTCAGCGTCATAGCAAGACCCCCTCTCTGAGCGCGATGTCGTGGATGGCTTGGTGCATCAGGTTGGGTGCGTGGATGACGACATCGACTTTGCGGCCCCGCATCAAACGCGAGACCTTGGCCGAGAGCGTTGCGGCCAGCAAGGCGGGTTGCTCAACCGGCACAGGGACATCCAGCAATAGATCGACATCGCCGCCGCGTGCCGAGTCATCCAGACGCGAGCCGAAGAGTCGTACCGACGCATGCGGCCCCGCCACCTGAAGGGCGAATTGATGGATGCCTTCAATCTGTTCCGGTGTGAGGCGCATGGCAGTGCGGATATCCAGACTAGGTAGGCGCTGAATTACTCGGTTTTGCTGTTCCAGCGTAGGCGGGAACCCAGTTGAATCAAGGGACTGGATTCCCGCATTCGCGGGAATGACGAACTTATGAGCATCTCTCAGAACGGGATGTCGTCGTCCATGTCGCTCATGCTGGGCGCAGCGCCGCTGGTGGGCTTTGCGCTGGTGCGCGGCGGGGTGGCTGACATGCCTTCCGACGGCGCCGAATCGTAATCCGCCATGCCGCCACTGCCGCCGCCACCACTGCGGCCGCCCAGCATCTGCATGCGGTCGCCGCGGATTTCGGTGGTGTAACGGTCGTTGCCGTCCTTGTCCTGCCATTTGCGCGTGCGCAGGCTGCCTTCCACATACACCTGGCTGCCCTTTTTCAGGTACTGGCCGCAGACCTCGGCAGTTTTGCCGAAGAAGGCGACGGAGTGCCATTCGGTGGATTCCTGCATTTCGCCGTTGCGATCCTTGTATTTCTCGGCGGTGGCGATGCGCAGGTTGGCGATGGCATCGCCGCTGGGCATGTAGCGCATTTCGGGGTCGCGTCCCAGATTACCGATGATGATGACTTTATTGACCGAAGCCATTTAGTTTCCTCCTTGAAGTAGATGTCGAATGCCTTCCTCGTCCCAGCCGGTCTGCGCCACTTTCAGCAGTACCGAACCTTCTGCCGGCATTACGGTGACCGCTTCGACGCCGGTGAATACGGTCAGCCGGGTTGCCAGCCGTTGTGCTTCTTCGGCGGAAATGACGCCGATGTGGAACATCTGGGTTTTTACGCGCGGCGGCGGCGTCATGCTGGCGGCAAGCACCAGCCAGATTGCCATCAAGCCGGCGCAGAACGCGAATACCACGCCAAAGCCGTAGTTTTGCGCCAGCCAGCCGCCGGCTGCGCCGCCGAAGAACAGACCGAGCGCTTGCGAGGTGTTGTAGACGCCCATTGCCGTGCCCTTGGCTTCCGGCGGCGCGATCTTGGATACCAGAGAGGGAAGGCTGGCTTCGAGGATGTTGAAGGCGATGAAGTAGGCGAAGAGCGAGGCGACAACTCCCCAGAACAAATGCATCGAGAAGGCGAGGCCGATCTGCGCCGCCAGCATCAACGCGATGGCGGCAACGAAGACCTTCTTCAGGCCACCGTGTTTTTCGCCATATATGATTACCGGCACCAGAATGATCAGCGAGCCGAGCAGGACCGGTAGGTAGACCTGCCAGTGATGTTCTGCATCGAGACCACCGTCGACCAGCGCGAACGGGACGATGATGAACATCGCCATCTGTGCCGCGTGCAGCGCGAAGATGCCCCAGTTGAGGCGGAGTAGTTCGGGCAGGCGCAGCACATCCTTGAGCCGGGCCGGATTGGTTTCGGCATCGGAGTGGAACGCCGTCTTGCCCGGATTGGGGGTGACGAACTTGACCACCAGAATCGCCAGCAATGCCAGTACCCCGGTCAGCGCAAACATGCCGGGAACGCCGATCCAGCGGTAGAAAACAGGGCTGGCGGCGAGCGAGAAGGCGAAGGCGAGGCCGATGGTGCTGCCGATCATGGCCATTGCCTGGGTGCGTTTTTCTTCCCGCGTCAGGTCGGCCAGCAAGGCGGTGACCGCCGCCGAGATGGCGCCTGCACCTTGCAATGCACGGCCGAACAGCACGCCCCAGAGGTCATCTGCCGAGGCGGCGAGGAAGCTGCCGAGGGCGAAGATCAGCAGGCCGGCGATGATCACCGGTTTGCGGCCGAAACGGTCGGAGGCGATGCCGAACGGAATCATCAATACGGCCTGGGTTAGTCCGTACATGCCGAGCGCCAGGCCGACCAGCGTGTGGTTGTCGCCCCCCGGCAGGGTGGCGGCATAGAGCGCGAAGACCGGCAGGATCAGGAACATGCCCAACATGCGCAAGCCGAAGATGCCGGCCAGCGAGAACGCCGCGCGGCGTTCGGTGGTGGTCATCGGGTTGGCGTTGGTGCGGGACATGTTCAAGTGCTTTACAAGTTAAATGCTTTATCAGTTGGATGAAACGTTGTCAGTACGTTTTCAGCTATACCTTATCTGGCGCTTTGCCAAAGGCCCGACATATTAGCTGTTTTCAGGCTTCTGCCTGAACCCGGAAGAGGGGCTTGGTTTAGACGTGTGAGGCAAGTCATTGATTTGTCGCGATAGACGCAAATTCGATGCGGAATTGTGGACTTATCCGATGCGCTTCCGGCACAATCGCCGCCGTTTCCACAACTGACAGTCTGTTGAAAGCTGTCGAGTTGAATACTGATGAATCGCAAGCGATCGCCCAAAACCCCGGCCGCGGAGGCTGTTGCTGACGCTTCCTCCGACGTTTCTACCAACGTTTCCAGCAAAAGCCCGGAAAAGTCGATTCTGGTATTGCACGGCCCCAATCTGAACCTGCTTGGTGTGCGCGAGCCTGATCACTATGGTGACCAGACCCTGGCCGATATTGATGCCGCGTTGGTTGAACAAGGGGCGGCGATTGGTATCAAGGTAAAGTGTTTTCAGAGCAACGCTGAACATCTTCTGGTTGAGCGCGTGCACGCAGCACGGCTCGACAACACCGCTTTCATCATCATCAACCCCGCCGCCTTCACGCATACCAGCGTGGCCTTGCGCGACGCGCTGGCGGCGGTGGCCATCCCTTTCATCGAAGTGCATTTGTCCAACGTCCATGCACGCGAAGCCTTCCGCCAGCATTCGTATTTTTCCGACAAGGCGGTCGGTGTCATTTCCGGACTTGGAGCAAGTGGGTATCTGTTTGCCCTGGGCTATGCCCTTCACGCATTGGAGGATTGAATTCATGGATTTACGCAAACTGAAGAAACTGATCGACCTAGTGCAAGACTCCGGCATTGCCGAACTTGAAATCACCGAGGGCGAAGAAAAAGTCCGCATCACCAGCAAACTGGCTGGACAGACGATGTACGCCGCGCCGCAACAGATGTACGCGCCCGGGCCTGCTCCTGTCGCCACTGCAGCGGCCGTTGCCGCAGTCGATGCCGAACCGGCGCAACCGGAAGGCCATGTCGTCAAGTCGCCGATGGTCGGCACCTTCTACCGCACGCCTTCACCCACGGCCAAGGCTTTTGTCGAAGTCGGGCAGACGGTCAAGGATGGTGAGACCTTGTGCATCATCGAGGCGATGAAGCTGATGAACGAGATCGAATCGGATGTCGCCGGCGTCGTCAAGGCCATCCTGATCGAAAACGGTCAGCCTGTGGAATATGGTCAGCCGTTGTTCATCATTGGTTGATGCCGGGAAGGATGGTGTGGGTGATGGTTGATGGGGAATGGGAAATGGGACGCTTGCGGCCCATCTCTCATCTCTCATTCCCCATTACCGCCTTCTTTCCCCCTTTACCGGGGTTAAAGCATGTTTGAAAAAGTTCTCATCGCCAATCGTGGCGAAATCGCTCTCCGTATCCAGCGTGCCTGTCGCGAAATGGGCATCAAGACGGTGGCGGTGCATTCCGAGGCCGATGCCGAAGCCAAATATGTGCGTCTGGCCGATGAGTCGGTCTGCATTGGCCCGGCGCCTTCCGCCAAGAGCTATCTGCACGTTCCCTCCATCATCGCCGCTGCCGAAGTCACTGACGCGGAAGCGATCCATCCGGGTTACGGATTCCTGTCCGAGAACGCCGATTTTGCCGAACGGGTGGAGAACTCCGGCTTCGTGTTCATTGGCCCGCGTCCGGAGACCATCCGTCTGATGGGCGACAAGGTCTCCGCCAAGGATGCGATGAAGGCTTCCGGCGTGCCCTGCGTGCCGGGTTCGGAAGGCGCCCTGGGCGAAGATCAGGATGAATGGATACGCATGGCCAAGGATGTCGGTTATCCGATCATCATCAAGGCTGCTGGCGGTGGCGGTGGCCGCGGCATGCGCGTGGTGCATACCGAGGCAGCGCTGATCCAGTCTGTGCAGATGACTCAGAACGAAGCCGGCGCGTCGTTCAACAATCCCACCGTGTACATGGAGAAATATCTCGGCAACCCGCGCCATATCGAGATCCAGGTGCTGTCCGACACGCATGGCAACGCCATCCATCTGGGCGAACGAGATTGCTCGATGCAGCGCCGCCACCAGAAAGTGCTGGAAGAAGCGCCGGCGCCGGGGCTGGATACCAAACTGCGCAACAAGATCGGCGAACGCTGCGCCGAAGCCTGCCGCAAGATCGGCTATCGCGGCGCCGGCACGTTCGAATTCCTCTATGAAAATGGTGAATTCTTCTTCATCGAAATGAACACCCGTGTACAGGTCGAACATCCGGTCACCGAACTGATCACCGGTGTCGACATCGTGCAGGAAAGCATCCGCATTGCGGCCGGTCTGCCTTTGGCCAACACGCAGAAGGAAATCCATTTCAAGGGCCATGCCATGGAATGCCGCATCAATGCGGAAGACCCGCATACCTTCGTGCCGTCGCCCGGCCGCATCACGCTGTACCACGCCCCCGGCGGTCCCGGTGTGCGGGTTGATTCACATGTCTACCAGAACTACTACGTGCCGCCGCATTACGACTCGATGATCGGCAAACTGATCACCTACGGCGCCACCCGTGAGCAAGCCATCGCCCGCATGCGCATCGCGTTGTCCGAGATGATCGTGTCCGGCATCAAGACCAATATTCCGCTGCATCAGGAATTGCTGGTTGACCAGGTGGTGCTGGAGGGCGGCTTCAGCATCCATTATCTGGAAAACAAGCTGGGTTTGAACAAGCATTGATGCGCGCCTTGAATTCAGCCCGCGACTCGAAATCAGCCCGTCATCCCGGCGTATGCCGGGATCCAGTCAGCACGGCACAAACACTGGACACTGGCGTTCGCCGGTGTGACTGCGGGATTTGACGGCAATGTCCTGGGTCTCCCTAAAACTGGCCGCCGATGGCGAAGGCGCGGAAACGCTGGCCGATGCCTTGATGGAAGCCGGTGCATTGTCGGTCTCGATCGAGGATCGGGACGCCGGCACCGCTGCCGAGCAGGCCCAGTTTGGCGAACCCGGTCTGGATGATCCAAAAGCCTGGCAACGCAACTGGGTCGTGGCGTTGCTGACAGAGGATACCGATGTTGCCGCGCTGATCGCCGGCCTGAATCTGCCGGCAGATATTGAACACGAAGTCGAAGCCGTAGCCGAGCAGGACTGGGTGCGCCTGACCCAATCCCAGTTCGAACCGATCCCGATCTCGAATCGGCTCTGGATCGTACCTTCCTGGCATGACGCCGCCGATTTTGTCGATTCGCCGGACGCCATCGTGCTGGTGCTTGATCCCGGTCTTGCCTTCGGCACTGGCAGCCATCCCACCACGCGGCTGTGCCTGAAATGGCTGGAACAGAACCTGCTGGCTGGCGCGTGTGAAACAACCAGCGTGCTCGATTACGGATGTGGCTCCGGCATTTTGGCGATCGCCGCAAGAAAGCTGGGTGCGAACCCGGTTGTGGGGACTGATGTCGATGCCCAAGCGGTCACCGCCTCGCGGGACAACGCCGAGCGCAATCAGGTCGAAGCCGCCTTCTATCCATCGGATGCGTTACCCACCGGGACGTTCGACGTTCTGGTCGCCAACATCCTGACCAATCCGCTGAAAGCATTGATGCCGCTGCTTGCCGGACGGGTCAACAGCGGAGGCCGTATCGCCTTGTCCGGCATTCTTGCCGAGCAGTCTGACGAAGTGCTGGCGCTCTACCGCCGGCACTTCGATATGCGGTTGTGGGCAACCGAAGATGGCTGGGTTTGCCTGACCGGCATAAAGCGTTGATCGCCTGACGCCGGCAGTATGCAAACCACCTGTCCCGAATGCAGCACCACCTTCCGGGTCAGCCAGGATCATCTTGGCGCGCGTCGCGGGCTGGTCCGTTGCGGAACCTGCAACGCGGTCTTTAATGCCTACGACACCCTTTTGCCGGAACTTGAGCCTCCGCCCGACGAAGGCCGTCTGAATGACGCCGGTGAACTGCCGGAAACGACTGCCGAGTCGGTGACTGAAGAGGGGGGGGACGTGCCTGCGGAGGCTGCCGGTCCAGAGCTGGCTGTTGAAGACGGCGCCGGGGTGGAAGTGTTTCTGTCGCAACAGACAGCGCAAAGTTTCAGCGAACCGGAGTCCGAGCCGGCCGAAAGCCAGACTGCCACGGCCTTCATCCCGGCCAAACCGCCTGGGGCTGCGTCTTTACCGGCCGTTGGCCAGATTGAGCGCACGACTGACAGCAAAGCAGAAAGCAAAACCTACAGCAAAGCCGAGCCGGATATCTTGTTCGAACCGCTCTGGAAGCAGTCCGAAAAGCAGCCAAGAACCTGGAAGTTCTGGCTGTATTTTCTTCTCGCGCTGCTGCTCTTCGGCCTGCTTGGGCTGCAGGCCGCGTATTTCTTGCGCGCCGAGCTGGTTGCCGCCGCGCCATCCACCCGCCCGATGCTGGAAGCCTTATGCCGCCCGCTGGATTGCAGCGTGCCGTTGCCGCGCCAATTGACCAAGGCGGCAATCAGCGCGTCTTCGCTGGAATTTGACCCGGAAAACAAATCGCGCGTCAGCCTGACTCTATTGCTGACCAATCGCACCGGACACACCCAGGCCTGGCCACAGATCATGCTGACATTGAGTGATGTCCGCCAAGCGCCGGTGGCGAAGCAAGTGTTTCGCCCGCAAACCTATTTGCCGAAAACGGTGAACGTCGCGGCTGGCATCGCGGCGGACGCTGAACGCGAGATTCGGCTCAACCTCGATATTGGCAATCTGGTTGCTTCTGGCTATACGCTGAACCTGTCCTATCCGTAACGAATGCGACATGGAGATTGTTCCGACTCGGTGCGCCCGGTATAGTCCGCCCCGCTATCGTTCTCGCGGGAGAGCGCCGGAAGCAAGTTGCCGGCCGCCGAAGGCGCAACGCCACCCGCAACCGCTCAGGCAAAATGGACCGCGAGAATTGGGCAACTCTGGAGAGCGCCGCGCATTTGCCATGTTGCGGACACCGATGGGGCAAATCTCTCAGGTAACCGGACAGAGGGGTGAACGTTTGGGGCAACTCGCGTTCGCCCTTTTTATTTCTGGAGCCCGGTTTGCACGATTTGCACGCTGATCTGTCCGCCAAGTCCCGTAATGCCGCTCGCATGCCGATCTGGATTCGTCAGAACCTGGGCCGCGAGGCGCAGTTTCCCGATACCGCCCGCGCCGTGCATGGCCGCGACCTGCATACCGTCTGCGAAGAAGCGCGCTGCCCGAATCGCGGCGAATGCTGGAGCCGCGGCACCGCCACCTTCATGTTGCTGGGCGATACCTGCACGCGTGCCTGTGCCTTCTGCTCGGTGAAGACCGGCCGCCCGACCTGGACCGACGCCGACGAACCGCGCCGTGTCGCTGAATCCTGCATCGAACTGGGCCTGAGTTTTGTTGTGCTGACTTCGGTTAATCGCGACGATCTGGCCGATGGCGGTGCCCGCTGCTTTGCTGACACGCTGCGCGAATTGCGCAAGCAGCGCGGCGATATCGGCGTCGAATTCCTGACGCCGGATTTCCGCCAGGTGCAGGAAGCCGCCGCTGCGCTGTTCGTCGATACGCTGTCAACGCTGCCGGAAGGCGCTCGGCGCGATCTGATCTGGGGCCACAACATCGAAACCGTGCCGCGCCTGTACAAGGAAGCGCGCAAGGGTGCCAAGTACGAACGCTCGCTGCGTTTGCTGGGAATTGCCGCCGGCTTGTCGAATCCGCTGCCCGGCGTCGAGGCCAAGTCGTCGCTGATGCTTGGCCTCGGCGAAACACAGGCGGAAGTGCTGGGCGTGCTGCGCGATCTGCGCGCGGTCGGCGTGCAACGTCTTTCGCTCGGCCAGTATCTGCGCCCGACGCTGGACAATCTGCCGGTTGCCCGCTACGTGCCGCCGGAAGAATTCACTGAATACGAAATTGCAGCGCGCGAGTTGGGCTTCGCCTGGGTCAAGGCGGGTCCGCTGGTGCGCAGTTCCTATTACGCCGAGGAGATTCAACATGGCTGACCTGAAACAGACCCCGCTCATCTACAAACACCGTGAAGCCAACGCCAAACTGGTCGATTTCTCCGGCTGGGAAATGCCGATCCACTATGGTTCGCAGATCGAGGAACACCATATCGTGCGGCGCGACGCCGGCATGTTCGATGTGTCGCACATGCTGCCGGTCGATCTGAAAGGCGAGGGCGCGCGTGACTTCCTGAAAAAGCTGGTTGCCAACAACGTCGATAAGCTGCAGACCACCGGCAAGGCGCTGTACAGCTGCATGCTGCACGAAGGCGGCGGCGTGGTGGACGACCTGATCATCTACTTCCTCAACGAATCCTGGTTCCGCATCGTGGTCAACGCCGGTTGCGCCGACAAGGACATCGCCTGGATGGAAGTGCAACTGGCAAAACATGCGCCGAAGCTGACCCTGACACCACGCCGCGACCTCGCCATGATCGCCGTGCAAGGCCCCAACGCCGCCACCAAACTCTGGCAGGCGATGCCCGGCATGCAGGAACTGGCCGGGCCGATGAAGCCCTTCTTCGCGGTGGTCGTCGGCGACATGTTCGTCGCCCGCACCGGTTACACCGGCGAGGATGGTTTCGAAATCATGCTGCCGGCGAAAGCCGCGCCATTCTTCTGGCAGGCTTTGCTGGATGCCGGCGTCAAACCCTGTGGCCTCGGCGCACGCGATACCTTGCGCCTGGAAGCCGGCATGAACCTGTACGGCCAGGATATGACCGAAGCGACGACGCCGCTGGAATCCGGCCTCGCCTGGACGGTGGACCTGAAATCCGAGCGCGATTTCATCGGCCGCTCATCGCTGCTGCACTTGCCGCGTTCCCGCCAACTGGTTGGTCTCAAGCTGATCGAGCGCGGTGTGTTGCGCAATCATCAGTCGGTATTCACCGCAGAAGGCGAAGGCGAAATCACCAGTGGTTCTTTTTCGCCGACGCTGAATGGCTCGATAGCGCTGGCGCGCGTGCCGGTCGGGGTCAATATTGGCGACACGGTCGAGGTGGAAGTCCGCGACAAGCTGATGCGGGCGTTGGTGGTGAAATACCCGTTTGTGCGCAACGGTCAGCCGTTGGTTTGATCTCCCAATACAATTCGTTCCTTACCGACAGGAGTCTGCAATGTCCAACATCCCCACCAACCTCAAATACACCAAGTCGCACGAATGGGTCCGCCTGGAAACTGATGGCAGCGTTGCCGTCGGCATCACCCAGCATGCACAAGATCTGCTCGGCGACATGGTTTTCGTTGAAAACCCGGTGGTTGGTCGCCAACTTGCCGCTGGCGAAGAATGCGCCGTGGTCGAATCGGTGAAAGCCGCTTCCGACGTATATGCACCGGTCGCCGGCGAAGTGCTGGCCGCCAATGCCGATGTCGAAGCCAGCCCGGAAAGCATCAACCAGGACGCCTACGCCGCCTGGATGTTCACGCTGAAGCCGGCCAATGCCGACGATCTGGACGGCTTGATGGATGCCGCGACGTACGCGGCGCACGTCGAATCGGAAGCCCACTGAGTATTGATGCAAGGGACAAGGATCAAGGAAAAGCCCCGCTGCCGGCTTCCCCTTGCCCCTTGTGCCATGCCCCTTGTTCCTTGCCACCTTGCACCTATAAAAAATGCCCTTCATTCCGCATACAGAATCCGACATCGCCGCCATGCTGGCGAGCATCGGCGCATCCTCCACCGATGCGCTGTTCGATGAAATTCCTACCGACCTGAATTGCGGCGGTTTGCCCGGCATTCCCGATGGCCTGTCGGAAATGCACGTCAGCCGCTTGATGAACCAGCGCGCGGTGCAGGACGGATTCTTCAGCAACTTCATCGGTGCCGGCGCCTACGAGCATCACATTCCGGCGGCGGTGTGGCAGATCGTCACACGCGGCGAGTTCTACTCCGCCTACACGCCTTATCAGGCCGAAGCCAGCCAGGGCACGCTGCAACTTTTGTACGAATACCAGACCATGATGGCCAGCCTGACCGGGCTGGATGTCTCCAACGCCTCGCTCTACGACGGCGCTTCCGCGCTGGCTGAGGCGGTGCTGATGGCGGTGCGCGCCAACAAGGCCGGTTGCCGCCGCGTGCTGGTGCCGGCTTCGGTGCATCCACGTTATCTGGCGGTGACACGGACGACGGTGAAAAACCAGAACATCGAACTGGTCAGCGTGCCGTTCGACAGGACGACTGGCATTGCCGACCTGGCCGCATTGGACGCAGTCACGGGCGACTTTGCCGCTTTGGTCATCCCGCAGCCCAATTTCTTCGGCGCGCTGGAACCGGTCGATGCGCTGACTGACTGGGCACACGCGCACAACATGCTGGCGATTGCTGTGGTGAATCCGCTGGCGCTGGCTTTGCTGAAGCCGCCAGGACAGTGGGGCGAGGCCGGCAAAAGCCAGGGCGCTGATATCTGCGTCGGCGACGGCCAGCCGCTCGGCGTGCCGATGTCTTCCGGCGGCCCCTATTTCGGCTTCATGACTACCCGCCAGTCTCTGGTACGCCAGATGCCGGGCCGCATCGTCGGACGCACAGTCGATCTCGATGGTCAGCCTGGTTTTGCGCTGACTTTACAAGCCCGCGAGCAGCATATCCGCCGCTCCAAGGCAACGTCCAACATCTGCACCAACCAGGGTTTGCTGGTGACGGCCGCTACCATCCACATGTCGCTGCTGGGACCGGAAGGACTCAAGAGCGTCGCACTCGAATCGCATGCCAAGACGCGCGCATTGCTGGAAAAACTGCTCGCTGTGCCAGGCGTTGAGCGCGTCTTCAACTCGCCGTTCTTCCATGAAGCGGTGATCCGGGTCAGCACCTCGGTTGATGATGTGCTGCGTGCGTTGCGCGCGCAGGGCATTCTCGGTGGTCATGCGTTGGGTGGCGATTACCCGGAACTGGCCGACTGCATTCTGGTCTGCGCTACTGAAACCAAAACCGATGAAGACCTTGAGCATTATCGGCAACAATTGCAACGTATTCTGAGTCGGCGCAACGGGCGAGAGCCCGGCGTGCCGCCTTGCGCCTACAAGTAGTTCAATCCACACAAAGGAGACATCACATGGCAACAGTCACTCTCGGCGGCGAACCCATCTCGGTTGGCGGCAATTTCCCGCGCGTTGGCGATTCCGCGCATTCCTTCATGCTGGTCGACAAGGATCTGAAGGACGTCTCCCTGTCCTCCTTCTGGGGCAAGCGCAAGATTCTCAACATCGTGCCCAGCCTGGATACGCCGACTTGTCAGGCTTCCGCCCGCAAGTTCAATGAACTCGCGGCGAGCATTCCAAACACCGTCGTACTGGTCATTTCCGCCGATCTGCCGTTTGCGCAGAACCGCTTCTGCGGCGCCGAAGGCCTCAAAAACGTCATCACCCTATCCACCATGCGTGGCCGTGATTTTCACAAGGATTACGGCGTCATGATCATGGACCCGCCGTTGTCCGGCCTTACCGCCCGCGCCGTCATCGTGCTGAACGAAAACGACAAGGTGGTGTATTCCGAGCTGGTACCTGAAATCAAGCAGGAACCCACTTACGAAGCCGCACTGGCGGCTGCCAAAGGGGAACCGCTTTAAATTGATTCAAGGTTCGAGGGGCAAGGTTCAAGGGGCACGGTTCAGGCAGATCCTTCCTCGCCAAGCCCAAGTCCCTTGCACCATGTAACTTGCCCCATGCCCCATGTAACTTGCCCCCATCCCCATGCTCATCTTCGAACACGCTCATCCCGGTCGCCGTGCCCATGCCCAGGCGCCCTATAACGCACCCGCCGCTGACGATCTGCCGGCCGACATGCTGCGGCAGACGCCGCCGTTGCTGCCGGAAACTTCCGAGCTCGATGTGGTGCGCCACTACACCGGGCTGAGCCAGAAGAATTTCAGCATCGACACCCAGTTCTATCCGCTGGGATCCTGCACGATGAAATACAACCCGCGCGCCTGTAATTCGCTGGCCATGCTGCCGCAGTTCCTCGGTAGGCATCCGCTGGCGGATGAGTCAACCGGGCAAGGTTTCCTGGTCAGCATGTATGAATTGCAGGAAATGCTGAAGGAAGTCACCGGCATGGCAGGGGTCAGCATGGCGCCGATGGCCGGCGCGCATGGTGAATTCGCCGGCGTGGCGATGATCCGCGCCTATCACGACGCGCGCGGCGACACGGCGCGACGCGAGATCATTGTGCCGGATGCCGCACATGGCACCAATCCGGCCACCGCAACGATGTGCGGCTACGTCGTGAAGGAAATCCCCACCGATCGCCAAGGCAATGTCGATCTGGAGGCGTTGAAAGCCGCTGTCGGTCCGCAGACTGCCGGCCTGATGCTGACCAACCCATCGACTTTGGGTGTATTCGAGAAAACCATCGTCGAAATCCAGAAGATTGTCCACGCAGCCGGCGGTCTGAGCTATTACGACGGCGCCAACCTGAACGCGATTCTTGGCCGCGTGCGACCGGGCGACATGGGTTTCGATGTCATCCACATGAATCTGCACAAGACCTTCTCGACGCCACACGGCGGCGGCGGCCCGGGTGCCGGTCCGGTCGGCGTATCGGAACGGCTGATTCCGTTTTTGCCGATTCCTTACGTCATCAATGAACGTGATTTTTACCGCTGGGCGGTTGAAGCCGATGTGCCGCAAAGCATTGGCCGCATGAGCGCCTTCGGCGGCAACATGGGGGTGCTGCTGCGCGCCTACGTATACGCCCGCATGTTGGGCGGACGCGGCATGCAGCGGGTGGCTGAATTTGCCGCGCTGAACGCCAACTACCTGGCGGTGGAACTGAAAACAGCCGGCTTCGAACTGGCCTTCCCGGAACGCCGCGCCAGCCATGAATTCATCGTCACGTTGAAGAAACTGAAGGACGAAACCGGCATTTCCGCGATGGATTTCGCCAAGCGCCTGCTCGACTACGGCTTCCATGCGCCAACCACTTATTTCCCGATGCTGGTGCCGGAATGTCTGCTCATCGAGCCGACCGAAACCGAAAGCAAGGAAACGCTGGATGCCTTTGTACAGGCGATGATCGCAGTCAAACGTGAAGCTGAAAGTCAGCCTGATCTGGTCAAAACCGCGCCGCACAAACTGCCGTCGCGTCGTCTGGATGACGTCAAGGCAGCGCGTGAACTTGATCTGGTCTGGAAAGCGGCGTGAACGCGCCAGTCGAAAGCCCGCTGAAGGAAAGTCCGCACAAGGGCAAAACCGGCCTCAAGCGGGTCTGGAACGCGTTTTTCTATTCCCTGGAAGGTTTCGGAGCGGCGTGGAAGCACGAAGACGCATTTCGCCAGGAAAGCCTGCTAGCGGCGGTGTTGGTTCCGCTGGCGTTTTTCCTTGCCGAAGCGCCTCTCGAACGTGCCCTGATGATCGCCAGCGTTTTGCTGGTGCTGATAGTCGAACTGGTCAACTCCGCGATCGAAGCCACAGTTGATCGCATTTCGCTGGAAAACCATGCGCTGGCCAAACGGGCAAAGGACATCGGCAGCGCCGCCGTGCTGATTTCCCTGATCAATGTGCTGGTGATCTGGGGCCTGGTTCTGTTCGGCTGAGCAGGATGCCGGAATACGCGCCAGATTCACTCCGCCAGCTTGCCGGCCGCTTTCCCCGCCCGGGCCGTATCGAAGCGATTTATCTGCGTCCG
>CAMDHJ010000012.1 GCA_945897865.1 Tepidiphilus sp. J10
AAAGCCGATGGCTTGAGCTTCTTGCGGGCTTGAGAAAAGGCGCTCTTGGTGACAGCCCGGACAAAGGCAGCCTGATTGCCTAGACGGCCGAAGAAGTCGTCCAGTTCGCTTTGGAGGCCCTTGATGAAGCCTTGGGCAAGGCAGATCACCAGCATGGAGAGTGTCAATGTCCGGCGTCGGGTGAAATCGGTTGCATTGGCACGATGGGTTGCAATGAACTCATCGGATTCAAGCATTGCAGCTGTTTCAGCGAATAAGTTGGCATGGAAGTTGCAATGTCATTTTATGATGTATCCTATTGATTAATAACAACATTACGGGAAATATTTTATCACGGCTGGGGGTTTTTGGCTTAACTTAACGGCATTGGGGCGAACCCCCTCTTGTGCGCCATTTACCGGCAGCGGTTACTGCTTGGCAGCCTTGGCACGGACGGCTTGTGCCTGATTCACCAAGTCGACATCGGTGCTCGTCAACTGACTGGCTGTGGCCGTGAAGGGATGACGACAAACATCAGAAACTTCCGTCTCATCCTCAACGTAATACCAATAGGTCTGATTGGCGTAGTCAGAGCCCCAGTTCTTGTAGCTGATCTCCAGATTGCTGTAACAGCCATTGGCATCCGCTGCAGCCTTTGCAGGACCCGCGTTGAGCGAATTCAGTTTCTTTGCCAGTGCGGTGCGGAAGGTCTTGCCATGTTTGGCGGCGGCACGGGCCGCAGTCGCTTGCGCCGGACAGGTAATCTCAGTGGTGAATTCATAGTCCGAGTAGCACTTGCGGTTACTGGTGCTGACCGACTTGGTCAGCCACTCGATGAAATTGCCCTGAATAATGCTGCCGCCGGTGACAGCAATCTTGAAGTCATCCCAGACTGCGGGATCACTGGCGGTTTCATCCGGGAACGGGTTATTTTCGTCAAGTTCGAGGATTTTCCCATCCGGCCCCACCGAGAAAGCAATCCAGCCGCGTTCCCTGTCCTGGGCATCATTCGCCAGCGGCATATCACCGACGCCACTCAGCAATGCAAAGTTGTCAGCGGTGCTGGCGTTGTCAATCCGGTTGAAATAAGCCAGGCCGGCTTCCCAATAATAGTTGCTGACAAGCTGTGATTGCCCACAGGTAATCGAACCGCCATAGCCCCCGTAGCCACCGTAACCGCCATAGTCGTCATATTCATCATAGGAGCAGAGGTTGGAACCTTTCAGCACGGTTCCGTAAAAACTTGCGCCGCGCATAAGACTCTGTTGAAAGGAGATAGCACCATAGACATCGACATTGCCGGTGGCTGCGGCTTCAGGTTGGTATCCATAGGCATAGGGTACCAGCGAGAAACTGTCGATCCGCGTTGTGTCGGTGCTGACGATCTTGTTGAAGGTCACCGGGGTTTGCAGCGTCCAGGCGGCGCGGATCAAGGTGACCGTCATGTTGTTCTGACCTTCGATCAGATTGGCGGAAACATTGACGGTTTCCAGTGCGGTGCGATCTTCGCCACTGCCGGATAGTTGCGTCACACGCACCACTGCTTCGCCAGGACTCACGCCTTCCAGGCTGGCGCTGACCGTCCCACCGCCGTCGGGACGCTCCAGCGTGACCGATTTTGTGGGTTCTCCATAACAGCCATAGTCTTGACAGCTCTGGTTGGTGGCGTCCCACACTTGCACCAGCACTGCGCTCGCGGCGTCATCAATGCGTGCCGCAGATGCGCCAGCCGCCGGAAATTCGATGGAAATGCCGACATCGGCTTTAGCTGCCTGCGCCGTTGCTGAGCCGGCAGTACTGCTGCCGCCGTCGCAACCGGAAAGCATCAGGGCTGGTGTAAGCAGACCCGCCAGCACGAGTGCGGAGATGAGGCTTCGATGAGTTTGTTTCATGATGTGCTCCATGTTTCGCTGAGTTTGTCTGAATCGGGCGGGGATCAACGAACGGTCACGTCGACATTGGATGGCGCCGTACCGACCTGCACATTGGTGGAACGCGCATCCGTCAGTGCGCCGTCAGTGACGGTCAGTGTGACGATGACCGGCGTGTCTGCGTTGGGCGCGGTGATCGAGCAGGTCGCGCTGCCATTAACCAGTGCCACGTTACAGGCTTCGCCAAGCTGGAGACCGCTCGGTTGGGTGCTCCAGGTCGCGGTCAGATTGTCGCCATCCGGATCCCATGCGTAGCCGGTAAAGGTCATGGCAGCACCTTTCTCATAGCTGCTGTTGCCGGCTATCAGATAAGACACATTCGGCTTACGGTTGGCCAATGGCGGCGATACCGTTACGGTTCCCAGCGACGTGCAGCCCTGTTTGCTGGCGTTATCGGTCAATCCGAGCACCAGCGCGTGGTTGCCTTGCGGCAGCGAAATTTCGGGGTTGGCATTATTGGCAGTGGCATTTCCGTTGGCGACCAGGTTTCCGGTAAAACTGCCGGAAAGTCCGGTGTCGGTTCCGCCGCTGAAGGTGCCGTCCGCATTGCAGGTTGCCCCGCTCCACACCCGCCATCCAATCGGATAGTCGTCATCGCTATCCGCGCCGTAGAGATACAACTGGGTGGTGGCAGTGGTATCGCTACCCCGCAGCCGCATGCTGTGGCTATAGGCATAGCCATAGGCATAAGGCGCACGGTTGGCCAGCACGATGTCGTTCAGCACGACAAGTGTGTTGTTGTCCTGGTTTTCCAGATTGGCAACCGCGCCATTGACCATGAATTTGCCGATGGAGGTGAATCCATTGCTGATGTAAACGTCGTATTCGGCGCCTTGCCGGACCTCGGCGCTGAAACTGCCATCGCTGCCGGAGACTGCGGAGAAGCGACGGTTGCCGCCATAACCATAAACAGATTGGCCGGACTTGGGTGCACCCGACTCATCCAAGACCTGCCCCTCAACAGTTGCCTGAACGGGTGGGGTGATGGTGATGTTCTGGGTAGCGCAATTATTGGGCGACGCACCCAACAAGGCAGGATCGATTTCCTTCCACTCTTCGTTGAACCGATCGTAGTAACCCAGTCTTCCCTCGCGATCCGTTGCACTGTCAGTGGCTTCGGACTGCAACAGCACGGTGATCTTGTAATCGCCGCTGGCGTTGGTGGAGCCGGAGCCGTAGCTGAATGTCTGCACAGCATCGTTGTCGCTCAAGGACAAATACTGTCCAGCAATTGCCGCGCCGGTATCGCTACGGGTCATCTTGCCCTGGACGCACAATTCCACCGGATCAGTGAACACCAGCGGGTAGTCCAGATTCCAGTATTGGCGCTGGAAGTTCTCATTGGTCACGTAAATGCGCACATTGAGTTGATTGGCGGCGGCGTAGGAACGGAAGTCGGCGGTGTTGATGACTTCATCGCCGTTGTGATCGCCAACCTGAGCCCAAGTGACCATTGAAGAAGCATCACCGTTGTAGTTGCGTACCAGCGTGCCGATGCCGAACAGATCCCAGCGCCCGGTGTTGGGGTCGTAGGTATAAATCGGCACCTGGAAGCCGTCGCGCGCTTCATCGCCAAGCAGCTCGTCGCGGGTCGGCGAACCATCATCGTATGCTTTGCGCATAGCCGCGCAGTCGCTGGTGTTGTCTGGAATGGCGACATCTGCTTTTACCGGATCGTTACAGGCATCCTGCAACAGATTATTCAGAGAACCTTGCGGCAACCAACGGGTGACGATGGTGGGATTAGCCCAATTGACAGCGGCCTTTTTCAGGCCACGCGCCACGCGCGCCGCTTTAGCCGCAGCGCCGATGTTCTGCCCGCTGTCGTCGGTCAGATTCATATAGTCGAAACCCAGCGAGACGATCCGGATCGGGCGTCCTTGCGCATCATTGCGTGAATCCGTATAGGAACCCGGGAAGCGGCGTGCATCGTCGGCATCGGATGAATCGAAGGTCTGCAACTGGGCGCGAATCGAGGTGACGCCGGTTAATGTATCCGCCGGGATTTCGATTTCCATGTCCGAGTCTTCTCCAGCCGCTTTTGCCGCCAGATATTGTTTGCCGGCCATCGCCTTGCGGCTACCGTCGCGCATTCGCACGATGCCCATGACAAAGGAACCCTTGTTGGCGCCGGCAGTGATCGACTCACCGACATTGGCTACGCTGGTGATGACGCTGGACAACTCGGCATCGGGAATACGGATGCTTTCGGGCCGGGACGTGAAGTCCACACGGGTGGAATAGTCGGTAAAACCGTCGCGTCTGACGTTCACCACGACATAACCGCCACTGGCAAGGTCGCCGTTGGGATCATTCAATGTCAATTCATAACCGCCAACGGCATTGCTGATCACGGTTTGCAAGTCAACTTGCGTGTCATCTGCCTTGTACACGCCAACTTCAACCACGGCGTCGGGTACCGCCGCCGCCTTGGCGGCTGCGCCGGCAGCACCCGCAGCGCCGACACCGCCCGCCACGACCACATCGCCGCCAGCCGGGGCGCCTGCAACAGGATCGTCGTCACCCCCACCAAGACAACCTCCCAGACTCAATAGCCCTGCCAGAGCCAGTAATCTAGCCGTCTCTTTCAGGCGTAGATTGGTCGGCGAAAGAACTTGCGATCTTGATTTCATGTTGCCTCCTGTAAACAAGTGGGTGACGAATTTTCAGAACGGGCGAAATGTTGCCGCGTTCAAAGCGTAGCTGGAAACCGAGACTGAACTGTCTCCATTGGAAGGTCCGGTGAATGCATGCAAGTAGATAATTCGTTGCGAGATTAGCCAGAACAGCATCTAGCACCTTGCCAGATAATAAGCATTCGATATCTCATCACTCTTCATTTTGGGCGAGCAACTACTACTGTCAATGTCTATCTCTAAGTAAATTCCCTTATCTATTACACATCTCTGAAATCCTGAAACCATGACTTCGTTCCACTCGTCGCGATCGGCGCGTTTCGCCAAACGGCAAACACAGGAGTTCCCATTAATTGCGCCTGATCAAATCGGCAGCCCTTTCAGCGGTGTTCTATTTCGGTTGCAACATTCTTGGGTTACCCTGCTGGACGTTTAATCACTTTCCCCTGTGCGCCCGTTCCTTTGGGCGCCCCGCTGGAAAACCATTCTGATTGTCTGATTACAGTTGTCGATACCCTTGACTTCCCGCCCAGCGTGGGCACTTCGTTTACCCACTTTCGCGCTGATCGCGGCACTCCTGCTGTTAACCTGGCTGTTGGCGCACTGGACCTGGGTTTTTCTGACGCCACGCCAGCAGGCATCGTCATCTTCCGCTTCCGCGCCGGCATTGAGCAAAGTGCTGGCCGAAAAAGTGGTGGGCTTGCAACTTTTTGGTGGGACCGCTACCAGCGAGCTCATCGGAGAGTCCGTGCCGGTGGCTGCGGTTTCCAACATTGGTGTGCGCGGCGTGTATTCGACGCGTGACGGGCGTTCCGGTTTTGCGGTGCTGGTGGTGGATGGCCAGCCGATTTCGGCAATCACCGGGCAAGAGTTTTCGCCTGGGCTAGTGTTGCAACGGGTGTATCCGGATAGCGTCGAAATTCTGCGCGGCAGTCAGTTGGAGACAGCTCGAATGGTGACATCAACCGGAGGGGTCGCGTCGCCTTCTACCCCAACGGGAAGCAGCGACGCCTTGCAAATGACCGTGCGGCAACTGGGCCCTCGCCAATATGGTTTTTCGCGTACTGAATTATTGGCAATGTTGAAGCGCCCGGATCAGATGGTGTTGTTGGGTCGTTATGGTCCACATCCGCGTGGCGGGGCGGTGCTGGAGCGGAGCCCGGCGGGCGGCTTGCCGGAAAAACTCGGTTTGAAAGTGGGTGATGTCGTCACCGGAATCAATGGCAAACCCTTGTCGGGTCCGGGCGATGTGGCACGCCTTTATCAACTTCTGATCAAAAGTGAGAGAGTCAGCGTGGATGTCTTGCGAGCGGGTAACAAGATGGATTTTGGCCTACAGGTGACCTCATGAATCGAAGCACACGCAGAAACCTGGCTACTTTGGCGTTGTGTCTGATGCTGCCATTCGCCCATGCCGACAGCCGGGTCACACTCAACTTCGTCAATGCCGAGATCGATACCGTAGTGCGTGCGATGGGGCAGATCACCGGGAAGAATTTTCTACTCGATCCGCGCGTGAAGGGCACGATCAATATCTCATCGGTGGCGCCGGTCAGTGCGGACTTGGCCTATCAGATATTGATTTCCTCGCTGCGCATGCAGGGCTTTACCGCAGTGGAAGGCAAGGGCGTGGTGAAAATTCTGCCGGAGGCGGATGCCAAACAGCACTACAGCCAGACGTTCGGCAAGGTTGTGAAGAGTGGTGGCGATCAGGTAGTGACTCAGGTTTATCCGTTGCAACACGCTACTGCCGCGCAATTGGTCACTGTACTCAGACCCTTGATTGCCCCGAACAACGCAGTCTCGGCGTACCCCGGTTCAAACACCTTGGTGATCACCGATTACGCAGAAAACCTGAAACGCCTGACCCAGATCATCGAGGCGATCGACAAGCCCAACGATGCCGAATTCAACGTCATCAAGGTCAAGCATTTATCGGCAATCGAACTGGCGCAGCAGTTATCTCGTCTCTTCGCCGACCCAACCGGTGCACCGGCCGCGCAGGCGCCAGGCAGCGCGTTGATGATTTCCGCCGATGGCCGCAGCAACAGCTTGCTGGTGCGCACCGACAATCAAGGCAAGCTGGAAACCTTGCGCGCGATGGTGGCGCAACTCGATACGCCCACCGCCGGCATGAGCAATCTGCAGGTGGTGCATTTGCGCAATGCGGACGCGACCAAGCTGGCGGAAACCTTGCGTGCAGTCGCGGCAGCAGATTCGCGCAGTAGTGCCGGAGTAGCGCCAGCGGGCGGCGCGCCAGCCACGACCAGCAGCAACGGCGTCACCATTCTGGCCGACGCAGCGACCAATTCCCTGGTCATCAACGCACCGGATCATCTTTACAACAGCCTGCGCGCGGTGATCGACAAGCTGGATGCACAACGCGCGCAGGTGTTTGTCGAAGCGCTGATTGTCGAAGTCACTAGCGAGAAAGCTGCAGAGTTGGGCATTCAATGGCAAGGTCCAATCCTGCAACGTGCCAACGATTTCGCCCTGCTCGGTGGCACTAATTTCGGCACTGGTGGCAATAATCTGCTTGGCCTTTCCTCTGCCATCGCCGGTGGCACGGCTTTGCCTTTGCCTAGCCCCGGATTGAATCTAGCCCTGGGCCAAATGATTACGCTGAATGGCGAAAAGGTCACCAGCTTGACCGCGTTGGCGCGTCTGCTGGAAACCGACAGCGATGCCAATATCCTGTCGACGCCGAACATCCTGACCATGGATAACGAAGAAGCCAAGATTGTCATCGGCCAGAACGTACCATTTGTCACCGGCAGCTACTCGCAGACCGGCACCACGGGTGCACTTACGAGTCCGTTCAAAACAGTTGAGCGTAAGGACGTCGGCTTAACTTTGAAAGTCAAGCCGCAGGTTTCCGAAGGTGGCAACGTCAAACTGCAGATCATGCAGGAGGTGTCCAGCGTATTTAATGCGGAGAATCCGGACGGCATCACCACCAACAAACGCTCGATAGAAACCACGGTGCTGGTCGGCGATGGCGAGGCCATCGTGCTGGGCGGCCTGATTCAGGACGACGTTTCAAATGACGTCAACAAAGTCCCCGGCCTGGGCAACATTCCACTACTAGGGGCTCTGTTCCGGAGTGAGGTGCGCAATCGTAAAAAGACGAATTTGATGGTGTTCCTGCGACCCGTAGTGGTGCGCACGCAGGAGGCGATGGCTGGCTTGACCGAAAGTCGCTACGACTTTATCCGCAACGTCTATGGCGCTTACCCGATTCAAAAGCGCTGGCTTTTGCCAGATAACTCGCCTGGCGCATTGCCGGATTTGAAGCTGGACAACATGTTGACCGCCAAACCGGTTGCGTCAAGGGTGGTTGAAACCATCGAACCGAAGCCGGCCATACCTGCCCAACCGGCGCCTGCTTATCCATTCTGGCCCGACTGAGCTTCATCATGCAGCCGATCGACCCCGTCATTGTCCGCCGCATTCCTTACCACGCCGCGCGGATGTTGCGTTGCGGGGGTGGCGTCACCAAATTAATGTTTATACAATAAATGCAGTGGGCTACGAATTCGACGCAGCAAAAGACGAGAGCAATCTCGTTAAGCATGGATTGTCGTTGGCTGATTCCGAAGGCTTTGAATGGGAAACAGCCGTGGTTCGTGAGGACACACGCAAGCAGTACGACGAGCAACGGTTAGAAGCAACCGGCCTGATTGGTGATCGGCTGCATGTGATGATCTACTGCCTGCGCAGTGATGTCGTTCGCGTCATCAGCCTTCGCAAGGCCAACCCAAGAGAGGTGAGACGTTATGTCGCTGAAAACTAAATCGGGTCGCATCGTTCAGGTGCCCACCCCGGAAGAAGACGCTGCCATTAACGCCGGCATCGCCGCTGACCCGGATGCCCGCGAATTGGACGCTGAATGGTTTGCCCAGGCAAAACCGGCCAGCGAGTTTTACCAGGCAGAAACTTATGCCGCGTTGGTCGCCATGAAACGCCCACGTGGCCGCCCAAAAGCTGACGAAACGAAAGTCTTTACCGCCATCCGCCTGGATGCAGATTTGCTGGCCGCGTTCAAGTCCACTGGCAAGGGTTGGCAAACGCGGGTGAATGCCGCGCTCCGCCAGTACATTGCTGAGCACCCGATAAATGGTTGAAATCCTGTCCTGCGACGCCGCCATCGTGCGCCGCATTCCCTACCACGCCGCCCGCGCGCATGGTGTTGTCGCGGCGCGCCAGGTCGGCGATGCGATCGAACTCTGGGTACGCGAAGGCGCCGGCGTGGCGGCCTTGTCCGAGGCGCGGCGGGTACTGGCAGCCCCCTTGTTGCCGGTGTTGCTGACGGGGGAAGACTTTGACGCCCGTCTAGCGCAAGCCTATGCGCGTGAGGAAACCCATGCCGCGCAGATCATGGACGACCTCGAACAGGAGATCGACCTCACTGCGCTCGCACAGGACATTCCGGCCGTCGGTGATCTGCTCGAATCAGAAGACGACGCGCCGATCATTCGGCTGATCAACGCGCTGCTGGCACAGGGGCTGCGCGAGGGCGCTTCCGATATCCACCTGGAGGCCTATGAAAACCGCTCCGTAATCCGCTATCGCGTCGATGGCATGCTGCGCGACGTAATGACGCCGCCGCGCCCGCTGCACGCGGCGCTGGTATCGCGCATCAAGGTCATGGCCAGCCTGGACATCGCGGAAAAGCGTCTACCGCAGGATGGCCGCATTACCTTGCGCGTCGCCGGCCGGCCAGTCGATGTGCGGGTATCGACGCTGCCAACCGGCCACGGCGAGCGTGTCGTGCTGCGTCTGCTCGACAAACAGCACGGCCGTCTGCAACTCGAAGCGCTGGGGATGAACCCGTCCGTGCTGGCGGGGCTGGACAACCTGATCCGCGCGCCGCACGGCATCATCCTGGTCACCGGGCCTACCGGTTCCGGCAAAACGACGACGCTATATGCCGCGCTGTCACGACTCGACGCCACCAAGCTGAACATCATGACGGTGGAAGACCCGATCGAGTACGACCTCGATCAGGTCAGCCAGACGCATGTCAATCCGCGCATCGAGCTCACCTTCGCCCGCGCCCTGCGCGCCATCCTGCGGCAAGACCCTGACGTGGTGATGATCGGCGAAATCCGCGATCTGGAAACCGCGCAGATTGCCGTTCAGGCGTCACTCACCGGCCATCTTGTTCTGGCCACCTTGCATACCAATGACGCGCTCGGCGCGGTGACCCGCTTGTCCGACATGGGCGTGGAGCCCTATCTGCTGGCCACCAGCATGATCGGCGTGCTCGGCCAACGTCTGATTCGCCGCCTGTGTCCTGCCTGCAAACAACCCGCGCCGCTGGATGGCGCGGAGCAGGCCGCCCTGGCGGGGTTCAACATCAGTCAAGTGATGCATGCCGTCGGTTGCGCCGAATGCAACCACACCGGCTATCGCGGCCGCACCGGCGTATACGAACTGTTTAGCCTGAATGACTCCGCCCGCCGTCTGATCCACGACGGCGCCAGCGAAGCCGAACTACGCGCGGAAGCCACGCACAATGGCTGGCTGAGTCTGTACGACGATGGCCTGCGCTGGGTCGCGGCGGGGGAGACCACGCTGGAAGAAGTCATGCGTGTGGCCAGGGCATGATTTACCCCCGCAGCGAAGTCCGTAGGATGGGCGAAGCGCAGCGCGCCCATCGGAACGCACTGATGATGGGCGCGCTTTGCTTCGCCCATCCTACGAAAGGTGATTCAAGCCCAAATGGCCGGATTCCGCTTTGAAGCCATAAACGCTGCCGGGGGCCGCGAACGCGGTGTACTGGAAGCCGATACGCCACGTCAGGCGCGTTCGCAGTTGCGCGATCGCGGCTTGATCCCCACACAAATTGATGTATTGCTGGAAGCAGAGCAAAAGCAGAAAAAAGGCCGCTTGTCTGATCGCGGTCTATCCACTGCCGATCTAGCCCTCGCCACCCGCCAGATGGCGACGTTGCTGGCGGCGGGTTTGACGATGGAAGAAACCCTCTCCGCCTGCATCGAACAATCCGAATCCACCGCCACCCAGCGCGTACTGGCCGGCGTTCGCGGCGAAGTGCTTGGCGGCGCATCGTTGTCGCGCGCGATGGCGCGTTATCCCGCCGTGTTTTCCGAGCTTTACCGCACCCTGGTCGCGGCGGGCGAAGACTCCGGCAAGCTGGGAGGTGTGCTGGAAAGGTTGGCGGATTACATTGAATCGCGCAATGCACTGCATCGCCGCGTCAGCCTGGCCTTCATCTATCCAGCCCTGGTTACTACGGTGGCAGTACTGGTGGTGACCGGCCTGCTGACTTATGTCGTGCCGCAAGTAGTGGCGGTATTTGAAAACTCGCATCAGACACTGCCCTTGCTAACCCAGATACTAATCGGCGCTTCCGGCCTGTTGCGCAGCTTCGGACTCTATCTGCTCGCCGCGTTGATCGGCGCCGCCTTGCTGTTCCGCCAAGCGCTGCGTGGCGAAGCCTTCCGGCGGCGCTGGCATCTTTTCCTGTTGCGCTTGCCGCTGATTGGTCGCCTGACCCGCAACGTCAACACCGCCCGCCTGACCAGCACTCTGGCCATCCTTTCCGGCAGCGGCGTACCGCTGCTCCCCGCCCTGAATGCAGCCGCCGGAGTGGTCAGCAACCTGCCGATGCGCAGTGCGGTCGATGAAATCTACAAAAAAGTCCGCGAAGGCGGCAGCATGAGCCGCGCCATCGCCGCCACCGCCATGTTCCCGCCGGTAATGACGCATCTGGTCGCCAGCGGCGAGAAAAGCGGGCGCCTACCGGAAATGCTGGACCGAGTAGCCAGCCAGCAAACTCAGGAACTCGACACCCGCGTGCTTTCAATGACCGCGCTGCTGGAACCGCTGCTGATCCTGGTTATGGGCGGCGTGGTACTGCTGATTGTGCTGGCGATCTTGATGCCGATATTTGAGATGAATCAGATGGTGCGGTGAGGGTTTATCCCTTGGAACTGAAGACTGAAATAATTAATATAACTGCTCATCGCAACAAAGAAAAAGGCGCCAGCGGCGCCTTTTTCATTTCACCTCAACCTTAAAGTTTTACCAATCAGCTGGTGAATGGGGAAGTGAACAAGTAGGACTTGCATCCTCCGTTGAGTAAGGCAGGATAATTTTCAGTTCATTGGTTGACTCAGTTGTTCCCGCACCAATTACAACTTTCGCTCTCACCCGAGTTTGGACCCAGGAAGAATATTCTTTCTGATAGATCAAAGAGAATGCGGCAACTCCGTTTACGTCAGTGGTCACTGTGGACGGAAGAGTACCGGCATTGGCATGTGCGGGCGTCAAGGTTCCATTACCATTCACGTCTTCGCCAGGATCCAAATTATCGTTTTCAGAGAACGAGTTGTTCAGCACTGTATCCTCACTTGAAAAATTACCCGTATAAGTCGGAGCACAAGTAGTCGGATTTCTTGTGCCTTCATAATATCTCGTTGGGAAAGCCGACAAACTCACGACAGCGCCATTTACTGCAGCGCCTGAACTGTCAACCACCAGAACTGACATGGGCAAATTGTAATTGGTATTGTTATTTACCGACTCTATTCTCGAAGCCGTACCGAGCGAGACACTGACCGCCAGCGTGTTGACGTTGATTGTTTTTACATCGCAAAGACCAGCGATAGGCGGGATTGCAAGGTTGTCACAAGCCGGATTGGTGCCCAACAGGCTGGCCTTGATTTTCAATCCCCCGACAGTTGGTAGAGAGCCGGAATAAAAAGTTGCAATTGCGCGACCATTGCTATCTGTATTCAAAATGACTGGTGTGATCTGCTCACCACTTCCAGTCGGATTCATGATTTCAAATAATACCGGTGCATTTCCAACCACATTGCCACCAGGACCGGTTCGCACTGTAGCCGTCAATGTTGTGCTGGGATTGGTGCCAGCGCTACTCGGCGCAATGTTTGAAACTCCGGCTTGCAGCGTGACATCGCCAGCAGAAGCAGGTGATGCACTGAGCTGGAATATGCGGTTCAATGTGGCAAGAACAGTATCGTTTACATCAAGTGCATCAATCTGGATGTTTGCTGTTCCTGAGGATGAACCCGCTGAAAATACTTCATTGACCGGGTCTGAGGCTGCCAGCGTCCTCACTTTTGCACCATTCGACCAAGTACCCAAAGTAGTACTAAAACGAACGTTTGTTACCGTTATCCCAGAAATTGATGTTGGAACACTCACTGTTACCGGTTGAGTTGCAGCCAAGGTGACCGAGGTTGTAGCGCTTGATGGGTTTGTTACTGAATATTGAATACCAGGTGCTGAAACAGCGATGCTTGTATTTGCGGATTGGGTGACATTTCCCGTGCTATCCAGCCAATCAGCTGTGACCTGCACATTGCCAGCAATAGCCGGCGTGTAGGTGATGGTTGGACTTATGCCTCCCGCTAGGGAAGTAACTGTTTGAGAAAGCGTTGTTCCAGCGCCTCCAGTCAAACTGCCATTTCCCGCTGGAATTGAAAGCCGCAGAGATTGGCCGCTAATACCCAAACTAGAGGCATCTTCAATTACCACATTCAACGAAACGGGAGTACCGCCGACAACAGCGGAATTCGATGAAGGTGTTAATGTTATGGTAGAGCCAATTACTTGAATCGGTATTTGAGCAGTAACACCATTTGGCGAAGATACATTGATAGTTTCGGTACGATTCGTTTTGTTGGTAGTTCCAGAAGAGAAGGGTATGGTGACAATTCCGGAACTTGAAGAAACGCCAGAGCTAACCCCTAGTTGCCCAGAACTGGAGGATGTGAATAACAGTGCAACATCAGAAACTGGTGCACGATTAGCATCAAGTACCGTAGCGGTAATCGTGGCTGGATTTAAATTATCCGAATTAACCGATGTGGCAGATGTAGCCAGCAATAGATAAGTAACTGTTTTCCCGGTTGTTGGAGTCGCACTCCCACCCGCACCGCCGCCACCGCAGCCCGCTAGTATTCCGCTGATTCCGATGAACCCGGCCAAAAGCAGGCTTTTGATTGTTTTCAAGGTACACATCTTTGTATTCCCCAGTTTCGTTTCAATTGACACGCTGTTGCCAGATTATTCTAGGTTTCAGAACGAGCAAATACGCCGCATTTTGGACGAATCGTACCCGACCCAATTAGCCGTTCTATTAATCGTATTCCTTAAAATTCTCGCTACGCCGCCAGCAATTCATGCAGACGCTTAGCCGTATGCTGCTGTACCTCGACAACCTCGAAAAAATCGCGTGGGTAAAGATAATCCTCACCGCTGTCGTCCACTACTCTAATCATGCCATGGTCATCGACCGGAGCTTGCACTTCGTACAAACGGCCAAGCGTTAAGTCATCGGTAGAAAAGTCACCGTAGCCTTCCCTTGAGATGCACACCACGAAATTCATAGCCATTCCTTTATCTTGAGATTCACCTTGCCGATTCCATGCCGCGTTCTCAACAAAGCGAGATCACGGATGCCATTGCCCTGGGCGATGGTTTCAACGCTAACAATTTCTCCGACAATTTCAAATTTCATCTGATAACCGAGGCTTATCACCGTTGCGAAGGTAATGACCTGCTTCCAGCTTTTCCGAACAAACTTAATATCCTGTCTGCCCCAACTAACTCGATTCGCTTGTTCGTGTCAATGATGCTTGAAAACGTCTTCCAGCGTGGCGGCATCCAGGAGGTTTTCAGCCCATTGTTCGAGTTGTTCAAGCGTGGCGGTCTTTAGTCTGGCTTGTGTCTCGGCGGTTGGCGGGCCGAAGCGGTGGGCGAGGAGGCGGGCGAGCATGGCTGATTCGCCTTGTTGCACGCCTTGTTGCATGCCTTGTTGCATGCCTTGTTGCATGCCTTGTTGCATACCTTTTTCAATGCCGATGCGTTCTACCGAGGTGATGTAGGGCATGGTGCGGTTCCTTTCCAGTTGTTCGATGTCTTGCCAGAGCTGCATTTGCAGGTCTTTGGGTACTTGCATCATCCAGTCAATGACGCTGAACAGGTCGATGATGCGTTGTTTATCCCAGTTGCGTTCGTAGAGCAGTTTAGCCAGCCGCCATTTTGCTGCAAGCCGTTGGCGGTCGTCGCCTTTGATTTGCCGGGTAAGCAGGTGGGCGGCGGTGACCAGGGCGAAGGGATTGGCGTCTGCGAGAAGTGCTTCGGTTTGGGGCTGGTAGTCGAGTAGCTTAACGGTGGGAAATTCGAGGTAGTGTCGGCAGCCGAAGAGTTGGTAGCCATAGCTTTGTGGCTTCCAGTTTTCGCGTTCGTCTGCCAAAACAGCCAGGCTGGCGATGGGTCGGCGGTATTTGTCGTAGAGACGGTAGTTGTAGGTGAACAGGCGTTCAGCAAAGTTGCCGTCTTGACCGCCCTGCACTTCGATATGGATATAGACCCAGTGTTCGCCACCGTCATGGGTGGCGACCTGGGCGAGTTTATCGATGAGCCGTTTGCCGAGTTCGGCGTCTTTGACGATCTGCGCAAGTTCCTGGTCGAGAAAGGTATGGCCCCGGTTCCAGTCGATTTGCTTTTCTGCTTCGGGAAAGTAGAACGCGATGAACTCGGGAAAATAACGTGTGACCGCATCTTTCCAGGGTGTGTCGTAGTCGTCATTGGACAACCTTGATCGGCATCGGGCTCAGGCTGCATGGTTAGCCAGCCCCTTAGCGACCGCTCAACAAGTCATCCTGCAATATCCGGGGGGTGAGGAATATCAGCATTTCCGATTTGGTATCGGATTTGCTGTTGCTTCTAAATAAATTCCCCAGGACTGGCAAGTCACCAAGAAATGGGACTTTGTCGGTGTCGTTGCGCAAGGTTTGTTCGAAGATGCCACCAAGCACAGCGGTTTCTCCGTTATTGACCCTTACCTGAGTTTTGATTCGCTTGGCGTTGATGGCCACGTTGTCGCCAACCTGGGCCCCACGGGCGTCTTTGGTGACTTCAACATTGAGGATGACCGAATCGTTATTCAATACCTGCGGATTGACCAGCAGACAAAGCAGCGCATCTTTGAAGGTTGTCGTTGCAGGCGCATTGGCTGAACCGGGGGTGACGACCGGAATCTGTTCGCCTTGAAGAATGACTGCGGGGCGTAGATTTGTGGTCACCACTCGCGGGTTGGAAACGATCTTGCCTCGGTTATCCACTTCCAGCGCCTGTAGCTCCAGACTCAGAATAGCGGCCGTTGATGCATTGAAAATGGTAAATCCCAGGCTGGGTGCACCGGCAGCGCCCAGATTGACGTTGGTCGTTGGCGCTGCGGCGGTGACACCAGTAGTCGCGCCTACGGCTGAGGTTTCGTAAGTACCCAAACCAAACTTGGTATCGCCACTCTTGCCACTACCCTGGAATCCCAGCTTGGCGCCCAAATCACGGCTGAATGTGTCATCGGCGACCACGATGCGCGCTTCGATCATGACCTGCTTTGAAGGCACGTCGACGCCCTTCAGCACTTCTTCGATGGCGGTATGGCGTTCCAGCGTATCGGTGACAACCAATGTGTTGGTGGTCAGGTCGTGCGACGCGCCGCCACGGTTGGATAACACACGATTGACATTGTTGTTTGAATTCGCTGAATTTCCAGATTGACCTGAAGTAGTACTTCCGCTGGACCCGCCTGAAGTGACATCGGCCTGGATCCCCGTTGAACTCGGTGAACAAGTAGCGGTTTCCTGGCTTCCTGAGAGCGATCTGGATTCTCCAGAAATAACCGCCAAAGCCTCATCCGCGCGCAGATAGTTGAGGCGATAACTCCGCGTAGTCAGCGTCTCCAGATCCGCCAACGATTTCTTGGCTTCCAGTTCCTGCTTTTCCTTGGCCGCGAGTTCATCGCGTGGGGCGATCCAGATCACACTGCCGCTGGCGCGTTTGTCGAGTCCTTTGGCGCGCATGATGATGTCCAGCGCCTGATCCCAGGGCACATCCTTCAGCCGCAGAGTGACATTCCCGGAGACGGTATCGCTGGCGATGATGTTCAACCCGGTGAAGTCGGCGATGACTTGCAGCACTGCCCGCACTTCAACATTCTGGAAATTCAGCGTGAGTTTTTCGCCGCTATAGATCGGCTTTTCACTCTTGGCCAGACTGGGATCGTCAAGCGAACGGATATCCATGACGAACTGATTGCCGGTTTGATGCGCCGAGTAATCCCATCGGCCTTTGGGCGTGACCAGCATGCGAACGTTCTTGCCCTGCTCGAAGGTTTCGATCAGTTGCGCCGGGGTTGCGAAATCTGCGACATCCAGACGCCGCTGGAGAGCGCCGGGCAGCGTTGTGTTGAGAAAATCGACTTGGATGGCGCGACCTTTTTGCTGAATGTCGATGCCGACACCGGGGTCGCTCAGGCTGATCGTGATGCGGCCTTCATTGTTTTTACCGCGACGAAAATCGACATCGCGGATACCGTATTCACGTTGGCTGCTTGCTGCCGCAAACTTTGCTGGCGCGCTTGCTGGCATACCGGCATCGGCTTTCATAGTCGCGCCCTGCAACACAACCAGAATCATGTTGCGATCCTTGCGCAATTCATGGCTGGCCGGCACGTTCAGGTTGAACACGATGCGTGTCCGTTCACCTGCCTGAACCACCTGGTAATTCTTGATCGTGGCGCTGTTCATCGATTCAACCACGCGTCCGATGCTGTTTGTGGTGTCGGCAAGATCGACGACCAATCGATGCGGATTACTGGTCGTAAATGAAACCGGCATGGCCTCGACCGTGTCTTTCATGATGATCTTGATTACTTGGCTTTCATTCGGCCCTTCCGCGACGGAAACCCGGTTCAGCACATTGGCTGCATAGCCAGGCAAGGCGGCGAAATATGCCAGGCCAGCGACCAAGCTGATCCAGACAGGCATCTTCGATTGATTTGTTTTCATAACGTCTACTCCTGAAGGGCCAGCGTGGCCTTCGTTTCAGTCCAGTCGCCCACGCCATCCTGGACGGTTTCCCTGAGTTCTATGCTGAGATCGGTGATGCCGATGACCAGGCCAAAATTAAGTCCCATGTAATCCCCCTTCTTAACCCGAAAAAGGGTGCTTTCGGGGGTACGGACAAGCGCGAAGCGTTGGTTGTCCTTGCTGATGGTGCCAACCATGCGCAAGCCGTCGAGTGGAAATTGCTCCAGCGGCCCCTTCGGGCGGCTGAGGTCCGGCTGAAACTCGCCGCCCCCTTTTGCCTGCTTCAGACTACGTGGCTGAAATGGGTCTGGACTGTCTTCCGGCTCGTAGATAAAGGTTGTCTGTGGTTTGACTTCCGGCAAGGGTTCCAACGCTGGCTGCGCGGTTGTACCTGTCGTGTCCATGAATTCACGCAGATCTGAATATTGGTCCTGACCGCAGCCCGTCAACAAAACCAGACAAGCCAGCAACAGGGGTGAGACTGAACACTTTGCATTGAAACGAGACCGGGTCATTTGTTCTCTCCCGCCTGTTTTTGTCTGCGCACTGCGGCCAGCTCGTTTTCATCCAGATACCGATAAGTCTGCACTCTCGCATCCATGCTCAGGAGACCATCTTTTTGCGGCACCAGATTGACGTCATGCAGCGTCACAATCCGCGGCATTTGGGCAAGATCACTCACGAAACCACCGATATCGTGATAAGTGCCACTAACCATGATCGCCACCGGCAAGGTGGCGTAGAAACCAGCCAGGGTCTCGGCCCCCGGTCGAAACAAGTTGAATTCGAGACCTCGTCCAACGCCGACCTGATTGATATCGGCCAGCAAAGCGTCCATTTGCGAGCGATCCGGCAATTGGCGCAGCATAGCGGCGAGTGATTGTTCCACCTCGGCCAGTCTGCGTTTGTAGGCTTCGTAATGAAATACCTGGCTTTTCTTGGCAGTGAAACTAGCGCGCAGTGCTTGTTCTTCCGCATGCGCGGCATCCAGACTCTGTTTCGCGTCCGCCCAGACCAGATACCAACCGCCGGCCAGGATGGCGAAGAACAATACGACCAAGACCACGGCGCGAACCGGTGCAGGTGCACTCGTGATGTCTTTCAAATCGAGATTGTTGATATCCGACAGATTCATGGTTTACCCCCCTTCTGCTTCGCTTCCGGGGTCTGGCGAGCGATTTTTACGTTGAGGGAAAATTCTGAACTGCGCACCGGGCCAACCATGGCTGACTTGACTTCAACCAGAACCGGCTCATCGAACAAATCAGTGGCTTCCAGCGACCTCATAAAGGTAGAAACTCGAGCGCTCGATTGAGCATAGCCAGACAAGGCAAGCAGGTCGCCGGACTGCTTGACGCTCTTGAGGTAGAGCCCCTCGGGCAGACGCCGCATGAGTTCGTCAAACATGACAACCGCTTCACCACGGTTGTTCTGCAAGGTTTCGACGACTTTCTTGCGTTCCAGCAAATCGTCTGTCTTTTCCTTTAGCTCGGCAATCTCGGCGATCTGTTTGTCGAGTTTGACCATTTCATCTTTGAGGAATGTGTTGCGAGCATCCTGGGCGGTTTTCGCATTCACCAGATAGGCTTGACCAGCCGCCACCACAGCGAGGCCCAGCCCAACCACGATGGCGGCAAGAATGGCGAACCAGCGCTGTTGCCGAGCTTTGCGCAGCTGGCGATGCGGGAGGAGGTTGATGCGGATCGGGGTCATTCTGGATCAAACCTTCGCAAAGCGAGGCCACAAGCCACAAAAAGCGCGGGCGCTTCGGAAGCCAGCTGACGCGGCTTGACGTGATTCGAAACGGCCATCTTGGCGAAGGGGTTTGCAATCAGCGTGCTGGTCTGCATCCGACTGTGCACAACATCATCAAGCCCCGGTATGGCAGCACAGCCGCCAGCCAACAAAATATGATCCACGCTTTGAAACGAGGTGGCGGAGTAGAACAACTGCAATGCACGCCCGATTTCCTGCGCCACGGAGTCGAGGAATGGCTGCAAAACTTCCGATTCGTAGCTGTCGGGCAGCAGGCCCTTGCGTTTTGCATCTTCCGCTTCTTCAGACGGCAAATCGAAGCGGCGGCTGATTTCATTGGTCAGCGCGCTTCCGCCAAGCGCATGTTCACGCTGATAGACGGTTTGGTTGTCGTGCAGGATATTGACGTGCGTGGTGTGTGCGCCGACGTCGATGACCGCAATGGTTTGGCCTTTGCCATTGTCCGGTAATTGAAACGCCATCTGCTCATAGGCGGTCAACGTTGCAAAGGCATCAACGTCCATGATGACCACTCTTAGACCAACCGCCTCGGCAAGCGCGACCCGCTCTTCAACGCGTTCCCGCCGAGCCAAAACGAGGAGTGCGTCGTTTTCATTCGGGTTCTTCACGCTAGAACCAAGAATCTGGTAATCGAGGCTGATGTCACCGAGCGGAAATGATGCCACCTGATTCGCTTCCGCTGTCACCTGGGTATCGATTTCAGCTTCAGTTGCGCCGCTTGGCAACATGATTTTTTTGGTAATCACAGAGGAGGCTGGCAGGGCCATGACCACATCGCGAGTCCGCGTATCGAGCGCCTTCCAGGCTTCACGCATGGCGGCCTCCACGACTTCGATCTTGGCAATTGCACCATCCTGAACAGCGTCTCTTGGCAAGGGTGAAATGGCATAGCGCTCGACCCGGCGCATGCCTTTGCCACCGTCTGCCAGCTCAAGCATTTTCACTGCTGATGAGCTAACATCAACTCCGATCAGAGGGCGAGAACCTGAGCCCAAAAAAGCAAGTTTCAAACAAATTCCCCTTCACAGACACCGACTTCAGGCGCTTATTTAATAATCTGCGTTAAATCCTAGCAACAACTCGTTAATATTTACAAGGTTTTTCAATTCTTTCAGTTCAGCTTGCCTTGTTCTTCAACTTGATCTTACCCTTGGCCTTACCCAATTAATCCGGTTTCCCCGCGAGCCTGAAATGACCCGTTGGTGGTACATCCTGCTAGCTTCTGCCGTTGGCATCGTGACATCGGCAGTTGCGATAATAGCCTTAGCTTCCGCAATTATTTATCCAAATTTACCCAGTTTGGATGCGCTGAAAGACTATCAGCCCAAGCAACCTTTGCGCATCTACACAGAGGAAGGTGCGCTGATCGGAGAATTTGGCGAGGAACGGCGTGCGGTCGTCAGGTTGAAAGATGCACCCAAAGCATTGCCGCAGGCAATCTTGGCGGCAGAGGACGAACGTTTTTATAGCCATGGTGGCGTCGATACCCTGGGCGTTCTGCGTGCTGCGTTGTCAAATCTGATGTCACTCGGCGTCAAGGAGGGTGCTTCGACGATCACCATGCAGGTGGCGCGAAATTTCTTTCTTAGCTCGGAAAAATCCCTTACCCGCAAGATGAACGAAGCGCTCCTTGCGATCAAGATTGAGCATGCCCTGACGAAGGATGAAATTCTCGAGCTGTACATCAACCATATTTTTCTGGGCCAGCGTGCCTATGGTTTTGCCGCCGCCGCACAAATCTATTTCGGCAAGCCATTGGCCAAGATCAGTGTCGCCGAAGCTGCGATGTTGGCCGGCTTGCCGAAAGCACCTTCCGCTTACAACCCGGTGGTCAATCCAACCCGTGCCAGAAGCCGTCAGCTTTACGTACTGGGGCGCATGAAGACACTGGGTTACATTTCCGACAAGACCTACCAGCAAGCCAAGTCGCAACGCTTGCCAATCAAGTACTCGACGCAGAGTTTTGACGTCGGCGCGCATCATCTGGCTGAACTGGTCAGGCAGCGTATGTTCGAAAAATATGGCGCGGATATTTATGTCAGTGGCATGAAAGTATTCACAACACTGCGTCTGGCCGATCAGAAAGCGGCACTGAATGGCGTTCGTCAGGGTATTTTTGAATTCCATCGCAGACGCGGCTATACCGGACCGGAAGGCAGAGTCGAACTACCCGCCGATGAGCCGGATGCCGAAAAGACCATTGAGGAGACTCTGCTCGGACTCGAAGAAGTCAATGGCATGCTCCCCGCCATCGTCCTTGGCATCAACAAATCACAAATCAAACTGCGTCTGCGCAATGGGGATGAGGTCGCGTTGGGCAGCAGTGAAGTCAAATTCGCTCAGCGCTTTTTGTCTACCAAAATGGCCCAGAAAAAGCGCCTGACACGCGGCAGTATTGTGCGGGTGGGGCGGCTGAAGCCCGATGCGGACTGGCAGCTCAACTATCTGCCGCAAGTCGAGGTCGCGTTCATCGCGCTTAATCCAGGCAATGGGGCGGTTCTCGCCATGGTGGGGGGGTTCGACTTCGCGCTCAATCAGTTCAACCACGTCACACAGGCCACGCGTCAGGCGGGCTCCAGCTTCAAACCTTTTGTGTATTCGGCCGCTCTCGAACGAGGCATTACGCCCGCGACCGTGTTCGATGACGCCCCCATTTCGGTTGACCCGGCCGAGACAGGCGGGGTGAGTTGGGAACCGAAAAACTATGACGGAACCATGGAAGGTCCGCTTTCGCTGCGCAATGCCTTGGCAAAATCCAAAAACCTGATTTCCATTCGTGTACTGGAAAGAGTCGGCACCGAATTCGCCCAGCAACACATTGCAAAATTCGGCTTCGACATGCGGCGCATCCCTCCGTATATGACGATGGCGCTGGGCGCAGGGGAAGTGACCCCGCTTTCTCTGGCGTCGGCCTATGCGGTATTTGCAAATGGCGGCAAGTCGATCACCCCATGGCATCTGTTGCGGGTTACCGACAAGAATGGACGCGTGCTTGAAACCTTTAGTCCGCCACCGTCCTATCAAGCAATCGATCCGCGCAACGCATTCATCACCACCAGCCTGATGCAGGATGTCATCCGGCGCGGAACCGCAACTGCCGCGCTGAAACTTGGCCGATCCGATCTTGCCGGAAAAACCGGCACAACGAATGATCACCATGACGCCTGGTTCGCCGGCTTTCAGCCGACACGGGTAGCGGTAGCCTGGATGGGATATGACAAACCACGGCCGCTGGGTTCGGGCGAGACGGGCGGAGGTACCGCGCTGCCGATCTGGATTCGCTACATGGGAGAAACCCTGCGCAGCACCCCAGATTCGCCTTTCGCCATGCCTGATGGCGTCGTCTCGGTCGAGATTGACCCGATTACCGGCATGTCGGTCGAGCCGGGCCAAGGCGTCAATGAATACTTCTATCAGGAATTTTCCCCCGGCTATCAGGCTGAACAAATCGCGGAGCCCGACGCGCTAACGCCAGACCTGCCGCCCGCGGCCCCACTCCTATCCCCTGTCGAGTTGAGCCCGCAGTGAGAGATGCACACCCTTCCCATAACCGGGCACGCATTGCCGATCTGGCTGCGCGCTTGATTGCCGAGCATGGCATCCATGACTACGCGCTGGCAAAACGCAAAGCTGCACGCAGCCTGGGCTTGCCGGAGGGGCATGGCTTGCCAAGCAACGAGGAAATCGATGCCGCTCTGGTCTATCGTCAATCACTGTTCGAACCTGAAGAGCAAGCTGCGCTGTTGCATGACCTGCGTCAGCAGGCACTCGCAGTAATGCGGGTTTTCGAGCCTTTCTCGCCTTTTCTGACCGGCATGGTTGCTTCGGGTGCGGTTTCTGAGCACAGCTTGATCGAACTCGATATCGATGCCGATTCGAGCAAGGATTTTGATCAGTTCCTGGTCAATCACAACATCGAATACAAGATCCAGGACAAAGGCGGCCGTGTGGCTTACCTGATCTATTCGGAGCCAACGGATATTCTGCTCAGAATCAATTCAGGAGAGAGTTTTCACGCTGGCCGCACCCGCTTGAATCGGAGTCAACTTGAAAGATTGATGCAGACGCAAACCCCGCTTGCTGCACCAGCAAGCAGTTTAACGCCGCAACATTAATGTATCTATGGTCAAAATGATTTCACTCGCCCCTACGTTCGAATCACACCAACCATGATCCGATTCTTCCGCCATTACATCCCGATGAGCATGTTGATGCTCACCGTCGTCGAGTTTCTGGTGTTTGCTTACATCAGTAGCTTCGTGGCGGAACGCTATGCCAGCCAACTGTTAAGCGTCGGGCACGGCGCTGATTACAAGCCTTGGCTGTTCGCGGCAATACTGACCTTGCTCAATTCTACTTTTGGCCTCTATGACTGGGAGTGGACCAAGGGCTTGAAAAGCTTGTTGATAAGAGTCGGCGGCAGTTTTTTTGTCTCGGCTGGCATTCTTGCCTTGGGTGGTCAGTTATTGCAGATGGTATTCCCCGTTGGCACTGAGTATCTGGTCGGCATGCTGGTCGCCGGACTTGCTTCCGTGCTGATCCGTCTGTTGTTCATGGAGTGGGGCAAAACCGATCTTTTCAAGAAGCGCATCCTGATCCTCGGCACCGGTAGCCGGGCTTCCAAAATCGAGGAAATGGTGTCCTCCGGGGAGGCGCAGGGTTTGTACATCGTCGGCTACATGCCGCTTGGCACCTCGCATCATTATGTACCGCACGATCGGGTACTCAATGAAGAATACGGCTCGCTGTTCGATACCGCGAGCCGACTCGGCGCCAGTGAAATCGTGGTGGCGGTTAGAGAACGACGTGGCGGCGGACTGCCGATGGCAGACCTGCTCGAATGCAAACTGCGGGGTTTGCACATTCTTGATCTGCCCGCCTTCTTCGAGAGACAGACAGGCATCCTCCCGCTCGAAGCGATCAATGCCAGCTGGATGATTTTTTCCGAGGGCTTCTCGCAAGGCTCGGCGCGCGACGTGGTCAAGCGCTTGTTCGATCTGGTGATCAGCGGCTCATTTCTGCTGTTTACGCTTCCGATCATGCTACTCACCAGCTTATCCATCCGCATGGAGAGTCGCGGTCCGGTTTTCTATACCCAGGAGCGCATCGGTCAATTTGGTCATCCGTTCACCATCTTCAAATTCCGCAGTATGTTTACTGATGCAGAAAAGGATGGATTACCGGTCTGGGCACGCCAAAAGGATGACCGCACGACACGGGTGGGTCGCTTCATCCGACGCACACGCATCGACGAACTTCCGCAGATACTGAATGTTTTCCTCGGCCACATGAGCTTTGTTGGGCCGCGCCCGGAAAGGCCATATTTCGTCAACGAATTGGCCGCGCAAATTCCCTATTACCATGCCCGACATAGCGTCAAACCGGGTATCACCGGCTGGGCGCAAGTCAAATTTCCGTATGGCGCCAGTGTCGAAGACGCGATGAACAAACTTCAGTACGACCTGTATTACGTGAAAAATCACAGCCTGTTCCTTGACTTGATGGTGTTGCTGCAAACGACTCAGGTCGTGGTACTGGGCAAAGGGGTGCGTTAGCAGGAGTTGGTATGCGTGCTTGCGGTTAAACACGCCTGACTGAACAAATCAGCTAAGCACAACCGCAATAATGCGCCTCAGAAGCACACGACAGCAGGCAATTGCTTTAAGTAATTCATAACGCAAACCGCCCCCCCATGACGCTCGATTCCTCCGCCAGCATTGCTGCACTCAGTTATGGCCTGGCGGCCGTGGCTTTCGCATTCCTGGCGTTGGCTTCGCGCGGCCGCGATGGCCCGCCTGGCGTACCTGGCCTGGCGGTGCCCGCCGCCGCCAGTTTCCTCTGGGCAAGCATTCTTTCCCTGCACGCGTTGCTCCGTATTGGGCAGGAGTTTGCCGCGCTGGTAGAACTTGGCCGCAATCTGGTCTGGGTCTGGTTTCTCTGGCGCAACCTGAGTGCGCTGCGCGCCAAAAATGAAACAGCCGATACGCTGGCCTTTCTTGGCCGCGGGCTTGGTGGCCTGGCTGTCCTGGCAGTGGCGAGTCATCTCTTCTCGCTGGCATTTCCAGCAACCAAACTGGGTTACTGGGTCGGGGCGGTCTATCCGGCATTGTTTGCCATTGCAGGCATGGTGCTGGTTGAGCAGTTCTACCGCAATTCAAGCGCTCAGGAACGTTGGGGAATCAAGCATCTTTGCCTGGCCTTGGGCAGCATCTTCGTGTTCGATTTTTATCTTTTTTCGGAAGCAATGCTGTTCACCGCCATTTCACAAGATGGCTGGATTGCCCGCGGCGCGGTGAATGCCTTGCTGGTGCCGTTGTTGTGGATTTCGCTCCGACGTCGCGTTGTCACGACCGACGTACAACTGGCCATTTCGCATCGCATGGCGTTTCACAGCGCCGCGCTGATGGGCTCCGGTCTCTATCTCATGCTGATGGCCGCTGCAGGCTATTACATTCGTTTCGCCGGCGGTGAGTGGGGCGCGGTGCTGCAAACCGTATTCCTGTTTGGCGCCATGCTGGTGCTGTTGCTGGCGGTTTTTTCGAGTGTCATGCGGGCCAAACTACGCGTACTGCTGGCCAAACACTTTTTCCGCTACCGCTACGACTACCGCGAGGAATGGCTGCGCTTTACCTCCATGCTGACCGAGGGTGAACCCGGAGCTCAGGTTTACGATCGCAGTCTGCAGGCCATGGCCCGCCTGGTAGATAGCCCTGCGGCCGCACTCTGGTTAAAACAGGATGCCGGCCCTGGACTAGGTGTCTATCGAAGGGTTGCACACTGGAATTTTGCTGAGCTGGAAGGCCAGTTGGAAGAAGGTCATCCGTTTCCAGCGTTTCTCGAATCTCGTCAGTGGGTGTTGGATCTGAAGGACTGCCGGGAGCAGCCCGACCTGCTCGAAGAAACCCGATTTCCCAATTGGCTGCTGGCGTGCGACAAAGCCTGGCTGGTGATACCCCTGCTCTGGCATGACAACCTTTCCGGCTTCGTCATACTTGCCAAGTCGATCAGTCCACCCGGCATGGACTGGGAAATCAACGATCTGCTGAAGACTGCCGCCCGCCAGGCTGCCGCCCATCTGGCGCAAGCTCAGGCTGCGGAAGCTCTTACCGTGGCACGCCAGTTCGAATCCTTCAATCGCGCTGCGGCATTTGTCGTGCACGACATCAAAAATCTGGTCGCTCAACTTTCCCTGTTGCTGGCCAACGCAGAGAAACATAAGCACAAACCGGCTTTTCAGGAAGACATGCTGGCGACCATCGAAAGCTCCGTCGCACGCATGAATCGGATGCTACATAAACTCACCGATGAACCGGAGGAAAATGATAAAAGCACCGTTGATCTATGCACCATCCTGGAAGAGGTCATGCATTCGAAACGCGCTTACAGCCTGCAACCCACGCTGCATATCGCCGTCAACGGCATGCGAATCAAAGCTGAGCATGATAAGTTGGTCCGAGTCATTGGCCATCTGGTCCAGAATGCGATCGAAGCGACGCCATACACCGGAAAAGTGGGTGTTACACTCGACAGCGATGATGACTGGGCGGTACTGACCGTCACTGATACCGGTGCAGGTATGGACGCCTCTTTCATCAAGGAACGACTGTTTCGCCCTTTTGCTTCTACGAAAGGTACGGGAATGGGTATCGGAGCCTATGAATGCAAGGAATATGTGCAAGCGCTGAATGGCAGCATTCAAGTCGCCAGCACCCCTGGACGCGGAACTCTGTTCACCGTGCGATTGCCATTAATCACTGAATCCAAGCCATGAGTGACAAATCAAGCGACAAAGCCCCGAAAATCTTGCTGGTAGAGGACGATGTCGGTCTTCAAAAGCAAATCAAATGGAGTCTGGACGACTATGACGTGCTCCCCGCCGGGGATCGCGAATCAGCTTTGGCGCTACTGCGCCGCTTCGAGCCGGCCGTCGTCCTTCTCGATCTCGGCTTGCCGCCTGATCCGGATGGCGCGACTGAAGGCCTGGCGACACTGCAACAAATCCTGCAACTCTGTCCCAGCTCGAAGGTGATTGTCGTCACCGGCAATCAGGATCGGACCAATGCCATCCAGGCAATCAGCCTGGGTGCTTTCGATTTCTATCACAAGCCATTCGAAGAGCAGATCCTCAAGCTGATCATCGAACGCGCCTTCCGCGTCTATGAACTGGAGCAGGAAAATCGCGCCCTGACCCAGCGTACCCGTTCCGAACCCTTGCAAGGATTAATTACCTGCGATCCGGCAATGCTCAAGGTCTGCCGCACGATCGAAAAAGTGGCTCCAAGCGATGCTTCAGTCTTGCTGCTGGGCGAATCCGGCACAGGCAAAGAAGTCCTCGCGCGTGGCCTGCATGAACTCTCGCCGCGCATCAAGGAGCGCTTCGTCGCCATCAACTGTGCCGCCATTCCGGACAATTTGCTTGAATCGGAACTCTTCGGTTATGAAAAAGGCGCCTTCACCGGCGCTTCCAAACAAACCGTCGGCAAGATTGAATACGCACATCGCGGCACTCTATTTCTCGATGAAATCGGTGATTTGCCGATGTCCTTGCAAGCCAAACTGCTGCGCTTCCTGCAAGAGCGAGTCATCGAGCGTCTTGGTGGCCGTGGGGAAATTCCGGTCGATGTACGGGTCGTCGCGGCAACCCACCAGAACCTCGCGGAACAGATCAAGTCAGGTCAGTTCCGTGAAGACTTGTTTTATCGCCTGTCCGAGATTTCTGTGCACATCCCCCCGCTGCGTGAGCGACAAGGTGACAGCTCCCTGTTGGCACATGCCTTTCTTGAGCGCATAGCGCAAACCCAGGGCCGTAACTTGCGCGGCTTTGCTCCGGATGCTTTACAGGCAATCGAAGCGCATCGCTGGCCTGGCAACGTGCGTGAGATGGAAAACACCATCAAACGCGCCGTCATCATGTCGGATGGCCCCAAGGTGAACCTGGGCGATCTGGGCTTGACCAGCAATAACAGTAGCGAGAATGAGCCGTTGAATCTTCGTCAGGTGCGTGATGAAGCGGAACGCAGTGCCGTGCTCAAAGCGCTGGCACGCTGCAACAGCAGCGTGGCGCAGGCTTCTGAACTACTCGGCGTTTCACGGCCGACCTTGTACGACCTGATGAACCGCTTCGGCTTGAAGCAATAGGTCAGAGCGGTTTCAGGCAGTCAGCAGGCGCAGCGCTTCTTGGTACTTTTCAGCCGTCTGCGCCACCACTTCCGCCGGCAATTCGGGTCCGGGTGCCTGTTTATTCCAGCCCGACGCGGTCAACCAGTCACGCACATATTGCTTGTCATAGCTGGGCGGATTTTCACCGACACGATACTGTTCCAGCGGCCAGAAGCGCGAAGAATCCGGCGTCAAAACCTCATCGATCAAAGTCAGCGTACCTTGTGTATCCAGGCCGAATTCGAACTTGGTATCCGCGATGATGATGCCGCGTGTCAGCGCATATTCAGCCGCCTTCTTATACAGGGCAATGGAAGCATCGCGCACCTGCACCGCGACCTCCTTGCCGAGCAACGCCTGACAACGAGCGAAATTGATATTCTCATCATGCTCGCCAACCGCTGCCTTGGTGGAGGGGGTAAAAATGGGTTCCGGCAGACGGTCTGCCAACTGCATACGATCCGGCAGGTGTATGCCGCAAACCAGACCGGTTTGCTTATATTCGGCCCACCCAGACCCAACCAGATAGCCGCGCACGATGGCTTCCACCGGCAATGCCTTCAGCCGCTTGGCCACCACGGCACGGCCGCTGACCTGCTCCCGTTCATCCGGCGTCACTACCGACTCCGGCGTTTCCCCGGTCAACTGGTTGGGCATGATGACCGCCAGCTTGGCAAACCAGAAGTCCGCCACTGCGGTCAGCACCTGCCCCTTGCCGGGAATCGGCGTCGGCAGCACGACATCGAATGCGGATAGTCGATCCGTGGTGACGATCAGCATGCGTTGGTCGTCAACTGCGTAGATGTCGCGCACTTTGCCTTTGTGGAGTAGCGGCAAGGACTTGATGGAGGATTCGTATAAGGTGTTCATGGGATACCGAAATGAAAGAGCCGGTAGCAAGTCTCCTCGCTACCGGCCTTAAGCTAAAAGCTACAAACTAAAACGTCTTAGTTGACCTTGGGATCAAGTTCGCCCTTGTCGTAACGCTTCTGCATGTCTTCCAGGCTGTATACCTTGCTGATCTTGCTGGCCATACCGGCAGCTCCAAAGGCTTCGTAACGCGCCTGGCAGATACCGCTCATCGCTTTGGTGGCGTCCTTCAGGAACTTGCGCGGATCGAAGTTCGACTTGTTCTCGGCCAGATGCTTGCGAATCGCGCCGGTAGAAGCCATACGCAGATCGGTGTCGATATTCACCTTGCGCACGCCGTTCTTGATGCCTTCAACGATTTCACTGACCGGCACGCCATAGGTCTGACCCATGTCGCCGCCGTAGCTGTTGATGATAGCGAGCCAGTCTTCCGGTACCGAGGAAGAACCGTGCATGACCAGGTGCACGTTCGGGATGCGGGCGTGGATTTCCCTGACGCGGTCGATACGCAACACCTTACCGGTGGGCTTCTGGGTGAACTTGTAGGCGCCATGGCTGGTGCCGATGGCAATGGCCAGTGCGTCGACCTTGGTCTTGGTGACAAAATCAGCGGCTTCATCGGGGTCGGTCAGCAGCGCGGAATGATCCAGCACGCCTTCGGCGCCATGGCCGTCTTCTTCGCCGGCCTTACCGGTTTCCAGGGAGCCCAGGCAGCCCAGTTCGCCTTCAACCGAGACGCCGCAGGCATGCGCCAGCTCGGCAACATGCGCGGTGGTAGCAACGTTGTATTCATAGGTCGAAGGCGTTTTGCCGTCGGTACCCAGTGAACCGTCCATCATCACCGAGCTGAAGCCGGACTGGATGGAGCGGAAGCAGATGCTGGGGGAAGCGCCGTGGTCCTGGTGCATACATACCGGGATATGCGGATATTGCTCGATCGCGGCCAGAATCAGGTGGCGCAGGAACGGCTCACCCGCGTAGGAACGGGCACCGGCGGATCCTTGCAGAATCACCGGGCTGTTGGCGGCATCAGCGGCTTGCATGATTGCCTGCACTTGTTCCATATTGTTGACATTGAATGCGGGCAGGCCATAGCCATTTTCAGCGGCGTGGTCGAGCAGTTGACGCAGGGAAATCAGAGCCATCTGTAAATCTCCTATTGGGTAAGCGTAAGAGTGGACGTAATCAAGCTTTTTTGTGTTCGCCGACGCGAACAATCTTCATGGTATTGGTGCCGCCGGGTTTTCCGATCGGCTCACCGATGGTGAGCAGAATCAGGTCTCCGTTACGGACCGCGCCCCGTCGTCTAAGTTCATCCTCAGCCTCGGACAGCAATTGATCACGTTCGTTAGTCGAAGGACGGAAATTCACCGGGTAGACGCCGCGGAAGAGAGTGACTTTTCTACGGGTTTCGGTTTCAGGCGTCAAGGCATAGATTGGCACATGCGTACTGATCCGCGACATCCACAATGCGGTCGAACCGGATTGGGTCATTGCGGCGATTGCTTTGATGTTCAGGTGCATGGCAGTAAAAGCTGCAGACATCGCAATCGCTTCATCTACACGCAAAAAGCCTTGATCCAGCATGCGATTGCCAAACGTGGCTTCAAGCTCCTTCTCAGCCTCCAGGCAAACCCGATTCATTGCCGAAATGGCTTCCACCGGATACAGGCCGGCAGCCGTTTCCGCTGACAGCATCACCGCATCGGTACCATCCAGCACGGCATTGGCCACATCGGAGACCTCCGCGCGCGTCGGAATCGGGCTTGAAATCATTGATTCCATCATCTGGGTGGCAGTGATTACCACCTTGTTCTGCTCGCGTGCGATGCGAATCATGCGTTTCTGCAAGGCTGGCACGGCCGCATCACCGACTTCGACGCCAAGGTCACCGCGCGCGACCATGATCGCATCCGAGGCGTTGACGATTTCTTCCAAAGCCTCAATGGCTTCGGCACGTTCGATCTTGGCGACAATCCAGGCTTTGCCACCCGCAGCGTGCAGCAATCCGCGCGCCAGTTCGACATCGGCAGCCGAGCGTGGAAAGGAGATGGCGAGATAATCCGCCTTGATCATCGCGGCTGTCTTGATGTCCTCCTTATCCTTCTCGGTCAGCGCGGCAGCAGACAACCCCCCGCCCTTGCGGTTGATGCCTTTGTTGTTCGACAGCACACCGCCCTGCACGACTTTGCAAAAGACTTCATGGTCATGCACTTCCTCGACCCACATTTCAATGCGGCCGTCGTCGAGCAACAGTGTGGCGCCACGCGCCACGTCGTTGATCAGTTCTTTGTAATCAAGACCAACCCGGGTCTGGTCACCCAGTTCGCAGGTGGCATCCAAAATGAACTGATCGCCCGGATTCAGCGTGATCTTGCCATCCTTGAACTTGCCGATGCGGATCTTGGGGCCTTGCAGATCAACCAATACGCCGACTGCGCGACCGCGCGTCTTGGCCAGAGAACGGACCAGTTCACAGCGTTGTTGATGTTCTTCCGGGGTGCCGTGAGAAAAGTTGAGGCGGACCACGTCCACCCCACCTTCAATCATTTGGTCCAGAATTTTCGGGTCCGAACAAGCCGGACCCAGAGTGGCGACAATTTTTGTTCTACGCAGCATGATAGTGAGCGGTTAGCGGTGAGCTGTAAGCAGTGATCAACGGGGCAGTCAGGCGGATACGCCCACTGCTGCCCGCTCACCGCTCACGAATTTCAGCCGGCAGCCCGTTTCTCCAGAATATCCACAGCCGGCAGAACCTTGCCTTCCAGGTATTCCAGGAATGCACCACCCGCAGTGGAAATGTAGGACACCTTGTCATAGATGTCGTATTTCTGGATCGCGGCGATAGTGTCACCGCCGCCAGCCAGCGTGAATGCCTTGGTATTAGCGATGGCCATGGCAATGGCCTTGGTGCCTTCGCCGAACTGGTCGAATTCGAACACGCCGACTGGACCATTCCAGACCACGGTGCCGGCTTGCATGATGATATCGACCAGTTCCTGCGCCGACTTCGGTCCGATGTCGAAGATCATGTCATCGTCAGCCACATCGTCGGCAGCCTTGCTGACTGCCGGCTCGGCTGCATCAAATTGCTTGCCGCAAACCACATCGACGGCGATTGGGATGGTGGCGCCACGCGCGGTCATCTTGCTGATCAGCGCCTGGGCGGTGGGGACCAGATCGTGTTCGCACAAGGACTTGCCAACGTTCTTGCCGGTGGCAGCCAGGAACGTGTTGGCAATGCCGCCGCCGACTACCAGTTGTTCGCACTTCTCGGACAATGCTTCCAACACGGTCAGCTTGGTTGAAACCTTGGAACCACCCACGATGGCGACCATCGGCCGCGCCGGGTTGGCCAACGCCTTGTCCAGCGCCAGCAACTCTTCCGAAACCAGAATGCCGGCACAAGCCGTGGGGGCGAACTGGGCGATGCCGTAGGTGGAAGCTTCGGCGCGGTGCGCGGTACCAAAGGCATCCATGACGAACACGTCGCACAGCGCGGCGTATTTCTTCGCGGTCTCTTCGACGTTCTTCTTTTCGCCCTTGTTGACGCGGCAATTTTCCAGCAGCACAACTTCACCTTCGGCGACATCGAAACCGCCATCGACCCAATCCTTGATCAAGCGTACTGGCTTGCCCAGCTTGGCTGCCATCACATCAGCCACCGGCTGGAGCGATACTTCCTGCGTCCACTCGCCTTCAGTCGGACGACCCAGGTGGGAAGTCACCATGACCTTGGCCCCGGCCTTGATGGCATGCTCGATGGTCGGCATGGAGGCAGTGATGCGGGCATCGGAAGTTACTTTGCCATCTTTGACTGGCACATTCAGGTCGGCGCGGATGAAAATGCGTTTGCCCTTCAGGTCGAGGTCGGTCATACGGAGGAATTTAGCCATTGCAGTTCTCCTGATAAGTTAAGTGGTAAGGGCTGAGCGGGCTCAGGCCTTACAACTCATTTGGTGCATGGTCCAAGGTTCAAGGTTCAAGAAGCAAGGAAAACCCTGCACCATGAACCATGAACCCGTTTTACTTCGCGACGTGCTCGACCAGACGCAGCATGTTGCAGGTGTAACCGTACTCGTTGTCGTACCAGGCCACGACCTTGACGAAGGTGCTGTCCAGCGCGATGCCGGCTTCGGCGTCGAACGTGGAGGGAGCGGAGTTACCCACGAAGTCGGTGGAAACCACCTTCTCGTTGGTGTAGCCCAGCACGCCCTTCAGTTCACCTTCAGACGCAGCTTTCATCGCAGCGCAGATGTCGGCGTAGGCGGCTTCCTTGTTCAGTTCGACAGTCAAATCAACCACTGAAACGTCAGAGGTGGGCACGCGGAAAGCCATACCGGTCAGCTTCTTGTTCAGTTCGGGCAGCACCTTGCCGACCGCCTTGGCAGCACCAGTGGAAGACGGAATGATGTTTTCCAGAATGCCGCGACCACCGCGCCAGTCTTTCATCGACGGGCCGTCAACAGTCTTCTGGGTGGCGGTTGCCGCGTGCACGGTAGTCATCAGACCCCGCTTGATTCCCCAGTTGTCGTTCAGCACTTTGGCGACGGGCGCCAGGCAGTTGGTGGTGCAGGAAGCAGCGGAAACGATGGCTTCACCGGCGTACTTGGCATGGTTCACGCCATACACGAACATCGGGGTGTCGTCTTTCGCCGGAGCTGACTGGACAACCTTTTTAGCGCCGGCCTTGATGTGGGCCTGGCAGGATTCGGTGGTCAGGAAGAAGCCGGTGCAGTCGATCACGATGTCGGCGCCGATTTCGTCCCACTTCAGATTGGCGGGATCACGCTCGGCGGTCAGGCGGATGGTCTTGCCGTTGACGATCATGTTGCCGCCTTCGGTGGAAACTTCACCATTGAAACGGCCATGCACGGAGTCGTACTTCAACATGTAAGCCAGGTAGTCGGGTTCGAGCAAGTCGTTGATGCCGACCACTTCGATACCGGGGAAATCCTTGGCGATGGCGCGGAAAGCCATACGACCGATACGACCAAAACCATTGATGCCAACTTTGATAGTCATTTATTGCTCCTTGTGATGAAAAACAGCCCTGGCAGCGAGCTGGCGTGCAGCAAGTCGCCAGTGGACCAGGCTTCGGCGCCTTCGGCGCGCAAATGCCAAGCTACTGACCACTCACTCCAGGCTATTCGCTGCCAGCCAATTACAGAATGCCCTTGGCCTTGGCAACGACATTCTCCGGTGTGAAACCGAACTCCTTGAACAGTGCCGGGGCAGGTGCGGATTCACCGAAGCGATCCAGGCCAACGACCACGCCATCGAGACCCACATATTTGTACCAGCCGTCGGTCACACCGGCTTCAATCGCCACACGCTTGATGCCGGCCGGCAACACGCTGGCCTTGTAGGCAGCGTCCTGTTTGTCGAATTCGTTGGTGGAAGGCATCGAAACGACACGCGCATTGATGCCATCGGCCTTCAGCATTTCCTGCGCCTTCATCGCCAGCTCAACTTCCGAACCGGTTGCGATCAACACCACATTGGCGGCGCCATCACAATCGGACAACACATAGCCACCCTTGCGGATATCGGCAACCTGAGCATCGCTGCGCTTGACGAAAGGCAGGTTCTGACGGCTCAGGATATGGCAGCTCGGACCGTCCTTCTTCTCAACGCTGGCCGCCCAGGCAACCAGAGTTTCAGTGGTGTCGCACGGACGCCAGACGGTCATGTTGGGGATCATGCGCAAAGTCGCGGTCTGCTCCACCGGTTGGTGGGTCGGGCCATCTTCGCCGAGACCGATGGAATCATGCGTGAAGACATACACCACGCGCTGTTTCATCAATGCCGACATGCGCAGCGCGTTGCGGGCATATTCCGAGAACATCAGGAAGGTGCCGCCGAACGGGAACAAACCGCCATGCAACGCCATGCCGTTCATGATGTGTGACATGCCGAATTCGCGTACACCGTAGGAGATGTAGTTGCCGCCCGGATTGCGATGCAGCGGATGGCAACCCGGCCAGTTGGTCAGATTGGAGCCGGTCAGGTCGGCGGAACCGCCTACGCGCTCGGGCAACGTGGAAACCAGACGCTCAATCGCCAGTTGCGAAGCCTTGCGGGTGGCAACGGTTTCAGCCTTTTCCAGCGTCGTGGCCAATGCGGCCTGCACACGGCCAGCCCAGTCGGCGGGCAGATCGCCGTTCATGCGGCGGGTGAATTCAGCGGCCATGTCGGGGAACTGCGCAGCGTACTCGGCGAACTTGTTGTTCCACAGCTTTTCCAGGCCCTCGCCCTTGGTCTTGGCATCCCATCCGTCGTAGACGTCCTGCGGGATGACGAAGGGTTCGTGGTTCCAGCCAATGTGCTTGCGTGTTGCTTCGATTTCGGCATTGCCCAGCGCAGCACCGTGCACGTCATGCGTGCCTTCCTTGTTCGGCGAACCCTTGCCGATCACAGTCTTGCAGCAAATCAGGGTGGGCTTGTCGCTGGATTGCTTGGCGTTCTGAATGGCAGCTTCCAGCGCCACAGCGTCATGGCCGTCAACGTTGGCGACCACGTTCCAGCCGTAGGCTTCAAAACGCTTCGGGGTGTCGTCGGTAAACCAGCCATCAGTGTGGCCGTCAATGGAAATGCCGTTGTCATCCCAGAACGCGATCAGTTTGTTCAGCTTCCAGGTACCAGCCAGCGCACAGGCTTCATGCGAGATGCCTTCCATCATGCAGCCATCGCCCATGAAGACATAGGTGTGGTGATTGACGATGTCGAGACCGGGCTTGTTGAACTCGTGCGCCATCAGCTTTTCAGCCAGCGCGAAACCGACGGCATTGGTGATGCCCTGGCCGAGCGGGCCGGTGGTGGTCTCGACGCCAGAGGTATAACCGTACTCCGGGTGACCCGGGGTGCGTGAATGCAGTTGACGGAAGTTCTTCAGGTCATCAACGGTGACGTCATAGCCAGTCAGGTGCAGCAGTGCGTAGATCAGCATCGAACCGTGACCGTTCGACAGGATGAAACGGTCGCGATCTGGCCACTTCGGGTTTGCCGGGTTGTGACGCAAATGATGGTTCCAGAGTACTTCAGAGATTTCCGCCATCCCCATCGGGGCGCCCGGGTGACCGGACTTGGCTTTCTCGACAGCATCCATTGCCAGGGCGCGGATGGCGTTTGCGAGGTCGTTACGTGTTGCCATGTCTTTGTTTCCTCAAAGAAAAAACCGAAATCTAGGCCCGGATGGGCAGAAAGTCATGATTATCCCGCAGGCAATTGAGCCTGAGCAAGCCAACGCCCACCGACTCATGCTTGGAGAGATGCGAAGCAAACCACGCGAACAGGTCATATCACCTTTATGGATGCGGGTTTTAAGCCGCCGCTCCAACAAAATTAAAATATTTTTATATTCTCGGACCGAGAACTTATAGAAGCCAGCAATGCTGCGCTGCATCAAGGCTTTGCAGCCTATTTTGATTCATTTTCATGCGCATTATTCACACTCCGATCCAGCTTTTCCACTGCCGTAACAGGTCCGGCGTCAACGCAGCGAGTACTGACCTCGACCAAGGATCCTTACTGACGAAATCGGAGCCATCCAGCGCACATGCCGCGCCCCCCGCCTCTTTCAGAATCAGACAGCCCGCCGCGTAATCCCAGAGTTTCTGACCGCCATGCAGATAGACATGCAGCCTGCCCGCCGCGATGTAACACCAGTCCAGCGTACTGGCGCCCAGATTCCGCTGTGAACTGAATGGATGTTCAAACGCCAGACGGCCGGCAAGCGTGCGGTCGATCCGCTTCAATTCGATACCAGCCATGCATCGGCTCAACTCGTCAGGCGGCACTTTCAGCGGCAATCGATCGCCATTCATGAAAGCACCCTGGCCTTCGACGGCATAAAATGCCTCATCCGCGCTCGGGTCATACACCACACCCAGCACGCTTTTCTGATTTCGCACCAAAGCCACTGAAATGGCGAAAAAGGGCAATCCATTGACGAAATTGCTGGTGCCATCGATCGGATCGACACACCAGAAACCTTCATCACCCAGACCCCAGACATCGTGTTGCTCAGCCTCGGTCATCTCCTCGCCGAGCACCGGATAAGGTGCAATCGCCTGCAATTTCTTGAACAGCGCCACCTGTGCCACCAGATCCGCCTCAGTCAGCAGACTGCCATCGACCTTACGTTGATGCGCCACCTTCAGATAGCGCGGCATCACCTCTTCACGCCCGACCTCACGACAGGCCTCGACCACCTGCTCGACCATCCGGTTCAGATCTTGCATGCGTTCAGCTCATCCATTTGATTGAACAGCCCATGCTGGGAATCTGCTCGGCCGGGCCAGACTGCGTCTGCGCCACCTGTTTCATGGCCTCGAACAGATCACGCCGCACATCGGCTGGCGCAGATTCCTTGCGTGATGCATCCAGGCGACCGCGATATTGCAGTTCCAGATTGCGGTTGAAGCCAAAGAAATCGGGCGTGCAGACCGCGCCATAGGTTTTTGCAATGTCTTGCGAAGCATCCAGCACATAAGGCATTGGAAAACCGAGTTCTGCCGCCAGTAAGCGCATGTTGTCAAAGCTGTCTTCCGGATATTCGGTCGCATCGTTCGACATGATCGCAATCGCGCCGATGCCCAAGGTCTTGAGTTCAGCAACATCGCGCACGATGCGATCGATCACCGCCTTGACGTAGGGGCAATGGTTGCAGATGAACATCACCAGCACGCCGTTCGGCCCCGCCACGTCTTTCAATGAATAGGTTTTGCCATCGGTCGCGGGCAACGCAAAATCGGGGGCTTGCCAGCCAAAATCACAAATCGGGGTTTCCATGCTTACCATGCGCCGACTCCGGTTGAACCAAGGCCGGCGATAATATCACCCTGCATACCCCCCGAATCACCAAGCCTTCTTGCCGGTTTATCTGCCCGCCCGACTCTTGTCCTGAAACGCATCGCCCATGCCTCGTTTTTATTGTGATCTTCCGTTAGCTGTCGGCCGACTGATCGAATTACCCGATGCAACCGCACGCCACGCGATCGGTGCATTGCGGCTGCGCAGTGGCGATGGGGTTGTTCTGTTCAATGGCGATGGCAGCGAATACCAGGGCACGCTGGAACAACAAGGCAAAGCCGCCGCAGTTCGACTCAGCGGCCTTGCTGAACCGCAACGTGAATCGAACTTGCGGATCACCCTGGCGCAAGGCATTTCCAGTGGCGAACGCATGGACCTGACGTTGCAGAAATCGGTTGAGCTTGGCGTTGCCGCCATTCAACCTTTGATGATGCGACGCAGCGTCGTCAAGCTGAGCGGGGACAAGACCGAAAAACGCCTGCGCCACTGGCGTGGCATCGTCATTTCCGCCTGCGAACAATGCGGCCGCAACCAACTGCCGCCGGTAGCGGAGATTCAGGATTTCATGCCCTGGCTGCGCCAAACACCATCCGAGATACAGCGCTATCTTCTCGACCCGGAAGCCAAGCAGAGTCTGCGTAATCTGCCGACGCCAAGCGGCCCGGTCATGCTTCTGGCCGGCCCCGAGGGCGGGTTCGACCCGGTTGAACGCAACGCAGCAATTGCCGCCGGCTGCATACCGCTGCGTTTGGGGCCGCGTATTCTGCGTACAGAAACCGCAGCCCTGGCCGCGTTGGCCGCAATGCAGGCGATCTGGGGTGATTTCAAATAAGCTGGCATGCACGCTGGACGCGGCCTTGCCCAGCGTTTGCATGGAAGTTGCATGGAAAATCTGGCCGAACCAATAAACCCACATATTCCACTCAAGTTTTTCAACTAAATGCCGTAAAAAATGCGTTCAATTCAAGGCCAATTCAATCAGGAGATAAGCAATGGCGAAATTGGCTGAAGTGGAATCGACTTCCTTTGTTGAGTGGTTTCGAGCCGCCGCACCCTACATCCACGCTTTTCGCGGCAAAACCTTTGTTCTCGCGTTTGGTGGTGAAGCCATGCTGCGCGATGATTTCGTCGATCTGGTCTACGACATCAACCTGCTCAATGCGCTTGGTGTGCGTTTGGTGCTGGTGCACGGCGTGCGGCCGCAAGTTGAAGAACGTCTGGCCGCCGAAGCCCAATATGTGCAAGGTCGCCGGGTAACCGACAGTGAGGCGCTGGAACACGTCAAGGATGCAGTCGGCTCGGTACGCGTGGATATTGAAAGCCTGCTCTCGGTCGGCCTGCCAAATACGCCGATGGCCGGGGCTGACATACGCGTCGCTTCCGGCAATTACGTCACCGCCCAGCCGGCAGGAGTCGTCGACGGGGTTGATCTGCAGTTCACCGGCGAAGTGCGCAAGATCGCCGTCGCCCCAATTCGCGACCGCCTGAATGCCGGCGAAATCGTGCTGCTTTCGCCGCTTGGCTATTCACCCACCGGCGAAGTGTTCAACCTGACGCTGGAAGAAGTTGCCACCCAGGCCGCCATCGCGCTGGAAGCCGCAAAACTGGTGTTCATTCTTGACCATGGCGACACCGTCGACGCCAAAGGTCGCCGCATCAACCGGGTCACCGCCGCGCAAGTGACCAAGCTGTTGCGTGATCTGCCAGACGGCGATATGAAGTTATATCTACCGCATGCCGCGCATGCCTGCAAAAAGGGCGTCGGTAAAGTGCACCTGATCAGCGCCGATGTTGATGGCGCAGTTTTGATGGAGCTGTTCACGCATGCCGGTGTCGGCACCATGGTCACCCGGCAATCGGTGGAAAACCTGCGCCCGGCCAACATCGACGACGTCGGTGGCATACTTTCAGTGATCGAACCGCTGGAAGCCGAAGGCATTCTGGTCCGGCGTTCACGCGAACGCCTGGAACAGGAAGTCGAACAGTTTTTTGTCGATGAACTCGACGGCCGCATCGTCGGCTGCGTTGCGCTGTATCCGTTTCCCGAAACCGGGTCCGGCGAAATGGCTTGCCTCGCGGTAGCACGCGAATTTCAGGGTGGTGGACGCGGTGACGCCCTGCTAGCCGCGGTCGAAGAAGCTGCGATCGAACTTGGACTGAACCAATTGTTCGTTCTCACCACGCGCACCGCGCATTGGTTTATCGAACGCGGATTCATCCAGGGCCAGCCGGAAGATCTGCCGGCCCCCCGGAAAGAGCTATACAACTGGCAACGGCGGTCAAAAGTACTGGTCAAGAAGCTCAGCACCTGAAAGCAAATTCTGAAGACAAACTGCCAAATCAAATCACTCAAATCACCAAACACAAAACCGAAACCCCCTCCATGCGCCCCCTGTGCAACCGGCTTGTTCGCCTAGTATTCTGCGTATTCTCCATCGCGCTGCAGTTCAGCGCGACAAGCGCACAAGCAGCGTCCAGTTTCATTCTCGGCGTGCTGCCCATTCACAGTGCACGCGTGCTGAGCGAGCGGTATGAACCGATGCGCCTGTATCTCGAAAAACACCTGCAACAACCGGTTCGGATCGAAAGCGCGTCAGATTTCCGGCGCTTTCATGAACGGACCCTGCGCGGTGATTTCGACCTGACCATCACCCCTGCCCATTTCGCCCGACTCGCCCAAAAGGAAGCTGGCTTCCTGCCCCTGGCCCAGTTTGTGCCCGACCATGACTCGCTGCTGGTGTATGCCGCCGACCGCCCACTGCGTGATATCAAGGCATTAAAAAATCAGACGCTTGCTGTCATTGACCGGCTTGCCATCACGGTCACCGCCGCCTTGCAACATATCGAAACGCATGGCCTGGTAGCCGACCGTGACTATCGGGTGATGGAACATCGCACGCATGCCAGCGCAGCGTACTCACTGTTAAGCGGTCTCTCCGCCGCTGCTGTCAGCACTAGTCAGGGCATGTTGCAGATACCTGAAGATCTGCGCGACAAGATCGTGGTGATGCAGCATATCGCCGACATTCCCGCCTTCTTTCTGATCGCCAAACCCACCACCAGCAAGCGCCAGGCGGCATACCTGAAGCAAATCCTGCTCGCCTTCCCGGCGGAAGCAGAGGGCATCGATTTTCTTGGCCAAACCGGTTACACCAACCTGACTCCAGCCAGTGAGACCAACTTGAAACGTGCCGATATTTTCCTCAAGGAAACTCGCAGGGCACTCAAGTGAAGCACTTTATTCACATGCCGCTGTGGCTGAAGCTCTCGCTCGCTGGATTATTCATCGAGACGCTGATGCTGGGCCTGCTAGCGATCAGCAATCTGCGCTTGACCGAAGATGAGCTGATCAAAAAAACCCAGCTCCGGGTGAATAGCGTCATTCCATTGCTCAATGCGGCACTCGGCCCACCGTTGATGCAACGCGACTATGGCACGCTGAAAGAAATACTGGATGCCGCGCTGGGCAACAATGCCTTCGTTTACCTGACGCTGTTCGACTTGGATGGATTCCGTATCGCAACCACCGGAATCGGAGAAAACGCGCCCTTGCCCGCGCTTGATCACACGCTGGGCGAAGAGAATGACGCCGTCTTTGATACCCAAACCCCAATCCGTCTCGGCAACATCGCGTATGGCAATCTGCGATTTGGCATCAGCACCGCATTCCTCGCTGAAGCCCGTCAACGTGCGCTACGGCAGGGCATTTACGTCGGTCTCGGCGCGGTGGCGATGACCTTTCTGACGCTGACACTGATTGGCTACTGGCTGACCCGGCGCCTGCAGCAACTCACCGACGCCAGCCATGCGTTGGCCGACCAGAATTTCGACACCCTGCTGCCCGCCTCTGGGCCAGATGAAGTCGGCCAACTGGCCAACGCCTTCCGAACCATGTCGCATCAACTGAAAGCGCGGCTTTCTGAATTGCGTGACAGCGAGCAACGCTTCTTCGCCATCGCCAACTACACCTACGATCTCGAACTCTGGATCGAGCCCACCGGACGCACGATCTGGGTCAACCCCTCGGTCATGCGAATCACTGGTTATGAGCCGGATGAATGCCTGAAGTTGCCTGGCTTCCCCCTCTGCCTGATCGAATCGGAAGAACGTCCGGCAGCGGAACAGAATTTTCAGCACGCCTTGCGCGGCTCAACCGGCGAAGGCTATCAATTCCGCATGCGGCGGAAAGATGGCACGCATTTATGGGCCGCCGCCAACTGGCACTCGATCTACAGCCGGGAAAATCAGTTTCTCGGCATTCGCGCCAGCATCCGCGACATCTCCGATCTGAAGTCCTCTGAAGCCAAATCCCTCGAATACCTGGCCGGTGCCGAAACCGAACGCGCGCGCCTGAAAGCCCTGCTCTCGGCGATGAACCTTGGCATTCTGTTCGTCGGCGTCGATCAGCGCGTGATCTATCACAACCCGGCGTTCAACCATATCTGGCAATTGCCGAACGACACCGACCTGATCGGCCAGCACGCCAGCCAGATTTTCTTGCTCAGCACCACCAATCTGGCCCAGCCGGAAGCCTATCTGGATTATCTGAACGAAGTCCTGAGCCAGCCGACCGACGCCGACAGTCATGAAATCAGCATTCGCGACGGCCGCATGATTACCCAATCAAGTTATGCCGTGCGCGACAACGATGCGCGCTTCCTGGGTCATCTATGGGTATACGAAGATGTCACCAGTGAACGCCAGACCGCCGAGCAGCTACTCTACCTGGCCGAACGGGATTCGCTCACCGGCCTGTTCAACCGGCACCGATTCAAGATCGAACTCGAACGCATGCTGGTCGAGTCCGGTCGCCAGAACGTCACCTCTGCACTGCTTTATTTCGATCTCGACGAATTCAAGACGATCAACGACCACTTCGGCCACACCGCCGGCGATGCCATGCTGGTGCGTGTTGCCGGCGAAGTATCCGGCCTGACCCGACGCAACGAACTGCTGTTCCGTCTTGGCGGCGACGAATTTGCCATCCTGCTGCCCGCCGCCGACATGCAGCAAGCCGAAGTCCTGGCCGAGCGAGTCGTACACGCCATTGCCCAGATCCCATTCCGCTTTGAAGGCCAGTTGCTGCATATCTCCTCCAGCCTGGGCATCGCACTTTACCCACTGCATGCGGCGGATCAGGACCAACTGGTCGCCTGCGCCGATGCCGCCATGTACCAGGCCAAGCAAGCCGGCAAAAATGCCTGGCGCGCCTATCGCGCCGATCTCGATACAACACCGGAAATGGTCAGTCGACTGTCCTGGAACGAGCGCCTTGCCTCTGCGCTGCGCGAAAACCTGTTCGAACTGCATTACCAGGGCGTGTACTTCATCCAGACCGGCAAACTGGGCCACCTGGAAGCCTTGATCCGACTGCGCGACGAAGTCACCGGCGAATTGGTACCGCCCGGCCTGTTCATTCCGATCGCCGAAAAGAGCAACAAAATCCTTGAAATAGACCGTTGGGTATTACGTCAGGCGATCCAATTGCTGAGCGAAAAGCCGCATGCGCCCCCGATCGCGGTCAACATCTCCGGCCGCTCCTTCGACGACCCGGCTCTGCCCAACTACATCGCCGACCTGTTGCGCCAATATCACGCCGACCCGGCCCGGCTGCTGATCGAAATCACCGAAACTGCAGCCGTATCCGACCTCACCGATGCCGAACGCTTCATCGAAGCCTTGAAACAGACCGGCTGCGGCGTCTGTCTCGACGACTTCGGCGCCGGCTTCGCCTCCTTCGCCTACCTGAAACACATCCGTGTCGACACCATCAAGCTCGATGGCATGTTCATCCGCAATCTGCCAAACGACAGCGAAAACCAGGTCTTCGTACGCGGCATGGTGGAAGTGGCACACGGTCTCGGCAAAACCACCGTTGCCGAATGTGTGGAAGACGAAGCCACACTGAAACTATTAGCCAAGCTGGGCGTCGACAAAGCCCAGGGTTATCACCTCGACTACCCACAAGCCGATCACCCCGCATTGAATACCGTGAATGAGGCAACGCCGACATGACCCCCTCTGAACTCGCCCACGCCGATAACCTCGCCCGCCTGCATGAACTTGACCGAGCCATCGCCCAACATGCGCACTGGCTGGCACGTCTCAACCGGCAACTGATCTGCGGCGGCAATGCCAATCCGGACGATCTCGCCGATGACTCGCATCTGCGCTGCCAGCTTGGACACTGGTTGCACGGCATCGAAGATGCCCGCGCTGGAGAAGAACCCAGCCATGCCGCGCTGGTAGCCGCGCATCACTCCATGCATCGTATCGCCGGCCACCTGTTGCAGGCACAAGCCACCAACCAACCCATCCCCGGCGCCGATTACGACGCATTTGTCGCCGTCGCCAACCGCATCCGCCAACTGCTGCGACGCAAGGAACAGGAACTGACCGAACGCCTCGGCGCAGTCGACAAACTGACCGGACTCTGGAACCGCCAGGCCGTGCATCTGCGCCTGGCGGAAGAAATTGAACGCGTACAACGCACTCGCCAACCCTGTGCGATCTGCTTTGTCGATCTCGATGATTTTGCCCAGGTCAACGCCGCGCATGGCCAATTGATTGGCGATGAAGTCCTGAAAGGCGTCGCCAGTTTCTTCGCCAAGCACCTGCGTGGTTACGACACCTTGTTCCGGCTAGGTGGTGAGGAATTCCTGCTCTGCCTGCCGAATATCGACCTCGACCAGGCTGGCGCCCTGATCAATCGCCTACGCGAAGAACTGGCCGCGCATACGTTTGAAGTCGAGACCCAAAAAATCCAGTCCACCGCCTCGTTCGGACTAGTCAACCTGGAACCCATCTTCTTTATCGAAGAAACCCTGGAACGCGTCGAACGCGCCCAACTGATCGCCAAATCCGAAGGCGGCAACCGGGTCTGCATCTGGCATGACGGATTTGAAGCCGAGACGACACAACCGTAACTTCAGACCTCCTGATCCCTTGCTCATTGGCAATGGCAATGGCAATGGCACAGAAATATTGCGAAAGAACTCATCGTAGGATGGGCCAAGCGTAGCGGGCCCATCACGCTTGGTGCATTGATCCTAAATCCGGCAGTTGTCCGCCGTGGTAGGAGCGTCCGCTTGCGGCGCGAGCGTTGAATCGCGGTAGGGATGCCCATTGCTGAGCACCCCCCGCACAGATCCCGGCGTGCCCAATTCGGGCACCGGGCTCCTACCTTGGATGATTGACGGCAAAGCGTGTCTCCGGCCAGGGGTGAATGATGTGGGCCGGTGGCAGCCAGTCGG
>CAMDHJ010000013.1 GCA_945897865.1 Tepidiphilus sp. J10
CTTTCCCAATCCCAGCGCGAGACATGCGGGTGGCGGCCGATCAACACGGTTTCCAGCACGCTGGCGGCAAATGCATCGCTCTGCTGTTGCGCCAGCAGCCCGCGCAACCGCGCGGCGCAACGCGGGCCGAGTGCGGCATAGCTGTCGCCGGCGAGTTTGATCTCGCCGGCTTCCGGCGCGCGCAGACCGGCCAGGGTATGCAGCAGCGTGGTCTTGCCGACGCCGTTGCGGCCGAGGATGGCGAGACGTTCGCCGGGCTGCAGCGATAGATCGAGCCTCTGCACCACGGCCTTGCCACCGATGGAGACAGTAAGTTGACGGACTGCCAGCAGGCTTGGACTCATGCTTCCACCCGTGGTGCACGCGCCAGCAGGAACAGAAACACCGGCACGCCGATCAGCGCGGTGAGCACGCCGACCGGCAATTGCTGCGGCGCGATGATGCTGCGCGCCAGCATATCGGCCAGGGTCAGCAGCGTCGCGCCGGCCAGTGTTGCTGCCGGCAACAGCAAGCGCTGATCGTTGCCCAGCGCCAGACGCGCCAGATGCGGCACCACCAGTCCGACGAAGCCGACGCTGCCGACGCTGGTCACGGCGGTTGCAGTCAGCAGCGATGCGAGGAAATACAGGAGCAGGCGCAGTTGCGCGACATTGGCGCCCAGCGTGGCGGCCAGCAGCGCACCGCGCGCCAGCAAATTCAATTCACGTGCGTAGAACATCGCCACCAACAGCCCCGCCGCTAGCACCAGCATGGCGGGCAGCGGCGTAGCGGCCTCGGCGGCATCGCCCATCAGCCAGAACAGCATGCCGCGCAGTTGTTGATCCGGCGCCAGCGACAACATCAAAGCTACCGCCGCGCCGCAGCCGGCGGCGACGATGACGCCAGTAAGCAGCAAGCGGGTTTGCGTCCAGCTGCCATCGCCACGCGCCAGGCCGAATACCAGCCCCATCGCCGCCAGCGCGCCGATGAAGGCCGCGATTCCCAGGCCGAATCCGGCCGCCACGCCAAGCAGCATCGCCGCCAGCGCGCCGACTGCCGCACCACCGGAAATGCCCAACACATACGGGTCAGCCAGCGGGTTGCGCAACAACACCTGCATCAACGCGCCGGCCAGCGCCAGCAGACCGCCGCAGGCAAAGACCGACAACGCGCGCGGCAAGCGCAGATTGCGCACCACTTCAAACGCCATGCCATCGCCCGAACGCTCACCGAGCAGCGCCGCCCACACCTCGCCCGGCGCCAGCGAGACACTGCCCACCGCCAGCGACAGCAGCAGGCTGAGCGCCGCCGCGACGGCGAGCAGTGTGAGGACAAGCAGCGCGCGGCGACGATTCATGCAATGCGATCGGTCACAAATCCACTCCCGCCTGCGCCTTCACCCCGGCGCGATAGGCATGTTTGATGTCGGCAATCTCGCTCACTGTATCCGCCGCTTCAATCAACGCCGCCGATGCGGCGCGTCCGGTAATGACGACATGCTGCATCGGCGGTCGCGCGGCGAGGTCAGCCAGCACCGTCGCGCTATCCAGCCAGCCGTAGTTGAGCAGATAGGTCAGTTCATCCAGCACCACCAGATGAATCGACGCATCGGCCAGCATCCGCCGCGCCACTTCCCAGCCGCGTTTTGCGGTGGCGATGTCGCGTTCCAGATTCTGCGTATCCCAGGTGAAACCTTCGCCCAGCACATGCCATTCGACGCCGGCCTGTTTGCCGAGAAAGGCTTCCTCGCCGGTGTCGGAGCGGCTTTTGATGAACTGCGCCACGCCGACCTTCATGCCATGCCCCAGCGCCCGCGCCACCATGCCGAAGGCGGACGAGGACTTGCCCTTGCCGTTGCCGGTGAGCACCAGCAGCAAGCCTTTCTCCTTGTCCGCCGCAGCGATGGCGGCGTCGATCACTGCTTTCTTTTTTGCCATGCGCGCGGCATGGCGTTCAGCTTTGTCTGTCATATGTTCATTCATCCTGGAATCCTCAGTTGGGATTGAATATTGTGAAATTTCAAGCAGTTGCGTTACTGATGTAGGTGCGAATTCATTCGCACACAAGCGGTTGATTTTGCGAATAAATTCGCACCTACAGTCCGGTCAACTGCGTTTTTTAGGTTCATGGCTCATTTTCCAGGCTGATAACTCAACGTCAGAAACACGCCGCGACCAGGGGTAGCGTAGAAGCGCGTGTTGGTCCGTGCCAGTGCGTAATCGCGGTCGAGCAGGTTGTCGATGCGCACACCAAGCCGGGTGTCCTTGTTCAGCGCATATTCGTAGGCGGCGTTAACCAGTCCGTAACCGTCCAGACGTTGCGTACCGTTCACATCCAGACGTTGCGAATAGGCGCTGCCTTCGATACGCACACCGTGATTGCCCATGCTGCGGGCAGCATTCAGCGTCAGGCTGTTTTCCGGACGGCGGTCGAGTTGCAGATCGGTGCCGAGATTGATCGCCTGCAACCGGGTTGCTGTGGCCTGCCAGTCCCAGCCCAGCCAGCGGATATGGCCGCTGAGTTCAAGACCGCGCATGCGCGCCGAACTAAGGTTTTGCGGTTGGTAATCGTAGGTGGTATTGATGCCCGGACCGCTGCCGGCCGCAGTAATGACCGGCTGCCATTCGATCAGGTCGCGCACCCGGGTTTCATACAGATTCAACGCTGCATCCCAGTTCGTCCGCCGATAACTCAAGCCCAGTTCGCTGCTGCGCGAGGTTTCCGGTTTAAGGGCAGTATTGCCGCGCGTGATGTAGGTGTCGCTATAGGTATCGGCGCCTATCGTGTAGGTATACGGGCCATCGACACTGTTCGGCCAATACAGATCGTTGATGGTCGGCGCTTTGAAGGCAGTGCCATGTCCCACCGAGAAACGCAGGCCCGGCGCCAGTTCGCGGCCCCAGCGCAAATTCCAGGTGTTGTGGCCGCCGAAGGCGTCGTGCTTGTCGCGGCGCAGACCGAGTTGGGCATCGCCACTCAACACGGCAAAGCGGTATTGCGCAAACAGTCCGGTGTTTTCGATGCGTTCGTCGAGTGTGCCGCTGTTGTCCTTGGTGGCGTGATCGTTCCAGTGATCGATGCCGAGGCTGAGTTGTCCGTGATTGATATCGAGGTCGTGCTGCCAGGACAGGCTGTCGCGCCGGGTCTCAATGCGAGCCGGAATGAACGGACTGAAGGAGGTGTAGCTGTCCAGGCTGTTGCCCAGAGTCAGGCTGTGCAGCCATTGCGCGTTGGCCTGGTGGTCGAGTTTGAGGCTGGCGGTGCGGTTCTTGAAATCGTTGTCGCCGGTATTGGCGTCCTGTTCGTTGCGTCCCCACGCCTGGGCGATGCGCGCGGACAGCGCCAGGCCGGGGGCCAGGCTGCCATCGACGCTGAAGGCGAGATGATTGCGCGAGAAGCCGTAGGCGGTGCTGTCGCTGACAAAAGTCGGCAGGCCGTCGGTGCTTTCGCGGCCGGCTTCCAGGCTGTAGCGCCAGACCTCGCCACCGCCGAGTGAAACATCGAGCCCGCGCGTGTTGCGACTGCCCAGCGTGAGCTTGACACCGGGACCGGCGGCACGGCGGGTGAAAATCTGGATCACGCCGCCGATGGCATCCGATCCGTACAGGCTGGACAACGGACCGCGCACAATTTCGATGCGTTCGATCTGCGCCGGAGACATCGCATTCCAGTCGTATTCCCCGGTCGTCGCCGAACCGGCGCGCACGCCATCGACCAGCACCAGCACGTGTTTGCCTGCCGCACCGCGCACGAAGACCGCTGAGCTTTTGCCTTCACCGCCGGTGCGCGAAAGGTTGAGACCGACCTGCTGATCGAGCAGCGCAAGCAGATCGCTCGCCTGACTATGTTCAATGGTTTCCCGGTTGATCACTGTCGTTGCGGCCAGACTGCTGTCTACGGCAATGGGTGTACGCGTGGCCGTGACCACGATTTCGTCGAGGAAGGTGATTTCTGTTGCCTGAACCGGCAGGACAAACAAGCCGGCGATGACGGCGGCCAAAGTATTGCGATACATGGAGAAACATCCTTTTTCGTTCCCGGCGACCCCGCAGGGAAAACTCAAAACGCGGGCCGAAAAAGGGTTTTGCAACCTCGATCCATTGCTGGTAGCCGCCCTCCGCAGCCCGCGTACCATGCTCCGGGCCGGTCTCCGGGCTCGCGCCTTGAGTCCAAGTGTCTTGCAACTTGTGACCCTGGTTTTCGCCTTCCCATCCCAAAGGACAGTGGCTGGGTGAAAACCGTGAAGCGCTTACCGTTGCGGGGGCAGCACAGGGTTAGAGTCGGTTTTGAGTCGTCTCGCACCTGTTTCCCGTTTCACTTCCTTGCGGAAGCACCTGAAGCGGGCGGGAGTTTAACCGATGCCGCTCAGATCACGATTCGTATCACTGACCGGTACGCCACTTACTTAACAGGATGTCGAAAAACGCCTGAAACAAGCGCATTCGTCACTGACCGTATGAGCCGCCATTTTTCAGCAGATACAACAAAGTCGGCAGGTCACGCCGGGTATTCACGGTACACAGATAATGGAAGAACAGTTCACGGTGATAACCACCAGCGAGGCGGGGTTGTATCAGTTCCCACCTGGCATAGCGGTTGCGTGACCACTGGCCGGCATCCTTGCCGCTGGTGCGTCCGAAGGCATAAAGCTTGCGCTCCCCGGTGTCACACCGCAGGCCTTCAAAACTGACGTTTTCCGCACCGCTCGGGCTGCGCAGAATCGCGGTGTAACGCACGATGCCGTCATCACCGACAGACAGCGATGCCTGGTCGATCAACAACTGGTTGCGCGTGGAGGAATCGAGTTTGACCTCGATCAGGTTGGCAGGCAGCGGCGCGCTCGGCAGCTGCGCCTCGATTTCCTTCCAGGTTTTTTTATTGGCCTCGAAGTCATATTCGAAATCGCCCCATTCGGCGGCAGCCAAAGACGGCAACAGCGTTGCCGCACAGAAGGCGGCAAGGGTGGCGAAGGTGGCGAAGGTGGCAAAACGGCGCATGGCATTCCAGATCAAAACGGGATGCGCCGCATGATACCGCCGCATGAAAGCTTCAGCCGTGCTGGCCGCTGATTTCACCTTCCTTGAACAGGGTATCTTTCAATTCATGGTCGAAGGTCGGGTCGTGGCGGCGGATCCATTCCAGCAGCATGCCGGCATGTTCCTTCTCTTCGTTGCCGTTGTGGGCGAGTATTTTCTTCAGTTCCGGGTCATGGCAGACATCGGCGCGCTGGTTGTAGAAATCGACCGCTTCCAGTTCCTCCATCAGCGATTTGATGGCGCGGTGCATATCCGCCACGGCGGGGCTGAGTGTGTCTTCCTGATACGACATTTGTTTCTCCTGGCTTAGGTGTGAGTTCCGTTTTTATTGTAGATCGCCGACCAATGCGGCACGCACATTGTCCGGAATTTGCTGACGGGTCGGAGACGCGGCCAGATCGATCCCGGCACGCAGCGCGGCGCCGTTCAACGCCGCCTGCCGCATCGCCGGCGTCAGTTCGAAGCGCAGGAAATGCACCGACGCGGTCTTGTCCGGTGCACTGCGGTCCAGATCCTCGTTGGCAATGGCGAATACTGGATCGAATCCGTCCACCTGCATCCACACCGTCTCCTCAATGCCGATCAGCCGCGCCAGCGCCTGCTTGCGCTCGGCCTCGTCGGCGTACTCGATCATGAAAGTGGCTTTCCAGTTGCTGCCATCCGGAATCAGCGCAGCGTAGACGTCGAGCTCCTCCTGGATACCGGCAGCTTCGAAGATGCGTTCGATGCGCAACATTTCCTGGATTTGATACTGCACCGTCAGCGCATCCTCGAAGTACAGCGTGTTGTGCGCATCCAGCGCCAGCCGGCGGTTTTTCTTGTGCGCGATCACACGGCGCCGGAAATCGGCGCGGATTTCAGCGTACTTCTCCAAGCCATAGAGGTCGTTGCGGGTCAGTTTGGCCATGGTTGCGTCCTTCAGATGCCGTAAGCCTTGCGCAGCAAGGTCATCGGATGCTCCGGCGCACGACCATCCTGCATTGCGTTTTCGATATGGTGCCCAGCCATTGCGCAATCGCTGCCGTAATGGTCGGCCTTGGCCTGCTGCACGCGGGTGACCACCGGTTTGACGATCTTCATCGCATACGCGTGCGATTCCTTCTTCACCGCGTAAGTGCCATCGTGGCCGGAACAGCGCTCAATCACCTCGACCACCGTATCCGGCACCAGCGCCAGCGCTTCACGCGTTTTCTGGCCGATGTTCTGCACGCGCTGGTGGCAGGCGGCGTGATAGGCCACCTTGCCCAGGCTGGTCTTGAAATTAGTTTTCAGCTTGCCTTCCTTGTGCCGCAGCATCAGGTATTCGAACGGGTCGAAGAAGGCGTTCTTCACCTTTTGCACGTCCGGGTCATCCGGGAACATCAACGGCAGTTCCTGCTTGAACATCAGCACGCAGGACGGAATCAACGCGGTCAGATCCCAACCTTCGTCGACCAGTTTGGCGAGCTGCGGGATGTTGGTTTCCTTGGCAGCGATCACCGCCTCCAGGTCGCCCAGTTCCAGCTTCGGCATGCCGCAGCAACGCTCCTTTTCCGCCAGCGTGATCGGGATGTTGTTGTGTTCGTAGACGGCGGCGAAGTCCTCGCCAATGCCGGGCTCGTTGCGATTCATGTAACAGGTGGCGAACAACGCAACCTTGCCTTGGGTGCGGCCAGCCGGGTCGCCTTCGACTTTCCAGGTCTTGCGCGTCAAACGGCTGCGTAGCGGCTTGCTGTGGAATTCCGGCAACCAGGCGTCAGCATGGATTTCGGCGACCGATTGCATCGCCTTGCGCACCGGCTTCATCTTGTTGACGGCGTTGACCACCTGCGCCACGACAGGAATGCCGGCCAGGCTGCCGACCATGTCGGTGCTGGTCAGCACGCGGTCGCGCATTTTCGTGTCGCCATGTTTGAACTTGTAGACCTTGGCGCGCAGCATCAGATGCGGGAAATCGAGGTTCCATTCGTGCGGCGGCACGTAAGGACATTTGGTCATGTAGCAGAGGTCGCACAGATAGCAGTTGTCGACCACTTGCCAGTAATCGGTTTTGGCAACGCCATCGACTTCCATTGTCGAGGATTCATCGACCAGATCAAACAAGGCGGGAAACGACTGGCACAGGCTGACGCAGCGGCGGCAACCGTGGCAGATGTCGAACACCCGCTCCATTTCCTTGTACAGCGAAGCCTCGTTAAGAAAATCCGGATTCCGCCAATCGAGCGGGTGACGCGTGGGGGCTTCGAGACTGCCTTCGCGAACGGCCATGGGTGACTCCGGAATCGATGTGATTTAAACCGCTTGCGTGCTGATTAACGACTCGGCCCGCAAGCGGAACCTCCTACTCTCCCAGCGTATCCAGCGCCTTCTGGAAACGGTTGGCGTGCGAACGCTCGGCCTTGGCCAGGGTCTCGAACCAGTCGGCGATTTCTTCGAAACCTTCATCACGCGCCGATTTGGCCATGCCCGGGTACATGTCGGTGTACTCGTGGGTTTCACCGGCAATCGCGGCTTTCAGGTTGTCGCCGGTGGGGCCGATGGGCATACCGGTGGCCGGATCGCCACTGGCTTCCAGATACTCCAGGTGGCCATGGGCGTGGCCGGTTTCGCCTTCAGCGGTGGAACGGAACACGGCGGCGACGTCGTTGTAGCCTTCCACGTCAGCCTTGGCAGCAAAATAGAGATAACGGCGGTTGGCTTGTGATTCACCCGCGAATGCGGCTTTCAGGTTGTCTTCGGTCTTTGAGCCTTTCAGTTGCATGGGTTGCTCCTTGTCTCATCGTTGAAGTTCTACCCCCGGCTGAAACCCGCGCCGGAGATGCGGGTTTGTTTAGACTTGATCAAAACATGTGACTGTTTTTTAGATTGCCCGACTTTTTCTGTCAACCTTGTTGGCTATTCGAATTGAGTTCTGGAAAAGAAAACGGCGCCCGCAGGCGCCGTTCAAGTCCAACATCAGTCACTGCCAGTTGGTTAGAAATCCTTGGTGAAAATCGTATCTCCCACCGCAACCGCACGCGTTCCATCGCTGGCAACACTACTCAGGAATTTCATTCCATTGCCTGTGGCGATCTGCTGATCCACTGCCCAAGTGACACCATCGGTGGAAGTCAGGATCAAGCGCTCGTTGACAAAAGCATAGGGAGAACCCAATGCGATGAAACGAGTTCCATCCCAATTCACCCCTACGAGCTGGTAGCTGCTGCTGGCGATCGCGCTGGGCAGCGTCTGGAGCGTCCAGGTCTGACCATCGCTGGAAGTCGCGATCTGGGGCGTGACGCCGACCTGTAGCGGTGCGCTGCTACCGACTATGACAAACACGCTGCCGTTCCAAGTTACATCGGTAGGAGCAAAGCCAGTGGGAGCGGTCACCCGAGTCCACGCCCCCCTATTGTTGGAGGTGTAGATGAGAGCGGCAGGCGTCATGGCGTTGTCGTAGCCCACCGCGACACGCATGGTTCCAGATGAGGCCACACCCGATAGATTGCCGGCAGCGGTTTCGCTGGTCCACGCCACACCGTCCGTAGAGTGGAAGACATAGCCAGGGCCGACGACTGTTATCCCGGCGCTGTCGGAGGTGACGTCCGTCAGTTTGGCCCCGATATAAGTGCCCGAGGCGAGGCTCGCGCGGGTCCAGGTAATCCCGTCCGGTGAAGTGGCCAGCAGCGGAGGGATGCTGTTATTGACAACAGAGCGATCGCCGACAGCGATGAATCGGTTGGTTGAGGCGCTCCAGGCAAGGCCGTTCACCTGATAGTAATCAGCGTCAGGTTTGGCGTTGCTGGTGGACGAACGGGACGTCCAGGTAATGCCATCGGTAGAACTGATGATGGTGTTGCCAAATCCCCCCGCAACGAACAGACCATTGCCGTAGGCCACGGAATCCAGCGTGTAGGCCGTGCCGGAACTGCGCTGGGTCCAGACAGCGGATCCTCCGCCACCGCCGCCACCCGACGAAGTCACCGTGAAGCTTGCGGTCGAACTCACCTCACGCTGAGTCAATCCATTGGTGACCTTGATCGCGCCGGTCGATGCGCCTGCCGGCACGGTGACGACCAGTTGTGTGGCGGTGGCGCTGGTAACAGTCGCCGGCACATTGTCGGCAAAGGTCACCAGCATGTGGAAAGGATCGGGATCGAAGTTGCTCCCCGTGATGGTCACCGTGGTGCTGGATGCGCCGCTTGCTGGGCTGAATCCAGTGATCGTTGGTGGTGGCATCAAGAACCTTTGATGGTTTGTCTCCAGCGCCGTTGCCAATCCTGCGGGCGGGGTAATGGTCGGGCTCTGAACCGCATTCAGCAGATTCGGGTAAGTCGTACCGGCCGCCGTGAGTGCCAGTTTCAGCGCTTCCAGAATGTCGTCGTGCGCATTGCCACTGGCTGCGTCGAAGCCGACTGTCAGGGGATTGACATCATTCAGCGCCGCCAGGCCAAGCGCGGTGCGCACATTGCCCAACGCGGCGTTCACGGCGTTGGCGTTGATCTGCTGGAGTGCGTTCGCGTTCAGGCCGGCAAACCAGGTTGCTGGCGCCTGGCCGGCCAGATTGGCTGCGATCAGGTCCGTCAGCGGCGTGATGTTGACCGTGCCTGTTTGCAACGCCACAGAGTGGTAAACCTGTCCGACTGGCAGGTTGCCGCCGCTGACTGCGACCGCACAAGGCAATGTCTGGCCGGATATTGTGACTTGCCAGATGCCGTCGTTATCGGTGGTGTCAGTCAACGTATTGCCGCCGGCGCATTTCACATCCACGGTGCCACTGACAATCGGCGCCCCGGTAGCGGCAGTGCCACCCAGCGTAGCGGCTGAGGGGGTTGCAGCCGGGGTTGAATCGTCATCACCCAGACAGCCGGTCAACAACACGGCCAGCGACACAATCGGGATGAATTTCCAATGCTTGCGAATCAGGCTCATCGTGGATTCCTTTCAGTTATTGAATAGTGAAACAGATTGTTCATTGTTCTCCCCGGACTTGAACATCCCGCGTTCGCGGGGGATTGAGACACTGCAAGACCTCCATAAGTCGTGCCATGTATTCAGCTTCCCGCCCCGTCTGCCCACTGCCTGTTGGCGATTTTAAGATTCAATTTACTGTTAATTGCCATGCCGATCCCTCTGCATTGCATACGCATTGGCTCAGTTTGAACTGGAGTTTCAAGCCGGACAGCAGCATTCCGGTCTAACGACCAGAAGTTCCATCGCAGGTGATTTACAGAAAGAAGCCAATACTTTCCATAGGAGATAAGAGTCCAATACCAAGAAAAAATAACGGCGCCCTCGGGCGCCGTTGAAGTGTGACCTAGTTGAAGATCAGTTAAACGTATAGGTAATGGTGTATGGACCGGTGATCTGGCCAACGATCGAATTGATTGAAATAGTCATGGAGATCGTTCCAACATTCCCTGAATAACTGCAAGAGTTGAATGTCAGCGTTGCGAGTCCGCCTGCCCCTACAGAATTCAGAACTTGCTGATAAGACGCATCGTTGGTGATGCCGCCGCAAAATTCCGTTTGGTTGGCGGGAGCGCTCACAGGCGAGATGGTAATGGCCGGAATTGAATAGTTGATCCCCTGGATTGATCCCGAGGTAGTTACAGACAAAGAGCCAGCGCCACCGCCACCGCCACCAGCAACGGCAGGAGCAAACTGTCCCAGAAACACACTGGCATTGCTCACCAGGTTGATCTCATGCAACGCGCCGCTTGCGGTTACAAGAACGGTTTCGTACTTATAACCGGTATCAGCGTCAGTAAACGAAGCAATCGTATAGTCACCTGAAGATGTGGAAACTGGGTTGCTCAGGGTCTTGCCAGAAAAAGCTAGGCTGGTCGGCGTGGCAGTGAAACAGGCGCTGGAGCCGTTCGTATAGGGGGCTGCTGCATTGCCACTGTAGGTCGTTGCCGTAGCTCCAGCGTCACAGGTGGCCGTACCGCCACCACCACCGCCATCGCCCGACGCGCCACCACCGATGTTGAATCCGTCGATGCTGATGCTGAAATTGAAGTTGTGCTGGCTCTCTCCGACATTGAAGACCACGCCACCCTCGCCAAAACTAACCACGATGTCGTCCAGCACACCATCAATACCAGTGCCATTGGGTGTAAAGGCCGCGCGCAGGAAATCAAAGGACGTTTCATCCAGGCCATTGGCCTCGAACTGGGCTCGCAGGTTGGCGTTGACCACAGCCAGGGCATCGCGCAGACCACCCTGGACTTCCGCTAGATCAGCGGGGTCCATCAGGCCGTGCCAGTCAACGAACACTGCAGCCAGATTGGCATAAGCTTGAGCTTCAGCGTCACCCTGGCGCAATACTTCCAGCGCCAGATTGGTCAGCGGGGTGATGTTGAACACACCGGTCAGCCCATCCGCCAAGGAGAACAAGGTCACCGCGCCGCCATTGCCATTGGCCCGAAGAATCATGGGAGCTGCCAGGCCGGTGGTATCGATGCTGAAAGCGCCATTGGCGCCGATGGTCACATTCCGGGTAACACCATTGGCATCCACCAGATCCACCGTACCAGTCATTGCAGCGCCAGTTGCCGCCGTGCCGCTGATCGAAGTCGCAGCTGCACCGGTACCGCCATCGTCGCCGTCAAGACAGCCGGTCAGCAGGAAGGCAGCGACCAGCAAAGCCAGCCAGCTTTTGATTGCACCTAGAGTTGTTCTCACTTTTTACTCCTCAAATGATTCACCGATGAAAGGATAGGTATTTCAATACAGTTTCCCGCAAGATGAATTGTTCTTCGGCGGGCAGGGGCTTGAACATCCCGCGTTCGCGGGGGTGTCGGATCAGAACAAAGCGTCATAAAGTTACTCGCTATGCACAAAAGCCACCCTTTGACTCTACCCGCCCGCCGATTGCTGGCAATACTCGGCTTCAACCTGATTGCGCTGGCGCTGGCGATCGGATTCGCCTTGAGCCTGCCCTGGCTGGGGCTAACCTTGCAGGCGAACGAGAACGGCAGCGTCAGCGTGATGGCTGCCAGTGGCCCGTCGGCCGGTATTCCCGCCGGCGCGCGTCTGCTCAGTCTGCGTGCAGTGGGCGGCGGCAATGCGGTGCCGGTAATCGCCGGCGATTTGCTGGAAGAGCCGGATATGGTTGCCGATTATGTCGAAATGGACGCTTTTTTCGCCCGTCAGTCCGCGCTGGCCGCACCGTTGCAAGCGCCAGAGGTGATCATCGAGTGGCAGTCCGGCGATGCAAAGGGCGTCGCCACCCCGGTCAAACCGCTTGCGCGGCCCTGGTCCGCGCTGCCGGGCGCGTTCTGGTTTCAACTCGCAGTTGCGGTCAGCGGCGGCCTGATCGCTGGCTGGGTCTGGGCTTTGCGTCCGGGTGATTGGGGCGCCCGCATGTTCGCCATCACTGGCCTGAGTTTTCCCGTATTCGCATTGCCGGCGGCGGTCTACAGCACGCGCGAGCTCGCCATCGACGGCAGCCTGTTCCAGTCCTTGAGCGCGCTAAACCATTTCGGCGCGCTGATGTTCGGGGCTGCGCTGGCCGGTACGTTCTTGTGTTATCCCAAGCCATTGCTGCGTCCACGTTACCTTGCCGCGCTGTTCCTCTTCTACACGCTGTGGTGGTTGATCGAAGCCTTGCGGCTGGCGCCCGACCTGGACTGGGGTCATCGTTTCGGGGTGATGAGCGAAATGCTGCTGGCGTTGCTGCTGGGCATCACACAATGGCGGCGCAGCAAGGGAGAAGCGGCAAACCGGGCGGCCTTGCGCTGGTTCATGCTGTCGCTATTGCTGGGCAGTGGTCTGTTCATTCTGAGCACCGTCGTCACGGTCAGCCTGGGCTGGTTGCCGCCTATACCGCAGGGCTACGCTTTCGGCTTCTTTCTATTCATCTACATCGGCATCGGACTGGGCCTTGGGCGCTACCGCCTGTTCGAACTCGACGTCTGGGCGTATCGCTTGCTGGTCTGGCTGGGCGGCGCTTTGGCGATCGTCGGGCTGGATGCCTGGTTGATCCTGGCGTTGCATTGGTCCGGGACTCAGGCTCTGGTGGCTTCGCTATGGATCGTAGGATTGTTTTATCTGCCGCTGCGGCAATGGTTGTGGCAACGTTTTACCCGCCGACCACATCTTCAACTGCATGAACTGCTGCCGGATGTCGTGCGTATCGCGCTGCAGCCGACACAAGCCGAACGCGAACCGCTATGGGACGATATGCTGCAACGGCTTTATGCCCCGCTGGAACTAGCCGATGCGCATATTCCCCATACTGCCACCCTTATCGAAGATGATGGCCTGGCCCTCTCGATACCTGGATGTGCCGGCGTCGGCCCGCGCTATCTGCGTCACCCCGATAACGGTGGACGCCTGTTTTCCCGCGAGGACGCCACCTTCATGGATGCACTGATCCAGCTGATGCGGCAGGCGGAATCTGGTCGGGAGGCGCAGCAGCGCGGCGCGCTCGAAGAGCGCCGACGCATCGCACGCGATATGCACGACGATGTCGGAGCGCGCCTGTTGATGCTGATCCATCATGCTCAAAGTCCGACCGTAGCGGAGCTTGCTCGCGCCGCGATGAACGATCTGCGTACCGCCCTGACCGCGCTGGATGCCAACCCGGCGCCATTGTCCGACGCACTGGCGGATTGGCGTGCGGAAGCAAGCAGCCGCTGCGAAGCAGCCAACGTCGAACTGGCCTGGGAGACTCACATCGAGCAACCAGCGCAGTTGCTGGGCTCCCGGCACAAACTTCTACTCGAACGCGCCCTGCGCGAGAGCCTGAGCAATGCCCTGAAACACGCCAACCCGAAGAGCATTGACATTCATCTCAGCCAGCACAACCAGACACTTACGCTCGACATCCTGAATGATGGTCCAACCAGCAACGTCGAATGGCAGGAGGGTCGTGGCTTGCGCGGCATGCGCCAGCGGCTGGCGGAATACGGCGGTCGTCTCGAAATCCAGCGGCGTCCCGAAGGCGGCTCGCATGTCTCGATTCATCTACCACTGCAACCCGAGGTCCATGCATGAACAACGTCTTGCTGGTCGATGATTTGCCCGAAGCCCTGTCCATGCTGAAAAGCGCTGTTCTTGACGCGTTCCCGCAAGCGCAATGTATCTGCGCCAACAGCGTGGCACTGGCCAGGCAAGCGGTGGCAGCGACACGCTTCGAGCTGGCGCTGGTCGACCTTGGCTTGCCGGACGGCAGTGGATTGGAGGTCATCGCCAATCTGAGTGAAGAACAACCTGGCTGCGCCGTGGTGGTCGCCAGCATCTTTGATGACGATGAACACTTGTTCACCGCCTTGCAGGCCGGCGCACAAGGTTATGTGCTTAAAGATCAACCTTCCGATTGGCTGGCGCGCCAGTTACGCGGCATATTCGATGGTCAACCGCCGTTGTCACCCGCTATCGCACGCAAGCTGTTGAACTATTTCCAACATCCGAAAAGCCCGAATCAGCCGCCGGCAGTCGACCTCAGCGCGCGCGAACGAGAAGTGCTCGGTCTGCTGGCGCAGGGCATCCGAATTACCGACATCGCCGCCAAGCTCGCCATCTCCCGCTATACCGTCGGCGACCATGTGAAGAACATCTACCGCAAACTGAATATCAGCAGCCGCGCTGAGGCTGCGCTGCATGCCCGCTCACTTGGCCTGATCTGAGACCAACGACGTCAGGACTTGAAGATGAAATACACCGCGCCGAGCAGACAACAGCCGGCCCAAAGGTAATTCCAGGACATCGGCTCCTTCATGTAGAACACCGCGAACGGCACGAACACCGCCAGCGTGATGACCTCTTGCAGGATCTTCAATTGCGGCAACGTCAGCAGGGTAAATCCAATTCGATTGGCGGGCACCTGCAACAGATATTCGAACAATGCCACGCCCCAACTCGCCAACGCCGCAATCCACCATGGATAGGCATTCAGATGTTTGAGATGGGCGTACCACGCCACCGTCATGAACAGATTGGACAGAACCAGCAAAACAATGGTCTGCAGGACGGTAGTGTTGAGCAGAGAGTGCATGGGAAACCCGGCTGAAAAAGCTGCGCGATGATAAGTCAGCCTTGATTGCCTGATGGCCTGGTGACCTGCCATCTCAGCGCCAAAGAACTTGAACCTTGAACCTTGAACCTTGAACCTTGAACCTTGAACCTTGAACCTTGAACCTTGAACCCTGTACCTGAACCTTTGCGTCAGACCCGGAAACCCGCGACCAATTCGTTCAACTGCCCGGCCAGGCTGGAAACCTTGCCCGCGTTTTGACTGGTTTGCCGGCTGGCGCTGGAGTTGGTTTCGGTCATTTGCGCAATTTGCTCGACGCGCACGGCGACGTCTTTGGCGGTAGCGCTCTGCTCACGCAAGGCAAGATGGATTTCATTCACCGATTGCACCACATCGCTGGCCCGCTGTTCGATCTGGCCGATCGATTCGCCGGCACGACGCGCCAGTTCTTCGCCCTGATTGGCGCGCTCAACATCGGCCTGCATCGCCTGCATGGTGCGTTCAGTGCCGGTCTGAATGCGCTGGATCATGTCGCCAATCTGTTTCGTCGATGACGATGTCCGCTCCGCCAGTTTGCGAACTTCATCCGCCACCACCGCGAACCCGCGCCCCTGCTCGCCGGCCCGCGCCGCCTCGATAGCGGCATTCAACGCCAACAAATTGGTCTGGTCGGCAATTTCCTTGATCACATTGACGATGCTGGTAATTTCCGAGGTCAAGCCACCCAACTCCGCAACGATGCCAGAAGACAATCGCGCACCTTCGGCGATCGCCTGCATCTCACGCGCAGCGTTCATCGTCACATCGCGCCCCTCGCGCGAGGATTCCCCTGAAAGCACGGCCAGATCATGCGACGCCGTCGCGTGTTCGCGCACCTGGTCGATCGAAACGGAAAGCAGTTCCATCGACGCCGCCATGCCCGAAGCGGATTCCGCCTGCTGGTGGCTGGCGCCGGCCACATCGGCGCTGGCGCCGGCCAATTCGCCCGACATCTGTTCCAGCGAATGCGCGCCATCGCGCACTTGGCTGACCACCTCGCGCAGATGATCCTGCATGGAGGAAAGGCTCTTCAGCAGATCGCTGATCTCGTCACGACCAGAAACCACAATCGACTGCGTCAGATCAAAGCCCGCTACCGCCTCAACCGTGTTTCTGGCTGCCAACAACTGTTTGCACAAACGACTCTGCAACATCCAGATCGTCGTGCCGACCAGCACGAAAACCACGCCAAACAACACAGCCACAGCCCAGATCATGCGACGGGCTGCTTGATTAGCCGTTTCAAAAGAAGCCGCCGCAACGCTCTGGTAATAAGGCATGAACTGCTCCATCGGCTTCACTACGCTGCCATGCACCAGTGGCCAATCGTCTTCCAGAATACTTTTCACCAAATCCAGATCGTCAGTCTGATATGCGGTCATCAGGCGCTCCATCAGCGCATTCAACCCAACCATCCCCTTATCGATCTTGTCCAGCAAGGCCTTTTCCGCTTCTGGCAGCATCTGCGTCGCGGCGATACTTCGAAAACGCGCCCACTCTTCCGGTAACGCGGCTTGCGATTCTTTCAAATGATTGGCCGAACCAACGGTCGGCAACTGTTCCAGGGCCACGCCGGCAATCCGAAAGCGAACTTCCTTCAGGCGGCGCTCTACGGATTGCAAAGTCGTCAGCGGCACCACCGCCTGATCGTTCACCTCGCTCAACATACTCGCCCCGCTGCGCGAGGCCTGAATTGCCATACTGCCCAAGGCCAGGAGAGATATCAGAGTGACCGCCGCCAACAAAATCAGCAGGCCGCGCAACGTGTGGATCATTTTTATCTCTCCTTTGTTATTTATATGAATCGGATGAAAAGTACTTATTCGGTGGGAAATCCTTTGCTTTCCCAGGCAGGCAGACCGTCACGGAACCAATTCACCTGCTTGTATCCCGCCTTGATCGCCGCATCCGCACCTTTGTAACCACGCCAGCACGGCGAACCGTTGCAGTAGAACACCAGCGCCTTGCTCTTGTCGGCAGGCAGTTTGCTCATGTCAACTGAATCCTTGGGATCGAGTTTGGCGACCTTCTTGTGGATTTCCTTGTAGACCACGCTGATCGCACCCTTGATATGTTTCTCGGCGTACTCGGCGGCAACGCGGGAATCAACAAAAACCGCGCCCTTATCGAACAGGGCCTTGGCCTGAACCGCATTGACCATTTTGCCGCCTGGAATGGCTTGCGGCGTTTCCTCGACGGCGAAAACCTGGCCGCTGGCAAAGCTCAAAGATCCAGCAAAAACGAGTGATAAAAAAGTACGGGCAAGCATGGGTGTCTCCTTTGGGGTCATATAGGTTTCCTCGCGAGAGGAAACCCCTTTTCGACACCTCAACGGGAAACTTTAGCAAACAGCTCAAGGCAAGCCGAAAGCAGACCAGCAATCAGCGGGTTACGCACCGTCTTGTAACTGCTCAATAACTCACGGCAAGCGTCTCGGTGCGGTCGCCAGCTGGGCGTAGGTTGGGTTAGCCGACGTCTTTTTGTCGGCGTAACCCAACATGGCCGTGGTGAAGTCGGGATACGGCGCAAAAAGACGCGCCTAACCCGACCTACAAGTTCACTGTGCCGACGTGACTTATTGAGTAATTACGCCATCTTCGATTGGCTGACTGCCGCCAGAATGCCTTGCAACAACGCGGTCGGCGTCGGTGGGCAGCCCGGCACTTCGACATCGACCGGGATGACGCTGGATATCTTGCCGCAGGTGGCGTAGTTCTCGCCGAACATCGCGCCAATATCGCCGCAACCGCAGCCGCAATCGCCCATCGCCACCACCCATTTCGGTTCCGGTGTCGCGTCGTAAGTCCGCTTCAACGCGGTTTCCAGATTGCGGGTGACCGGGCCGGTGACCAGCAGCACATCGACATGACGCGGGCTGGCGGCGAATTTCACGCCGATGCCTTCGATGTTGTAGTGCGGTCCACCCAGCGCATGGATTTCCAGTTCGCAACCGTTGCAGGAGCCGGCATCGACGTGGCGGATGCTGACCGCCTGACCGAACACTTTCAGGATGTCGGCGTGCAGTTCCTGCTCCCGCAGGCGCAGCGAAAGATCGGCTTCCGGTGCGGGTTCCGAGACGATGCCGGTATTGAAGATTTTCTTGAGTATGAGGTGGGTAGCCATGTGGGGTGAAGGGTAAAGGGTGAAGGGTGAAGGGTGAAGGGTAGGTGCGCAGGGGGGTTTACCCTTCCCCCTTCACCCTTCCCCCTTCACAAATTGTCATAAATCCTGTCCGCTATACGAAAGATTGAACGATTTGTTGATCAGCGGGAAATCCGGAACGATGTTGCCGATGATGCCGATTTCCAGCAGCGGCCAGTTCTGCCAGGACGGGTCATGCGCATGCACGCGATCCAAACGGCCATCTGCGCCGATGCGAAGCGCGACGATCACCGGTCCACGCCAGGATTCGACCCAAGCGATGCCTTCAACGCCACCCGCTACCGGCGCCAGATCGTTATGCAAAGCGCCGGACGGTATCTGGCGCACGATCTCGCGGATCAGGCGCAGCGATTCATACACTTCGGCGAAGCGCACTTCGGAACGCGCAAACACATCGCCCTTGCGATGCGTCGCCATGTTCACTTCCAGCTTGTCATATGGCGCTTGCGGGAACTGCGCACGCACATCCCAGGCCTGGCCGCTGGCACGACCGGGCAGGCCGGTCAGGCCGAGGCGGGCGGCAAGTTCGGGCTTGCAGGTGCCGGTGTTGGCGAAACGATCCTGCAACACCGCCTGCTCGTCGTAGATCGCTTTCAGGCTTTGCACTTCCGCTTCCAGCCGGTCGGTCTCGGCCTGCAAAGCGGCGCTGTCGGTCAGATCGACGCTGACGCCGCCGGGCACGATGCGGTCGAACAGATATCGGTGGCCGAACAGACGTGCAGTCAAACGCAGCCAGTCCTCCTTCAAACGCCAGAACTGCATGAAGCCGAACGCCAGGGCAACGTCGTTGCCGAGATAACCCAGGTCACCCAGATGATTGGCGATGCGTTCGATCTCCAGGAACAACGCGCGCAGCCATTCGGCACGCGGCGGCACCGTGCTGCCAGTAGCCGTTTCCACCGCCGAACAATAGGCCCAGGCATAGGCGCTGTGCGCGTCGCCGGAGATACGGCCGGCCAGGCGCGCGCCGGTGTTCAGGTCCATGCCTTCAAAGCGCTTTTCGCTGCCCTTGTGCGTGTAGCCCAGACGTTGCTCCAGACGCAGAACACGGTCGCCGATGATCGAGAAGCGAAAATGCCCCGGCTCAATGGTGCCGGCGTGGATCGGGCCGACCGGAATTTCGTGTACACCGTCGCCTTCGACCTGGATGAACGGATAGGCGTCGAGTTCGCGCACTGGTGCGCTGACAAAATCCTTGCGCAGCGGATAGGTATCGGCCGCCCAGGCGCCATGGCGCAGCCATTTGCGTTCATCCACCGCACCGTCTGCCTTGATGCCGAGCAGATCGAAAGTAGCGCGCTGCATGCGGTCGGCTTGCGGGAATATCTGCGCCAGATCGGGATAGGACGGCGCTTCGGCGGCCAGCGCGGCGCTGACCCAGGCCAAACCGGCGGCGGCATGAAAGGCGACATGTATCGCATAACCCGAGTTCAGATGCCGATCATCCGATCCCCACAGTGCCTGCAACTGACCGCCCTCTTCCTTCACCGCATGCGCCAACGCCAGCAGTTGGCCGATTTCCATCTGGCCGCGCCAGATATGCGGCGCGATCAGGTTCAGGTTCCACTCTTGTGCATTGATCTGCATCTCAGCCTCCCAGCAATGCCGCAGCCTGGCGATACCACATGGCCAGATAGGGCGGGATGAACAGGCCCAGCATCAGCACCAGTCCCAGGTGGATGAACACCGGCGTCAACGCCGGCTGATACGGCAACTTGGCCAATGGCGTCTCGCCGAACACCATCGGCTGCACCTTGCCGAAGATCGACGCGAACGCGACGCCCAGCGCGATCAACAGGAACGGCGTCGCCCACGGATGTTCGTGCATCGCGGTGGTGATGATCAGGAATTCGCTGGCGAAGACGCCGAACGGCGGCACCCCGAGAATCGCCACGGTGCCCAGCATCAAGCCCCAGCCGATGGTCGGGTTGGTTTTGATCAGGCCACGGATGCCGTCCATCATTTGCGTGCCGGCGCTCTGCGTAGCGTGGCCGACAGCGAAGAAGATCGCCGACTTGGTCAGCGAATGCATGGTCATGTGCAGCAGGCCGGCGAAGTTGGCGACCGGACCGCCCATGCCGAAAGCGAAGGTGATCAGACCCATGTGTTCAATCGACGAGTAGGCAAACATCCGTTTCACATCGGTCTGGCGCTTGATCAGGAAAGCCGCCAGTACGACGCTGAACAGGCCGAAGCCCATCATCAGGTTGCCGGCCATGCTGTTGTCAACCTCGTTTCCCAATGCGCCATCAACCAGCACCTTGGAACGCATCACCGCGTACAGCGCCACGTTCAGCAAAAGACCTGAGAGCACGGCGGAAACCGGCGTCGGGCCTTCGGCATGGGCGTCGGGCAGCCAGCTGTGCAACGGCGCCAGACCGACCTTGGTGCCGTAACCGACCAGAAGGAAGACGAAGGCCAGTTGCAGCACCGTCGGCTCCAGTTCCGCCTTGACGCCGTTCAGATGGGTCCACAACAGCGCCGTGCCGCCGGAACCAAGAATCTTCTCCGCCGCGAAATAAAGCAGGATGGTGCCGAACAGCGCCAGCGCGATGCCGACGCCGCACAGGATGAAGTACTTCCAGGCCGCTTCCAGCGCCGCCGGGGTGCGGTACAAGGAAACCAGCAACACCGTCGCCAGCGTCGCAGCTTCCATCGACACCCACAGAATGCCCATGTTGTTGGTGGTCAGCGCCAGCAGCATGGCGCCAATGAAGATCTGATAGCTGGAATGGTAAAGGCGCAGACGCTTGGCGTTGAGGCGACCATGTTCCTCTTCGATGCGCATGTAGGGCCGTGAGAACAGCGAGGTAGTGAACGCAACGAAGGCGGTCAACGCGACCAGAAACACGTTGAACGAGTCGATGAAGAACCAGCCTTCGCCGCCAGTCAGCATCGGCCCGTCCGCGACGATGCGCGCGGTCAGCCAGGCCGCAGCCAGCAGAGTAAGAAAGCTGAACAGCGCGTTGACTTCCGGCGCCGAGCGGCTATTGCCCCAGAACGCCAGAACGATGCCGCCCAGAAGCGGGATACCAAGTAGCCAGTAGATTTCCATGAAACGATTTTTCCTTTATCGATCTTTTTTTATCGCTCTTTCAGCTTTTCCATGTGTTTCAGATCGAGCGAGTCGAACGTCTCGCGAATCTGGAAGAAGAAGATGCCCAGCACGAAGACGCCGATCAGCACATCCAGCGCGACGCCAAGCTCGACCACCAGCGGCATGCCGTAGGTCGCACTGGTGGCGGCGAAGAAGAGGCCGTTTTCCATCGCCAGGAAACCAATCACCTGCGGGATCGCATTTCGCCGCGTGATCATCATCAGGAACGCCAGCAGCACGCAGGCCATCGCAATCCCCAACGTCGAGCGCATCACGGTGCCGGACAGCTCTGATATCGGCAAAGCCAGGTTGAAGGAGAAGATCACCAGTGCGATGCCGATCAGCATCGTGGTCGGGATGTTGATCATCGGTTCAACGTCACGGTCCACATCCAACTTCTTCACCAGCCGGTAGAAGAACCAGGGCATCGCAATCACTTTCAAAGCCAGGGTCAGCGCAGCCGAGTAATACAAATGGTGCTGGTCGGTGGACCAGGCGACGATGGCGGTGGACAGCGACAGCGCCGCACCCTGCCAGGCGAACAGCGTCACCAGACCGACGATGCGGCGCTGCGACAGCATCGCGAACGAGATCAACAGCAGCAACGCGGCGAGCAGATTGACGACTTGCAGGTGGTAGGTGAGGCTCATCTCAGTCTCCGGTAGGGTGCGCCATGCGCACCGCAGGTGAATGTGTGCGCATGGCGCACCCTACGCATGCGGTCCATCTCAGACCTCCAGCAAAAAATGAATCAGCATGCCGAGCACCGCCAACAGAAATGCGGTACCGAGATATTCCGGCACCCGGAACAGACGCAGCTTGGCGCTGATGGCTTCCATGAACGCCAGCAGGAATCCACCGCCTGCCATCTTGGCGAACAGCGCCAGCACCGCCAGCGGCAACGCGCCCCAATCACCCGCCGCTGCAATGCCCCAGGGCAGGAACAGCGCGATGCCGAGCGCGGAGTAAGTAAACAGCTTGAGTGCTACCGCCCATTCGATCAGCGCCAGATGGCGCGCCGAATATTCCAGGATCATCGCCTCATGGATCATCGTCAGTTCCAGGTGGGTGGTCGGGTTGTCCACCGGAATGCGGGCGTTTTCCGCCACCGAGATCATCCAGAACGCCACCGCCGCGAAGGCCAGGCTGGGATAGATCGCGAACTCGCTGTGCGCCAGGGTTTCGACGATGTGCGGCAACTCGGTCGATTGCGAGATCAGGCTGGCGGTGAAGAACACCATCAGCAACGCCGGTTCGGCGAGGAAGGCGACCAGCATTTCGCGGCGCGCGCCTAGGGTGCCGAACGACGTGCCGATGTCCATCGCCGCCAGCGCCAGAAACACCCGCGCCAGCGCAAACACGCCGACCAGCGCGATGGCGTCGGCTGCGGGCGAGAACGGCAGGTCGTTGACGATCATGGGCACGATGCCGGCGGCCAGCGCCATGCAGGCGAAGATCATGTAGGGCGCGAAGCGGAACAAGGGTGAAGCGTTGTGCGCAATCACCGCATCCTTGTGAAACAGCTTGCGGATGCTGCGATACGGCTGGGTGATCGGTGGCGCGCCACGCCCTTGCAGCCAGGCGCGACATTGATTGACCCAGCCCAGCAGCAACGGCGCCAGCAGGATGGCGAGCAGAGTCTGGGCGATTTGCAAAAGGATGCCGGCGGTCATGGTTTGCACTCGTAGGGTGCGCCATGCGCACCGCTCCAGTTGATGGTGCGCATGGCGCACCCTACGAAAATGGCGTTGTTTCGCATGAAGGTCACCGTGTCACAAAACAAGCAGGAAGATCAGCGTGGCAAAGCTGTAGATCAGATACCACTGGATGCGGCCATGCTGAAGACGGCCGGCCTGGTCTGAAATCCAGCCGGCAAGTCGTGCGATGGGCAGATAGACGATGAACCAGATCTTATCGAGTGAGGCGCTGGTGTGGCGCGGATGCCGATCGAACGGATCCGGCTCCTCCCTTTCCACCCGCATGAACATTTCAAAAATATGCCGGATCGGTTGACCGAAGCCTTCGGCGGTGTCCTGCATGCGCGAGGTCTGCTCCGGGTAACCGCAATCCCACGCATCGGCACGCCGCACGCGACCGTGATAAATCCGACGCACCCAAATGAATACCAACAACACCGTCACCAACAGCACGCCGAAAAAGATCAACGGCGCATAGCTGGCCCTTGCCGCATCGACCGGCGCCAACAGTATCCAATTGCCATCATTGATCAGGGTCTGACCGGTCAATAGTTGAACCACCGGCGCCATCCAGCCGATGACCTGGGTCGGGAACAGACCGAGCAGGACGCAACCTGCAGCCAGCCAGATCATGCCCAGGCGTTCCGGCCAACTGGCTTCATGTGCGTGATTCAACTTGGCATCGCGCGGCTGGCCGAGGAACACCACGCCGAAAAACTTGACCATCACATAAGCGGCCAGCGCGGCAGCCAGCGCCACCGAGGCGGCGGCGACCGGAATCACCATATTCAGATACGGCTGGTTGAGACCGGGCGTAAGCAGGAAGGCTTGCAACAGCAGCCATTCCGAAACGAAGCCGTTCAGCGGCGGCAAGCCGGCAATCGCCAGCGCGCCGATCAGCGTCAGCCAGGCGGTCCACGGCATGAAGCGCATCAGGCCGCCCAGATGCCCCATGTGACGCGAGCCGGTGGCGTGCAGCACGGAGCCGGTGCCGATGAACAGCAGCCCCTTGAAGAAGGCATGGTTGAGCGCGTGATACAGCAGCGCGGTCATGGTCAGCGCAGCCAACGCACCCTTGCCGTCGGTGTAGAAAATCAGCGTCAGGCCGAAGGCGGCGACGATGACACCGATGTTTTCGATGGATGACCAAGCCAGCAGGCGTTTCATGTCCGACTGCACGGCGGCAAAGATGACGCCGTACAGCGCGGTCAGCAGGCCCAGCGTCAGCGCCAGCGTACCCCACCAGCCCTGCTGCACGTTGAGCAGATCGAAGGTGACACGCAGCAAACCGTAGATCGCGGTCTTCAGCATGACGCCGGACATCAGCGCCGATACCGGCGACGGTGCCGCCGGGTGGGCTTCCGGCAGCCAGACATGCAGCGGCACCAGACCGGCTTTGGCGCCAAAACCGAACAGCGCGAGCAGGAACACCACCGAACCCCAGAATGGGGTCATTTCGGCAAGCCTCATGCTGGCGAAGGTGAAATCGCCGGAAGCTTCCAGACCACCACCCTGCAACACGCCAAAGCAGAGCAACAGGGCGATCGCGCCGACGTGGGCGATCAACAGGTAGAGAAAACCGGCGCGGCGGATATCGGGAATGTCGTGATCAGTGGTGACCAGGAAATACGATGACAGCGCCATGACTTCCCAGGCCACCATGAACGCATAGGCATCGTCGGCCAACAGCACCAGGGTCATGCCAGCCAGGAACAGGTGATACCAGAACGCCAGCAAGGCCAGCGAACCGCGTTCCATGTCCTTGAAATAGCCGATCGAATACACCGTCACGCCGAACGCCGAGCCGCCAAGCAAGACCAGGAAGAACGCCGACAGCGCATCCAGGCGCAAGTGGAAGGGCAGATCAGGCAGGCCGATCGGCAGCACGATGGCGGATGCCGGGTCGATCAAGCCGATGACCCCGACGCCAGCCAGACACAGCGCCGCCAGTGCGCCGAGGGGGAAGATCAAACCGCGCAGACGCGGCGTCTGTTGCGTGAACAGGCTGGAAAAACCCAGGGCAAGCCAGAACAGCACGATCCCCCAGGCAAGTTGCACAGGAAGGATGACGGGCTCGAACATGGCTCAGAACTCGTTGCGAATCCGCTTGTAACCTCTGACCAGTTCGTTGTTGGCCTGCGCCACGCTTTCCGAGAATCCGGCCTGATCCAGTGTCACCGGCTCGATTTTGGCCAGTTCGGCGTCGGAATGGATGTTGGTGGTGGACGGAATATAAAAGCCGGGCGGCACCGAACAGCCTTCGACCACGGCATTGTGGCGCACCACCGAACCATCGCCGACAGTGCAGTTGTAGAGCACCGAATTGAATCCGATGAAGACGTTGTCACCAACCGTGCATGGCCCATGCACGATGGAACGATGCGCGATCGAAGTGCCCTGGCCGATCACCACGCCGCCGCCCGCCTTGCAGTGGATGACGACTCCATCCTGGATATTCGAATCGGCGCCGATGACGATCGCCTCCATGTCGCCATTGTCATCAACTTCGTCGGCGCGAATCACCGCGTAGGGTCCGATGAAGACGTTTTCATTGACGATGACTTTGCCGCACAGGATCGCGGTGGGGTCGACAAAAGCGGTGTCATGCACCACCGGCAGGTGACCGGAGGGATTTCTACGAATCATGGCGTACTCCCAAAAAAAAGCCGTGCGAGATTATCCCGCACGGCCTCGTTTGGGAGAGCCTGTCTTTACGGCTTGACCACCAATACAGGACAACTCGCTTGGCCGATCACCCGTTCCGCCACGCTGCCCAGCAGCACTTTGGCCAAACCGGTGCGTCCATGGCTGCCCATGACGATCAGATCAGCGGCGACATCTTCCGCCGCCTTGACGATCGCTTCATCCGGACGTCCCTCGACAATCTTGCCCTCGACATCGACACCCATCGCCTTCAAGCGCTCGACCTTGCCGGCGACGGCTTGCTCGGCTTCCTGCCGGCGCGCCTTGCTGTGGCTGCTGGTGACCACTGAAACCACGGTCACCGGCAAACCGGCCTGTTTAGCGAAATGGCCGGCGGTACCCGCGGCCGCCTCGCTATGCGGCGAGCCGTCGGTGGCCAGCAGAATGCGTTTTTCCCACAGCCGCGCCGCACGCGGGCAGACCAACACGGCGCAATCGGCCTGGCCGATCACCTTCACCGTGGCATCGCCCACCATCATGCGCGCCATGCCGCGCTTGCCACGGCGGCCCATGACGATGACATCAGCTTTGGCCTGTTGCGAGCCTTCGACAATGCCCTGCGCCGGGTCGGACGCTTCCAGGGTCAGCGTCGTCGCCGACTCGCCGGCGGCTTCAATAAAGCCCTGCAACGCCTGGCGCGCGCGCTTCTCCGCCTCTTCACCCAGATTCGGCACCAGCGTGCTGTATTCCGGGTTGTAGATGGATACCGAAAAACCGGTCAGGCGGGCACCGCGCGCCTGCGCCAGCGCGAGTCCGGTACGAATGGCGCCGTCCGAATACTCGGAACCGTCGGTGGCGATCATCACGCTGGTCAGCGTGCCCTGTTCGGATAAGGTCTGATTGGTCATGGCTGCTCCTCCTTCGTTAGTCGGACATCGTGTTACGCGCGCTCACCGCCTGTCTCGCCTTGTGCTCTTTCATGCCCTTGAGCAAGGCGGCAATGACTGTGTAAGCGCCCAGGAACAACGCCAGGAACAACACGCCATCACCAATCCATTTCAAGATCTGTTGGGTATCGGCGGCCAGCGGCTCCATCATGCCCATTTTGCCGAGATAGCCCGGAATGTAGAAGAAACGTGAGAACAACACAGTCAGCATGATGACAGCCATAGTGAACTTGACCTGGTAATCCTTCACATAGGTGGTGCCGATGGCGCCGATCTGAATACCAAACAGAGAACCAAACAGAATCAGCATCGCCATGCGAATGTCCACCGCGCCTTCAAGACCATAGAAGATGGTGCCGCCCAGGCCCATGACGAAGGCGATTACCAGCTCCGTCGCGGAAGCCATGATCGCCGGCACGCCCAGGATGTAGATCATCGCCGGCACGCCGACGAAGCCGCCGACGGCGATGGCGGAAGCCAGAAAGCCGGTTGCGAAACCAATGGGCACCAGGAACAGCACGGACAGTTCCGACTTGGCCGCGTGCGAGTAAATCATCGTGCCGGGGATACGCACCGACTGCACCCACTTCGCCAACTTGGTCAGGCCAACATTGTCCTGCTCCTCGTCGCTCATGTTCTTCAGCTTGCGATAGTCCTTGAACACGAAGGTGCCGACGATGGCCAGCGTGATGATGAACATTACAGAGACATAAAGATCAGTACCAACCGCGCCGAAAGCGTGCTTGATATCGGTCATCACATGCTTGCCGAACAGCACACCGGCTTCGGCGAACAGGCCCAGCACCAGGCCCAGTTTCACGTCCACCTGACCGTATTTGTTGCGCTTGACCGCGCCGACCAGCGCCTTGGGAAATTTATGACAGATGTTGGTCGCCACCGCGACCATGCCGGGTGCGCCGAGCGTCATCATCGCCGGAGTCAGTACAAAAGCGCCGCCAGAGCCGATGAAGCCGGACACCATGCCGCCAACAAAGCCGACCAGAATCAGAATGATCGAAGTGGTGATATCCAGTTCGATGAAGTTGAAGAGTTCCATGTTGTTTTCCTTATTTCTTAGCTTTGAGGCCGACCACGTCCCAGAACAGGCCCGTGAAAATGCCGTGCGTGTAGGACAGCGCGAAAGCCATCGCGATTGGCGCGAAGACGTACCACCAGATGCCATCCATCATCGAGCCCGCCTTTTCTGCGCACAGTTCAGGCGTTGCCATGTTGTAGTAATCGACGCCTGAACCCGTCTGCACGACACAGGCATCCACCGTGGTATGGGCCAACCGCACGAATTCGTCGGCGTAAATGAACAGGAACGCGTAGAGGGCAGCGGTCATCGCCCCCCAAAACACGGTCTTGCCCAGACTGCTGCTATTGCTGCTCATGATGTACTCCAAGAAAACGCGTCGGGTCGGCGACCTTCGGCAAGGGTAAAAAAGGGGACAAATTTATTTCGGTTATCGGGCCGGCTATGGACTTAAAGCTCCTGCGGCAAATCCGGATGGTCTGACGCCGCCACCAACGGACATTCCAGCTTGCTCCAGGGATCGACGTGACCCTCGCCGGCCCAGGCTGCGGGACGGCCAACAACGACTGAAGTGACACATTCGTGACGGCGCGCGTGTTCAACCACATGTTTGGCATCCAACCCAGGGGCGGGCGTCAGTCGGCAATCGACGCCGTCCTTTTCCAACGCGGCCAGGCGCGCTTCAATCTCGGCCCAGTCCGGCCGCATCGGGTCGGCCAGCACTTCCAGCTCAGCCTCCATGCGCCGACACAGCGCGGCGCCCACTTTAAACAGGCGCTCCACCGGCGAGACCGGACGCAGGGCGACGACGATGCGGCGTTTCATGGAGTTGGACTAGGCAATGGCACTTAAAGAATCGGCTAAGGCATTAGCAGCAAACATGCCAATCGAAAAATTCTGCTAACACACTGAAATTACGACTATGTGACTCAAAGCCTGTTCATCAAACCGTTTCAGATTGCAACACCGCTGTTACACTTTGCCCATGCAGCCCGACAAATCAACCGACAACACAAAACTCCACAGCCATCGTGTCATCACCCGCGATGGCGATATGCAGAAGCTTCTGGAAATGGCGCGTCAAGTGGCCCCAACCGGTTGCAACGTGCTGATTACCGGCGAATCCGGCACCGGCAAGGAATTGTTCGCACGCTGTCTGCACGACCACGACGGCCGCCGGGTTGACCACAATGGCGGCCCTTTTCTGGCGGTCAACTGCGGCGCATTCAACGAGGAACTGCTGGCCAACGAACTGTTCGGCCATGAAAAGGGCGCGTTCACCGGCGCCATCGGCAAAACCGGCCTGCTGGTCGCCGCCGATGGCGGTACCTTGTTCCTCGACGAAGTCACCGAAATGTCATCCGCCATGCAGGTCAAATTGCTGCGCGCCATCCAGGAAAAGGAGGCGCTACCGATAGGCGGCACCAGACCGGTGAAAGTCGATGTCCGCTTCATCGCCGCCAGCAACCGCAACATGAAAGACTGGGTCGCCGAAGGACGCTTTCGGCAAGACCTCTACTACCGCCTGAACGTCGTCAACCTGCACATCCCGCCGCTGTCTGCCCGGCGCGAGGATATTCCGCTTCTCGCCCAGCACTTCCTTGACCGCGCCGCGCCGGTCATGGGCAAGTCGGTTGTTGCAATTTCCGAAGACGCGCTTGCCCTGCTCAAAGCCTACGACTTCCCCGGCAACGTGCGCGAACTGGAAAACATCATCGAACGCGGCGTCGCGATCTGCCAGGGCGACACCTTGGAAGCCACCCACCTGCCCGACGATCTGCGTGACCTTTCGATCCGTGCCTTCCGCCGCCGCGACGGCCGCGTAGTTCCTCTGGAAGAACACGAGCGCAACTACATTCTCTGGGTGCTGGAAGAAGCCCATGGCAACCAGACCCTGGCCGCCCAGATGCTGGGTATCGACAGGGTGTCGTTGTGGCGGAAGTTGAAGAAGTATGGCGAGGAGAAGGGGTGATTCAACGTTTCTCTCACTGACCTGACACCGCCACTGCGGTGTTTTTAACCTACCTGTTTCACTTCGATTTTCAGCTCACCGGAGTATTCAAAAACCATGCCTGCCCATTTCAAGCTTTCCCCTGTCGCGACTTGCCTGCTTGCTTTTTCATTTCTGCTTTCCTCCGCGCCCGCTTCAGCTACCGTTAATTCAGACTCCCTCACCGTCAAAGGCATCGTGCTGGAAGTTCGGGATGTACCGAGCTACACCTACCTGCGACTGAAAACCAAAGATGGGGATACCTGGGCTGCGGTGAACCGGGCGCGCGTCAACCCAGGCGCCGAGGTGACGATCGAAAAGGCCATGCTGATGCATGACTTCGAGAGCAAAGCCATGCAGAGAACATTCAAGAAAATCATCTTCGGCAATCTGGCGAACAGTAACACTGCCGCATCTGGCGCTGGCATGGATATGAAGACGGCGCACAAAGGCGTCGCCAGCGCACCGCAAAATCAGGTGGTGCGGGTGGCCAAGGCCAGCGGCGCGAATGCCCGCACAGTGGCTGAAATCCACGCCAAGGGCGGCGCGCTGAAAGACAAGCCGGTGCTGCTGCGCGCAAAAGTGGTGAAGTACAACGCCGGCATCATGGGCAAGAACTGGCTGCATCTGCGCGATGGCACCGGTTCCGCAGCCGACAGCAGCAACGACATCCTCGTGACGACCTCGCAAACCGCGAAAGTGTCGGATGTGGTGACGGTGAAAGGCACCGTTCGGACCGACAAGGATTTCGGCGCCGGCTATGTCTACAAGGTGCTGATTGAAGATGCGACGTTGCAGCTTTGATCTCGCCTGAACATTGATTCGGCCCGATTTCAAGCTGCGGCCGGTTGACTTCTCGCCTTGATATCGCGTGCCAATAACACGCCGGTCAGTGGCAGGATCAGCGCCGAGGCGGCGAACAGCCAGGCCGCGCCGAATTGATCGACCACCAGGGCGCCGACGCTGACGCCAACCGCCTGGCCCAGGAAAAAACAGAACGCGAACAAGGACAGCGCTGTGCCCCGCGCCGCCGGCGCCATCTGGGTGGCGAGCGTTTGCAAGGTATTGTGGAGTTGATAAAACCCGAGCCCGAGCAGTCCGCACGCCAACACGGCCCAGCCCCATGCCGAGCCCAACGCCAATAACAGAAACGCCAGGCCGAGCAGCGCGCCACCGCTGCGCGCCAGACGCGCCGTGCCCAGGGTTTGCACCCAGCGGCGGGCGAACAAGGTGTATCCGAGTCCGCCCAAGCCAACCGTGGCGACGATGACGCCGGAATGGAACAGGGAAATGCCGAAACGTTCGTGCAGGTAGGCCGGGATGAAGGCCATGACGCCAAATGTGGCGATGGCTTCCAGGCAGATCATGGCCAGGATGAAACGTCCATGCGGATTGCCCAGCACTTGCCGATAGCGCCCCGGCAAATGCGGTTGTGCTGCACTCGATACCGCATGCTGGCCGCGCAAGGCGGCGAACAAAAGAAGGCCGACCACCAGGTAAATGCCCGCCAGCAACACAAAGGCCCAACGCCAGCCGAAGTGATCCGCACAAAAACCGGCGATCGCCTGGCCGCTGACCAGGCCGATGATTTGTCCGGACATGAAGCGCGCCAGCGTCGCCTGTCGATGTTCCAGGCTGACGTTATCGCCGATCCAGGCGAGTGACAGCGGAATCAATGCGGCGGTGGTGGCGCCATTCAAACCGCGCGCCAGCGCCAGCAGTTCCAGGCTGGGGCTGACGGCGCAGGCAAGGGCGCCCAGTGTGGAAGCGAGACAGGCCAGCGTGACAACCTTGAGTTTGCCGAAATGGTCGCCCAGCGGGCCGAACACCAGTTGCAGCACGCCGTAAGCAATGCTGGTGGTGGTAATCACCACGGCCGCCTGGCCCACGGTGCGACCAAACTCATCGGCCAATGCCGGCAAGATCGGATCGCACAGTCGCAAGGCAACGGAACTGGCGAAGGCGGCGCAGGCAAGCAGAATGACAACGCGATTGACCTGGGCATCGCCCGCTTGCGTGGCGCTGTTTGGCAATGGAGACAACGACATCTACGGATTCAATCCAACAAAGTGCAACAAAACGGAATACGCAATTTTCCCTGATTTGGGTAATGACACGGGGGTTAAACCCAGGTTAAACGATGCAAATTCCAGAAGCGGCATGAGCGAAGGCTGGATTGTCGGTTGAAAACGGTACGCCTTCGTAACGCCTCAGGTGACTATTGAAACCCCCATCATTCCCGCAAAAGAGAGAATCACGGACGAGGTGAGCTGAATCGTTACACCAAGCCATTGCCGGCCTCTACGAACGATTGGGCGAAGCACGGAAAGCCAAACCAGCCAGGCTTCAGGATCGATCAATAATGCAACCTTGCCGCGATAGAATCGCGGCTTGCATTATTTCTTCCCATCCAACCTTCCTGGAAAACATGCAGATGCGAAACAACATGTCGCGCGCCAGCGGCTTTACCTTGCTGGAAATCATGATTGTCGTGGTGATTCTTGGTGTCCTCGCCGCCTTGGTCGTGCCGAAGGTCATGAGCCGGCCGGACGAAGCGCGTCAGGTCGCGGCCAAACAGGATATCGCCTCGCTGCTGCAGGCATTGAAACTGTATCGATTGGATAACTTCCGTTATCCCAGTACCGAGCAAGGTCTGAATGCACTGGTCAGCAAGCCAACGACGGAACCGCTGCCGCCAAACTGGAAGGGTGGCGGCTATCTCGACCGTCTGCCGAAAGACCCCTGGGGTTCGCCTTACCAGTATCTGAATCCGGGTGTGCATGGCGAAATCGACGTGTTCTCCTTCGGCTCCGACCGTGAATCCGGCGGTGAGGCAGAGGGCGCGGATGTCGGCTCCTGGAATCTCTGAGTTTGATTGACGGGTGAAGTACGCAAGCACATCGCTGCCCGCTTGCGTGGACACGCCTCCCTCAACTCCCCGTCACATTCAGCGCAATCCCTGCCACGGATTCACGCTGATCGAGTTGCTGGTGGTGATGGTTGTGGTGGGCGTCATCGTGGCTTCGATTCAGCTCAATCTGTTTTCCGATGATGCGCGGCGGCTGCGCAATGAAGGTGAACGGCTGGCTGCGTTGCTCACCGCGCTGGCGGATGAATCGGTGACCAGCGGTGCACCATTGGCGGTGTCGTTCAGTGCTGATGGCTACGCCTTCTGGGAGCGCGATGAGGTCGCGGCAAGTGAAGATGCCGTACGGCAAATGCCGGCGTTGTCGTCCGAAATTCGCTGGCGGTTGCGTCCCGGCGATGAGTTGTTCAGCGCCCGCAAAATGCAGGCCGAGATCCAGATCGCCGAAGTGCGCATCCGGCAGCGCATCTTGTCCCGTTCCGAAACACAGCCGGAACGTGTCGTCTTTTCGCCCTCCGGCATGCATCCGCCGTTTTCCGTGCTGCTGGCGCTGAACGATCTGCGCGTCCAGGTGGTGTCGGATGCGATCGGCAATCTGCGGGTGGAAGACGATACCGACGAGGTTGGCGACGAGGTTGGCGAGGAATGAAGCGCATCGCTCAACCCAAGCGCTCGTCCAGCGGCTTCACGCTGATCGAAATGCTGGTCGCACTGGCCATCCTGGCGATTGCGCTGGCCGCCGTGCAACGTGCCGTTTCCGGCTCGCTGGATAACGCGTTCGAACTCAAGCAACGCCTGCTGGCGAGTTGGGTGGCGGATAACCGCCTGGCCGAATTGCGCGCCCTGCGGGTGTTGCCGCCCACCGGCGAGACGCGCGGCGAAGAAGCCCAGGCTGGCATCGTGTTTCACTGGAAGAGTGACATCAGCAGCACGCCCAATCCCTTTGTCGAACGCGTTGAGATCCGGGTTACCGCAGCGGCCGAGAGTGACCACGCGCTGGCGATACTGGTGGGCTATCTGGTGAAGCGATGAACCACGAAACCGCAGTGGATCCGACCGTAGGTGCGAATTTATTCGCACAAACAACCGCTTGCGTGCGAATAAATTCGCACCTACATCAGTCAGGCGCGCAATGAAAAGTCACCACATACATTGCCGACAGCGGCTTCCAGGATGAACCACGCGCGCGGTTTCACTCTGCTGGAAGTGCTGGTCGCGGTGACCATCTTCGCGCTGCTCGGCATGGCCGCCTATTCCGGCCTTGACGCTGTGCTAAAAGCGCGGGCGCGGCTGGATGACGAGAACCGCCAATGGCGTTCGGTGGCGCTGTTCTGGGTGCGGCTGGAGCGCGACTTGTCCGCCTTCATCGAGCGCCCGGTGCGGCTGCGCGGCAGCGCGCCACAAGCCGCATTTCTGGGCGAACCGAACGTCATCAGCGAGTACGCGGCGCAGCTTGAATTGACCCGTCTCGGCGCCGCTGATGCCGGTAGATCGCCGCCTGAACGCGTGGCTTACCGGCTGCGTGAAAGCAAAGTGGAATGGCTGCGCTGGCCGGCATTGGACAGCGATCCGCGCGCCACACCGGATGTCGCCGTGCTGCTTGAACGAGTAGCCAGCCTGGAATTCTCCTATCGCGACAAAGACGGCATCTGGCACTTGCGTTGGCCGCCTGTCGCCGGTTTGAGCCAGCCATCGGCGGTGAAAGTGGTGTTGAAGCTGGAGTCGGGGGAAGCACTGACCCGTTGGTATGCGTATTAAGGGTATGCGTTGGTATGCGCATTAGGCAAAAACATCAGCAACAACGCGGCATTGCGCTGATCACGGTGATTCTGATTGTCGCGCTGGCAACCACGGTGGCCAGCTTTGTTGCCTGGCGGCAGCAGGTCTGGACACGCCAGGTGGAAAACCTGCGCGATGCCGCTCAAGCGGCGGCGGTAGCTCGCGCCGGCTTCGACTGGGCGGGCGTCATTCTGGTTGAAGACAAGCGCAAGAATCAGATCGACCATCTCGGCGAAGCGTGGGCGCAGCAAGTTGTATTGCCGGTGGAACGCGGGCGCGTCGCGGGCGGACTCAGCGATCAACAGGCCCGTTTCAATCTCAACAATCTGGTGCGTGGCAACCAGATCAGCGGCATCGACATTGCCGCTTTGCAGCGTTTGCTGGTCAGCCTCGAATTACCCGCCACGTTGGTCGATCCGCTGGTTGATTGGCTTGACCCGGACAGCCTCGTTTACAGCGCCGATGGCGCCGAAGATGCGTATTACCTGGCGCTGCCGCAGCCCTATTTCACGGCGAATCGCGGCCTCGTCGATCTGTCCGAATTGCTGTTGGTGCGAGGCTTCGAGCCGGACATGGTGGATAAACTGGCCCCCCATGTCTGCGTGCTGCCAACCCCGACACCGGTCAACATCAATACCGCCAGCCCAGAAGTGCTGGCTGCCGTCATCCCCGGCTACAGCCTGGACGATGCCCGCAAATGGGTGGCCGAACGTGGCAATGGCAGTCAGACGCTGGCTGAATTTCGTGGCAAGCTGAGTCCAGCCCAGGCATTGGGTTTGCAGGAAAGCCTGCTTAGCGTCAGCAGCGACTTCTTCCAGGTCGATCTCAGCGTTGAATTTGGTCGTGTGCGGCAACGACATTTGGCGCTTTATCAGCGCCAAGGGCAGAATTGGCCGCTGTTGCTATGGATGCAGCAGCGTTGATCCGTTTAACTCCAGCGAGCCCCTTTCGAGGTATTTCGTGAAACGTCTGTTCATTTCCCTACCTGATCCACTGCCGGAAAGCCTGGATGGCATTGCCTGGCGTTTGCCAGGCGTGGAACCCGGCGCCCAGTCAGAGCAGGGTCTGTCGGCAACTGCGGTGAACCTGCCCAACGTCGATGAAATCTGGCTGGCGTTGCCGGCCGGCCGCGTTTTGCTCAGCAGCCTGACCCTGTCACGCCGCGCGTTGCGACAGTTGAACGGCGCCTTGGGCAATGCGCTGGAAGATCAGTTGATGCTGGATCCGACGCAGGTGCATGTGGCCCTTGGCAAAGCGCGGGTGCCTGATGTTCACCCGGTTGCGGTCATCGACATCGCCTGGCTGGAACAGGCGCTGGCGCTGTGCCGGCGGCATGGCATCGAACCCTTCGGGGCAATTCCCGAGACGCTGCTCTGGTCGGCGGTTGCGGAAGTCGCCGAGGGGCATTGGTGCGCACGCTGGCGCGGCCATGCCGGCTTTGTCCGCTCCGCTGCCAGCGCCGGATTCGCGCTCGACGATGGCGACGCGGAAACGCCGCCGCTGGCACTGCAACTGGCATTGGCAGAAGCGCGACGGCAACCTGCAACGTCAGGCAGCCTCCCCGGCGGCATCGTGCTCGAAGCGGAAGTCGATGTGGATGCCGCAGCCTGGAGTCGCCAGCTCGATTGCCCGGTGCTGCTGCAATCTCTGCGTGCCGACCCGCTACCGCCCGCCATCAATCTGCTGCAAGGGCCTTACGCCTCGCGGCGGCGGGGCAGCAGCGGCTGGTTTGCCGATCTGGTCAGCCGCCAGCATCTTGCGAAATATCGTCTTGCCGCCGGCATTGCCGCTGCCGCTTTGGCGGTCCATGTATTGGGCACGCTGGCCGACTGGGCCCGCTTGTCACACGAAAACAGCCAACTGCGCGCCGAAATGCGGCAGGTGTTTCAGGAGACTTTCCCGCAAACCCAGGCCATCGTCGATCCCTCCTTGCAAATGCGGCGACAGCTGGCCGATCTGCGACGCGCGCGCGGTTATGTCGAGAACGGCGACTTCCTGCATGCGGTCAACGCCATCGCCGGCCAGGTCAGCGGCGTCAATCAATTGAGCTATGAAAACAGCCGACTCACCCTGGTTCAGCCGCTGGCCACCGATATGAATGGCTTGCAAGCCGCACTCGCCACACAGGGCTATCAGATGACTTCGCAAGGCGAATCCGGCAACCAGTCCGTCACCCTGGAAAGGAGCCAGCCATGAGTTATTCCGCCCGTCTGCAAACCTACTGGGATGGACTCGCCAGCCGTGAACGCAATCTCATCGCCGTCGGCCTGTTCGTCATTCTGCCGGTTGGCCTCTATCTTTATGTCTGGCAACCGGTCCAGGCCGAGCGCGCTCGCCTGGCGATCCGTGTCGAACAACTGCGCGGCGAACTGGCACAACTGCGCGCCGATAGCGAGGAGATCAAACGTTTGCGCGGGCAGGCGCCGATCCGATCCGGCAGTAATCTGGAAGTCACGGCACGCCAGGCAGCAGCGCGTTTCGGCTTGCCCGATGTGCCCGGTGCAATGACCGCGCAGGGCAATGACCGTTTGTTGGTCAATCTGGAAGCAGTCGCTTTCGATGCCTGGGTGCGCTGGCTGGGCGAACTCGGCGTGCAGGGCGTCAGCCTCGCCAGTTGCAAGGTCGAATCACTGCCCATGGCCGGGCAGGTCCGGATCAAGGCGACCTTGGCGAGGACCGCATCTTGAATGCGGTGCCAGTGCAGCCGCGTCTGCGCGGCAAATTGATCGCAGCGGGCCTGTTCTTCTATCTGCTCTTCCTGACCCTGCAAACGCCGCTAGCCTGGCTGGTGGCGCGCGTGCCTGCCGAGAGCCCGATCCAGTTGCATCAGGCCAGTGGTTTCGCCTGGAACGGCAGCGTGCGCAAAGTCATCTGGCAAGCCGAATCCGACCGTATCGATCTCGGTCGGCTGGACTGGCAGTGGCGGCCGGGTGAACTGCTGGATGGCCGCATCGGCTTCGATTTTCAACTCGGCCGTGCCGTCAGCACCATCCATGGCAGCGCCATGCTGGGACGCAACAACCTGGTGCTGAACAATCTGCGCGGCAGCGTCGATGCCGCCTTGCTGGGTTTCGTTTCACGTCCGCTGAGTTTGTTGCAACCCCAGGGCAATGTGTTGCTTGATGTGGACAGCTTGTCGCTGACGCGCAAACGTATTCATGGCAGTGGCCGAGTTGATTGGCAAAACGCGAAAAGTGCCCTCGTCGCCGCGCCTCTGGGCGATTACCGGGCGAAATTCAATGCCGACCCGGACGGCCGCCGCATGCTGATTGATGTGCAAACCCTGCAAGGCCCGCTGAGCATGAACGGCAACGCAGAATATCTGCCGGGCAAGGAATTGCGGGGAACACTCCGTTTGACACCGCCGCCGGCGGAGGGCGGCCAGATCTATCGCCCGTTGCTCAGTTTGCTGGGCAGGCCGGATGCAAACGGCACCTGGGTTCTGGTATTCACTCAACGCTGAATGCGGCAGTCTGTAGGATGGGCCAAGCGCAGCGGGCCCATCACGCTCACTGCATTGATGGGCCCGCTACGCTTGGCCCATCCTACGATTTTTTTCGTGCCACGCGAGTATCCGGAATTCACCACCCAAACGCGGCCGGGATCAGAAAATCTGAACATAGGCTTTTAAGCAACATCAATCTTCGCCAGGCAAAACGCAACCAGCCGGTCCAGCGTAGCCGACACGGAATAACCGGCGTGCTGCTCGGCAAAGCGCCTGGCCCGCTCGGCATAAGCTTCGTCAGCCAAGGCTTGCTGCAAGGCCGCGCCAATCAAACGCGCGTCATTGGGCAAGACTTTCCCGACTCTGAGTTCTCCCACACGCACGGCAAACATCGACTGTTCCAGATGGTTGGGCAGCATCAGTAACGGCACGCCAGCCAACAACGCCTGGCAGCCCAGACCATTGCCGGCATGGTGAATGACCCAATCCGCGTTGGCCAACACTGCGGCCATGTTTTGCGGGTGCGTGCGTAGAGCGATATTGGGTTTGCTCAATCTAGCCGCCACGTCTTCCGGCAGGTCTGCTGCGTAGGCGAGAACCCGGCAAGGCATTCTGGCCAACTGATTCAGCACCGGCTCCAACATGGCATGCCTGCTGTTGAGGTAAACGAAAACACGTTTGCCCTGCCCATCAGGCCAGACTGGCGACTCGCCCCAGTTCTGCGCATACAGCGGACCAAAGTAGTCAGCCGGACCCCGTTCCGGATAGTGGTCCAGTAGCGGCAAACCCAGCAGACAGGTGTCAACGTTCTGGAACAGATCCGACAGGCGCTCCAATGGCGTCATGCGCAAGCTGACCAACGTCTGGTTGGCGGTCGCCAGCACACGCGCTTCCACCTCATGCATCACCGGCAGCAGTTCCGAACCCTGCCAGTAACGCATGTTGGGAAATGGCTGCGCCAGGGGTGGAATACCGAACGGTGAATCGGCAAACACAACAGGCACATCGCCACCGCGCAGGGCAAGCAGCAAGCTGGGCGCATGATTGGCGACGATCAGACAGGGTGCGATGGCATCGACCAGATTGCGCCAGCCCCGCGCCAAACCGGTAAGGCCTGAGGCACTCAGCCACCCCTTGCGGGCGAGGATGCCGGCGTAATTGATTGGTTCCGGGATATTGCCGGGGCCAGACAACCAGACAGGCGATTGCACCAGCCGCACGCCGAGTGGACCTAACGTGGCTTCAGCACTGGTCAGATTCTGGCTGGCGACCCAGATTTCGAACCCCAACGCTTGCAGCCGCTCGGTCAGCAACATGAACTTGGTGACATGCCCGAGTGCGCCGCCCAGCTCCCAGGCCAGCAGAATGCGCGGTTTTGCCGACATCAAGGCGTGCGCGGCCGGCTCACAACGCGATTGGCTTCCGCGTATTCCACCTGTAGCGATGCGCTTAGCGCGCGTTCGGCCCGCGTACGATCAGCCGCATCGGCAAAGTCGGCAAGAAACAGCCGGGGTGAGATTTCCTCGATCCGTGTCGCGCCCTGCGCTCGCAACAAGGCATCGGCGTCAACAGCAGGTTTGACCTTGACCAGCAACTGCCGCTCGACGCGCAACTCAATGGCGAGCGTGTCAGCCTGAGCGGCCTCGGCTACCGGTTTTTCGGGTGGCCGGAAGAACGCGCCGGCATTGGCGTCAGGCACCAATGCTTCCGCCAGCCAGGCCAGCGGCCATAGCAGCGTGCGTACACCGGCACGCAGCCAGTCGTGACGCGCGATGAAATTCGCCAGTGGCGGACTGGCACGGTAATAAGCATGGACGAATGCACGCCCCACTGCATTCGTCATCAGATAAACGTCACGGAATTGCCGCAACGCATTGACTCTGGGATGCAGCGCGCTGCCGTAGGCGGCAGTGGCGATGAAACAGCCGACATGGGTGCCGCCGTCGCCAGACTCATTTGGTGTAATGACAACCGCCGGGGAGTAGTTGGAGAAACCAGCCGCCTCGCTGTGTGCACGCACCCGGTAGCGGTATTCGGTATCGGCTTTGACGCTGTCATCCTGATATTGCGTGCGATTGGCGGACAAGTTGGCGATTTCGCTGAACAGCCCGCCGCCGGTAGCGCGTTCAACCCGGTATCCGCTTTCCCGCGCCGAGCGGTCGCGCCAGGTCAAGGTCACGACCAGCCCCTGGCCGTTGGCTTCAAGCGTATCTGGTGCCAATGGCGCAGTGAGCAATTTGACTTCGTTGCCGGGGGCGGAATCGCCAACGCCGTTGTAGGCGCGGACGCGGTAACCGTTGTAAGTGCCTTCGCCGGTCAGCACGGACGTATCCTGATAGATCAAGGTTGCGCTGGTCAGTGTCGCAATCGTGGTGAAATCCGCGTCAGGATCGCTGCGGCGTTCCAGCTTCCAACCGGTTTCGATCGTGGAATCATCCAGCCAGGACAGATCGACACGGCTATCGTTGATTTTGCTGGCGAAAAAATGAGAAGGCTGAACCGGCACACTGCCGTTCAGGTCGTAATCCATCGCCGCAGCCAGATCCAGGCGTCCGCCAGTCACCGCCAGGCCGGCCAGTGCCGTAAGCCGATGGGCGGAGAGGAGCAGGATTTCCCGCACCTGGAACATGGACAGCTCCGGGCGATGCGATTTCAGCAACGCAGCAGCGCCGGCCACCTGCGGGGCTGCCATCGAAGTGCCGCTTTCGTAACCATAGCCATCGGCACTCTGAATCAACGTGCTGTAGATATTCTTGCCGGGCGCAAACAGATGCACCCGCTGCGCACCGAAACTGGACGACCCGCCACGGGTGTAGCTGGCGCGTTGATCGAATTGATCCGAAGCCCCAACGGCAAGCAGATTGTTCAGCGCATAACTGGCCGGATAGGTGGGAATGCTGTCGTTGTCGCAACCATCGTTGCCCGCCGCAATGGCAACCAATATGCCGGCAGCGCGGGCGCGATCCAGCGCCTCGCGCTCACTTTGACTGGCGCTGTCGCCGCATCCGTAGGCAATTGATATGTTGATTACCTGCACCTGCTCGGCAATCGCGTAGTCGATGGCGGCGACGATATTCGAAGACGCGCCAAAACCATCTGCCGCCAGAACCTTCAACGGCATCAGGCTGACCTGCCAGTTAATGCCGGCAACGCCCTCGCTGTTGTCGCCAACCGCACCGATGATGCCGGCGACATGGCTGCCATGACTGTCGTCATCCATCGGGTTATTGTTGTCAGAGACAAAGTTCCAGCCATGAATGTCGTCGATTTTGGGATGGTAGGTGCCGTTGTTGGTATCCGTCCAACCATTCATGTCGTCGTCGATGCCATTGCCAGGAATCTCGCCGGGATTGGTCCAGACATTGCCGGCCAGATCGGGATGGGTGTAATCAATGCCGGTATCCAACAACGCCACAATCACGGTTGACGATCCGGTATCGCGGTCCCAGGCGGTCACCGCACCGATATCCGCACCCGCCGTACCGGTGACGCTGTTGACGTTCTGGCCGGTGTTGCGCAATGCCCATTGCAGGTTAAAGCTGGTGTCGTTGGGAGTAGCCGCCTTGCGCACGATGTAGTTGGGCTCGGCGTATTCGACATCCGGCTGACGCGCATACCAGCGCTGCATGCCTTGCACGTCCATACCAGCGGCCAGATGCAGATGCGCCAGACGACCGGAGCGCCCGATGCGCCCCGCGCGGATGCCCGCGCGTGAACTTGCGGCACTGGCGAGCGCTTGGTCGGTCTTGTACTTGACCAGCAACTCGCCCTCGCGATAAAGCGGCTGGGTGGTGACCAGGGAGCTGGCCTGGGCATATGAATCGATTGCCACCTGCATCGGCAGCAATGCAAGGACAGACAGCATGCAAAAGGAGCGTAGGGTCATGGCTGGCCAGTGGGTAAGAAATAAAGGCAAAGCGGGGCGTTTGTTTCAGGATGATTCACCATCATTTCCCAACTCGCAGACGCGATCAAAAATGATGGTGGCGAGATGCGCGCAAGCTGTTTTTACCGTATGCCAGTCATGCCACTTCGACTCAAGATTCTTGTATTCCGGCAAACCAGGGGACACCTCGTCCAAGTCATAGGGAAGCGCATTGGCAAGCTGTATTTGTAATTGTTGCAACGGGGACTCTCCGTTGTCCTGTGGATAAAACGTGTCGAACGGCTTCAGCGCGAGCGCAAGCTGTTCATCGCCGATGTGGTCGGCAAGCGCGACGAAGTCGAGGTAGTCTCGCGTGGCGTTTCGCTTGAGGATGAGCACACCCTTGATGCGAAGAATTTCGGCCTCAGTCGGGATCGTCAGAAGTTCGCCGTGGAAGTCGATCACCATCGTCTCCAGCGGAGCTTCCCGAATTAATTGCCGCACACCGGTTTCGATCCCGTCCAGGTTCCCAAGAATCTGTACCGGACGCTGAACACGCGCAGTTTTCCAGCCCGCTACCGCTTCCAGTTCCCCCAGTACAACGTCAAACCGTGAACGCAGATCGGTCAGAACATGATCCGCATCACGCGAAAAGCGATGCCCGGCATGAATCGCGGAGGCCGTGCCGCCGACCAGAACGGCCTCCGGCAGGATGCGTTGCAAGCGTGCTGCTGATGAAAGGACAAGCTCCCAATCAGGAAGTGGCTTGATGCGCATCGGCATAGTGCATCCAGAAGTGGTAACGCTGCGCATGGGGATCGGCGAGGTAAGGCCGACAAACACGCCGCACATGCTCCAGCAAGGCGCGATCCTGAATCGCCGCCGCGCGTAGCTCGGACCAATCCTGCCAACGGCCTCGCGAAATCACATCATCGATAGCAGCGAGCGTATAGCGTTGATGATTGAGGTGACGGTGCAACATGGCAACCCGTAAATAGTGACTGCAAAAAATTCAGGTTATTCATTACCCTCCCGCGCGTCATTCCCGCGTATGCGGGAACCCAGTTAGTTGGGTTGATTGCCCTTAAATATAAACAGATTAACGTTCTGGATTCCCGCATACGCGGGAATGACAGGTGGCTGAGTCATCGGCTAGCAGCCGATAAACACACATTATGAAACGCCAGCTTTTACAAATTGTAGTCGTCATGATCGATTCGACGAACCTGAATCACTATTGGGCCGCCGGAAACAAAAAAGAGGGGGCGAACCCCAATGCCGTTAAGTTAAGCCCAAGGTAAGTCATCGGATAGCCTTGTAAGCGCGATACCGAATAGGTTTAACGGCTTGCCGATCACGTGGAAAGTGACGGTCTGGACGCAGCCATTCCAGGGTATCGGCAACCAGTTTGAGGAGGTC
>CAMDHJ010000014.1 GCA_945897865.1 Tepidiphilus sp. J10
CAACTTTAGCGCAGGCCCCGCCGTATTGCCGAGAGAAGTGCTCGAACAGGCGCGTGACGAGCTCGTCAACTGGCAGGGCTGCGGCATGTCGGTGATGGAAATGTCGCATCGCGGCAAGGAATACATGGGCATCCAGGCCCAGGCCGAGGCCGATCTGCGCGAGTTGATGGGCATTCCATCCAACTACAAAGTATTGTTTCTGCAAGGTGGCGCATCCAGCCAGTTCGCCATGGTGCCGATGAACCTCTATCGCGGCAAAGCTTCGGCCGATTACCTGAATACCGGCGAGTGGTCGAAGAAGGCGATCAAGGAAGCCAAGAAGTTTGGCGCGGTGAATGTGGTTGCCAGTTCGGAAGACAAAAACTTCAGCTACGCACCGACCCAGGATGCCTGGAACCTCGACCCGAATGCCGCCTACGTTCACTACACACCCAACGAGACCATCGGTGGCGTGGAAATCTTCTGGACGCCCGATCTTGGCAACCTCGCGGGCGAGATTCCGCTGGTCGCCGATATGTCCTCGACCATTCTGTCGCGGCCGATTGATGTGTCGAAATTTGGACTGATCTATGCCGGTGCGCAGAAGAATATCGGTCCTGCTGGCCTCACGCTGGTCATTGTGCGGGATGACCTGATTGGTCAGGTGGTGCCCGGCACACCGACGATGTTCGACTATAAGACGCACAGCGAAAACGACTCGATGTACAACACACCGCCCACCTACGGCATCTACATTGCCGGCCTGGTGTTCAAGATGTTGAAAGCCAAAGGTGGCTTGGCGGCGATGGAGCAGACCAATCGCCTGAAAGCCGGTTTGCTGTACGACTATCTCGACGCGACCGATTTCTTCAATTCGCCGGTTGCGCGCGACAACCGTTCACTGATGAACATCCCGTTCACATTGAAGGATGCAGCCCTGGACGAAGCGTTTCTCAAGGGCGCCAAGGCGTGCAATCTGGTGCAGCTGAAGGGGCACCGTTCGGTTGGCGGTATGCGGGCTTCGATCTATAACGCGATGCCGGTGGAAGGTGTGCAGGCGTTGGTCGATTACATGAAGGAATTTGAAAAGTCTCACGCTTGATTTGAGTTTTCTTGCAACCTTGGCCGGCGTGTTGATCGATGCGCCGGCCGTGCTTTTTTCGACTCCACTGGAGGACGCGGCATGGCCAGAATGCAGAAAATTCAGACGCTTAACGCCATCTCGAAACGCGGTCTGGCACGGCTGCCTGAAACCTATGTCGTTGGCAATGATGTTGCCGACCCGGACGCCATCCTGGTGCGTTCACAGGACATGCATGCGATGTCGATTGCCGCCAGCGTACTGGCGATCGGGCGCGCCGGGGCCGGTACCAACAATATCCCGGTGATGCTGATGAGTGCGCGTGGCATGCCGGTATTCAACGCCCCCGGCGCCAACGCCAACGCGGTGAAGGAGTTGGTCATCGCCGGCATGCTCCTGGGCGCACGCAATCTGGCCTCGGCTATTGCTTTTGTTGCCAGCCTGGAAGGCGATGCCGAGTCTTTGCACAAGCAGGTGGAAGCCGGCAAAAAGGCGTTTGTCGGTCACGAATTGCCCGGCCGCACGCTGGGTGTGGTCGGCCTCGGTGCGATCGGTTCGATGGTGGCCGATGCGGCCATCCGGCTTGGCATGAACGTCATCGGCTATGACCCGGAAATCACCGTTGATGCCGCCTGGCGCTTGCCGTCGCAGGTAAAGAAAGCCGCCTCGGTGGAGGATCTGGTCAAGCATTGCGATTTCATCAGCCTGCATACACCGCTGGTAGCGGCCACCAAAGACCTGATCAATGCCGACCGGGTCAAATTGATGCGCAAGGGTTGTGTGCTGTTGAATTTTGCGCGCGACGGCATCGTCAACGAGCAGGCTGTGTTGGATGGCCTGAACGACCACAAACTGCATGCCTACATTTGCGATTTTCCGAGCAACCTGTTGAAGCAGCATCCGCGTTTCGTCGCCTTGCCGCATCTCGGCGCTTCGACCGAGGAAGCCGAAGAGAACTGCGCCATCATGGTTGCCGATCAACTGGTCGACTACCTTGAACACGGCAATATCCAGAATGCGGTCAACTTCCCCAACATCAATCTGCCGCGTGAATCGGCTTATCGCCTGGCCATTGCCAACGCCAATGTGCCGAACATGCTCGGCCAGATATCTACGTCGCTGGCGGCGGCGGGTCTCAACATCCACAACATGGTGAACAAATCGAGAGGCGAAATGGCCTTCACCCTGGTGGATGTCGATGCTGCTGTGCCGAACTTGGTCATCACGCAACTTTCCGGCATCGAGGGTGTGCTGCGGGTGCGTTATATTCCGTCGAATTGATCCATTGCTTGTTTGACTGACACTTTCCTTTTTGACTGACATGAGCGAAGACCTCCTTTCCCTGCGTAACCAGATCGATGCCGTTGATGATCAGGTCTTGCACTTGCTGAATGAACGCGCGCGTTTGGCGCAGACCATAGGCCATCTGAAGAATGGCATCGTCTATAAACCGGAGCGCGAAGCACAGGTGGTGCGGCGGATGCAGGCTGACAATCCCGGGCCGTTGCCGGCTGAGTCGATTTCCGTGCTGTACAAGGAAATCATGTCCGCCTGTCGCGCGCTCGAGCAGCCGCTGAACATCGCCTTTCTGGGGCCGCAAGGTACATTTTCCGAAGCCGCTGCGATCAAGCATTTCGGACATGCTACCCAGGGTCTGGCCTGTGCCAGTATTGATGAAGTGTTTCGTGCAGTTGAGCGCGGCGAAGCCCACTACGGCGTAGCGCCGGTGGAAAACTCGACCGAAGGTGCGGTCAATCGCACGCTGGATCGGCTGCTTAGCAGTTCGCTGAAAATCTGTGGCGAAGTCATGTTGCGCGTACGCCAGCATCTGATGCGCAAAGGCGAAGGCCTGGCGGGCATTGAAGTGATCTATTCGCATGACCAATCACTCGGCCAGTGCCACGAATGGCTGAGTCAGCATCTGCCGACGGTACGCACCATCCGCGCTACCAGCAACGGCGAAGCTGCGCGGTTGGCATCCGAAAATCCGGATGCGGCGGCGATTGCCGGCGAACTCGCGGCGGAGCGGTACGGGCTCAACCTGGTCGCTCGTGATGTTGAGGACGATGCCAACAATACCACCCGTTTTCTGGTGCTCAGCCGAGAAGAAACCGCGCCTTCGGGACGCGACAAAACCTCGCTTGTGTTGTCTGTGCACAATCGCCCCGGTGCCTTGCTTGATCTTCTTTCGCCGCTGGCCCGTCATCAAATTGGTCTGACCCGACTGGAATCGCGTCCGGCGCGCAACGGCGCCTGGGAATATGTGTTCTATATCGATCTCGATGGCCATCATGCCGATGCCAATATCCAGGCTGCGTTGCAAGAAGTTGAAGCACACTGTTCTTTCCTGAAAATACTTGGTGCCTACCCGGTTGCCGTGTAAATCCCTATTAGCGCTCGTCCAGCACTCAAAATCCTATGTATCCCTGCGACCTTGCTCCTACCTACGTGCGCGCCATCGCGCCCTATCAACCGGGCAAACCGATTACCGAACTGGCACGCGAGATGGGGCTGAATGAAGCCGACATCGTCAAACTCGCGTCCAATGAAAATCCACTCGGAGTCAGCCCGCGTGCGCTGGCGGCGATGACCTGCGCGCTCAATGATTTGGCGCTGTATCCGGATGGCAACGGTTTTGAGCTGAAAGCCGCCATTGCCGCCAAGTTGGGCGTCGAGATGGCCGGCATCGTGCTGGGCAATGGCTCGAACGATGTGCTGGAACTGGTCGCGCGCGCTTTTCTGGCTCCAGGTACGTCCGCCGTCTATTCGCAACATGCGTTTGCGGTTTACCCGCTGGTGACGCAAGCCACCGGCGCCGTCGGCATCGAAACGCCGGCGCGCGAATTCGGCCACGATCTGGCTGCAATGCGTGCTGCGATTCGTGACGACACTCGCGTCGTGTTCATCGCCAATCCGAACAACCCGACCGGTACCTTGTTGGCCACAGATGCGCTGCATGCATTTCTGAAATCGGTACCGGCGCAGGTGGTGGTTGTGCTGGACGAAGCCTATGGCGAATTCCTTGCTGCCAGCCAGCAAGCGCCCAGCGTCGCCTGGTTGGCCGAGTTTCCCAATCTGGTGCTGACCCGCACTTTCTCGAAAGCCTACGGCCTGGCCGGTTTGCGCGTCGGTTATGCGCTGGCGAGCGCTGATGTGGCTGGCCTGTTGAATCGCGTCCGGCAACCTTTCAACGTCAATACCTTGGCATTGCTGGGTGCGACGGCGGCGTTGAACGATGTCGAATTCCTTGCGGAATCGAAACGTGTCAACGACGCCGGCATGGCGCAGATGCTGCAAGGTTTTCAGGCGCTTGGCCTCGACCATATCGACTCGTTCGGCAACTTCGTCTGCGTCAAGGTGGGTTCGCCGCAACGCCCGGCAGGGGCGGTGTTCCAGGCCCTGCTCAAGTGCGGCGTCATTGTGCGCCCGGTCGCAAACTACGGCATGCCGGATTACCTGCGCGTCAGCATTGGCTTACCGGAACAGAACGCGCGTTTCCTGAGCGTACTGGCCGATATCCTGCAAGAAATTCCGGTGCCGGCATGATCAAGCACCTGGTCGTGGTCGGCGTCGGCTTGATCGGCGGCTCGTTTGCCCTCGATTTGAAGCAGCACGGGCAAGTCGAACGTGTCACCGGCATTGGTCGTAGCCGTGCCAATCTGGAAACCGCGCTACAACTCGGCATCATTGACCAGATTGGTGACGATCTCGCCAGCGTGGCCGCCAGCGCCGACCTGGTCCTGCTCGCGGCGCCAGTCGGCGCCATGCCCGACCTGTTCAAACAACTGGCGCCGCAATTGCAGTCAAGCTGCATCGTTACCGATGTCGGCAGTACCAAGCAGGATGTTATCGCCGCTGCCCGTGCCGGTCTTGCCGACCGTATCGCGCAATATGTGCCGGGTCACCCGATTGCCGGCGCCGAAACCAACGGTTCCGCTGCCGCCCGCGCTGGCCTGTATGCCGACAAGCCGTTGATCCTGACGCCATTGCCGGAAAACAGCGTCGCTGATGTCGAGACGGTCGAATCGCTCTGGCGCGTCTGCGGCGCCCGTGTCGCCCGCATGGACCCGGCCCTGCATGACCAGATATTCGCGGCGGTCAGCCATTTACCGCACCTGCTTGCGTTCGCATTGATGGACGAATTGGCCGGCCGGCCCCTCGCCGAGACTTATTTCCGCTACGCCGGCGCCGGCCTGCGCGACGCTACCCGCATCGCCGGCAGTCATCCGGAAATGTGGCGTGACATCACCTTGGCCAACCGTGACGCCTTGCTGAACGAACTGGATGCGCTGGTCGCAAAGCTGAAATCGGTAAAGGCGCTGGTGGCGGCCCGTGATGGCGCCGAGCTGGAACAGGTTTTCGCGCGCGCGCGGCAGGCGCGTACCAACTGGTTGCAAGGCAAGTACAACAACGACTGATCAACGTTGGGCGTCTTGGGGTTGTGGTGACAATAGGCACACATGGTCGTAACATCAGCCGATGAAACCATTTCGCTGGAACGCTGAAAAAAATGAAACGCTTGCATCTGAGCGGGGCATTTCGTTTGAGCGCATCGTGGTCGCCATCGAGTCTGACGGGTTGCTGGACATCCTGGCCCACCCAAACCAGTCGAAATATCCAGGACAGCGCGTTCTTGTCGTCTCAAGCGACAACTACGCTTACTTGGTGCCATTCGTCGAGGAGGAAGATTACTTTTTTCTCAAGACCGTGCTCCCGAGCCGAAAGGCTACTCGGGACTATCTGAATCAAGGTGAACCAGATGCCGAAAATTGATGAATATGAAATCGAAGTGCTAAACGCCTACGAAAAGGGCCAATTGAAGTCTGTTGCAACCAAGGCCGAGCTTGCCAAATTCAAGGCCACCGCGCGCGCCACCGCAATCAAGGATCGCCGGGTCAATATTCGCTTGTCTTCTGGAGACCTGAACGATATTCAGGTCAAAGCCCTGGAACAAGGGATGCCGTACCAAACGTTAATTGCCAGCGTTTTGCATAAGTATGTTTCTGGTCGTCTTGCAGAGAAGTCGGATGCCGTTACGAGTGCAACTCATAAGCCCGCAACTAAAAAGACTGCAACAGCAAAACGTCGCGCTACATCAGATCGCTAATCCATCACCTTGGCACAGATGTCCAACCCTTCATTCAAACGGACCTGAGCGGAAAGTCGCGCAGGCCGCTCAATACCTACGACAGGTCACCTCTTCATGGAATTCATCGATCTTCCCGCGCTCTCCGGTGCCCGTGGCAAAGTCCGTCTACCTGGTTCGAAAAGCATCTCCAACCGCATGTTGCTGCTCGCCGCGCTGGCGGAAGGCAGTACGCTGGTCAAAGGCCTGCTCGACTCCGACGATACCCAGGTCATGCTCGAATCGCTGACCCGTCTCGGCGTGCACTGGGAGCGTCTGGTTGACAGCGATCACTATCGCGTACACGGTATTGGCGGCGCCTTTCCAGTCAAGCAAGCTGAACTATTCCTCGGCAATGCCGGCACCGCGTTCCGCTCGCTGACCGCCGCGACAGCGCTGGCAGGCGGCGAATACACTTTGCGTGGTGTCGACCGCATGCATGAACGGCCGATCGGTGACCTGGTCGATGCGTTGCGCCAACTCGGTGCCCGAATTACCTATCTCGGACAGGAAGGCTTCCCGCCACTGGCAATGGCGCCCGCCCACCTGGATGCGACCTCGGTCACCTGCGTCAAGGGCAATGTCTCCAGCCAGTATCTGACCGGCCTGTTGCTCTCCGCTCCCTTGCTCGGCCGCGAAGTGACGATCCAGGTCGAGGGCGAATTGATCTCGAAACCGTATGTCGAAATCACCCTGAATCTGATGCAACGTTTCGGCATCGAAGTGATCCGTGACGGCTGGCAAAGCTTCACCGTACCCGCGGCGGTGTATCGCAGTCCGGGCGAAATCGAAGTCGAGGGCGATGCTTCCTCGGCATCCTACTTCCTCGCTGCCGGCGCCCTCGGCCATGGCCCGGTGCGGGTTGAAGGTGTCGGCCGCAACAGCATCCAGGGCGATGTGCGATTCGCCGAAGCGCTGGCGCGCATGGGGATTGAGATCGGATTCGGTTCCAATTGGATAGAGAGTCGCCTGGGCTGCGGCAGCAAACTGCAGGCACTTGACCTCGATTGCAACCACATCCCGGATGCCGCGATGACCCTGGCGGTGCTGGCGCTGTTCGCTGATGGCGTCACCACGCTGCGCAATATCGCCTCCTGGCGGGTCAAGGAAACTGACCGCATCGCCGCGATGGCCACCGAATTGCGCAAGGTGGGCGCGACGGTGGAAGAGGGCGCCGATTTCATCCGGGTCACCCCGCCAGCCAAGCTGCTCGCCAACGCCGAGATCGATACCTACGACGACCACCGCATGGCGATGTGTTTCTCGCTGGTCAGCCTGGGCGGTGTACCAATCCGGATCAACGAACCGAAATGTGTCGCCAAGACTTTCCCGGATTATTTCGCTGTTTTCAGCGGTATTGCCCAGCCGGCGACCTGTTTTGACTAGCTGAAATGGTGTTTGCCGAAAAGTTCGGTTTCAGAGACGCGGCAAGCCAAGTTAGAATGCCGCGCTTCGGAGGTGTGGCAGAGTGGTCGATTGCACCAGTCTTGAAAACTGGCAACGGGAAACCGTTCGTGAGTTCGAATCTCACCGCCTCCGCCAGGTTACTGTTTTTAAAATGATTATTTCAGCGAGTCCTATCCGGGTAACTCGCTTTTCCGACCCCCGTTTGAGTGATTGAAGCGCCATGCTAGAAGCTATTCGTGAACGCTCCCAAGGCTGGATAGCCAAGGTGATCCTGGTTTTGCTGATTGTCCCGTTCGCTTTGTGGGGGGTGGATTCCTATATTTCTGGTGGTGGTGAGGAACCGCCGGCGGCGACTGTCAACGATGCTGAAATCAGTCAGCGCGAGTTCATCAAGAGCCTGAAAGAACAGCAGGAGCAAATGGGCGGCAAGGTCGATGAGATCGCTTTGCGCAAACAGGTGATGGACCAGATGGTCAATACCCGTCTGCTCTCCCAGGCGGCTGGCAAAGCGGGTTTTTCGATTCTGGACCCGCAGGTTCAGGCGGTTCTGGGCGGAATTGAAATCTTCCAGGATAACGGTGCTTTTTCCGAAGCCAAGATGGATGCCTGGCTGCGTGGACGCAACATGTCGCGCGGTGAGTTGATGGCGATGATCAGCCAGGATCTGCTGCTCAAGCAGGTGCAGATTGGTTATGGCGAAGGTGCGCTGATCGCGACGCCGAGCGTCACACGATTGTCCAATCTGCTGGCGCAACAGCGCGAGGTCAGTGAAGTCATTTTTGACTTCGTTGCTTACACCCCGGCGGTGAAGATTGATGACGCGGCGATCGAGGCGGAATACAAGGCTCGCCAGGCCAGCTTTGCAACGCCGGCGTCGGTTCGCGTGCAATACCTGACGTTGTCGCAAGCAGGGTTGGAAGCTGGCGTTCAGGTCAGCGACGGACAAGTGCGTAAATATTTTGACGAGAATCCGGCCCAGTTTCAGGAGCCGGAACAACGTCGCGCCAGCCATATCCTGATCAAGGTCGATGCCGGCGCTGATGCAATGGCTAAGCAGGCAGCAAAGGCGCAGGCCGAGAAATTGCTGGCTGAAGTGCGCAAGACGCCGGCCAAATTTGCCGATCTCGCGCGTCAGCATTCACAAGATCCGGGTTCCGGCGCCAACGGTGGCGATCTCGGCACGTTTGCGCGCGACATGATGGTGAAGCCGTTCGCGGATGCGGTCTGGGCGATGCAGCCGGGTCAGATTCAGGGGCTGGTGGAAAGCCAGTTCGGTTTCCATATCATTCGTCTCGATGGCATTGTCGGCGGTGCCAAGATGGGGTTCGAGGTGGTCAAGGCTGAAATCGCCCAGTCTTTACGCCAGCAGGAGGCGCAAAAACGCTTTGTTGACGCTGCCGAGCGTTTCAGCAATATGGTTTACGAACAGTCTGACAGCCTTGAACCGGCAGCAAAGGAATTCAGTCTCAAGATTGAGCAGAGTGACTGGATCAGTGAAGGTAATGCGCAGCCGACCATGTTGGGTGATAGTCGATTGATGGCCGCCCTGCTGAGCGATGAGGCACTGAAGAACAAGCAGAATGTAGAAGCCATCGAGGTTGCCCCGAATACCTTGGTATCCGCTCGCGTCATTGAGCATCGCCCGGCTGGTGTGCGTCCGCTGGCAGAAGTGGCTGCCAGCATCCGTTCCAGCTTGACCGCGACTGCGGCACGCAAGTTGGCTGCCGAGGCAGGCAAGAAGGCATTGGCTGCCGCGACGGCTGGTAATCAGAACGGTTTGACTTTGTCAGCTCCAATGTCGGTGTCGCGCATGCAGCCTTTGAATGTGCCTGCGGCTTCCTTACGCGCGATTTTCAGTTCCCGTGCCGACAAGTTGCCAGCCTGGACCGGGGTAGAGTCACCAGAAGGCTATCGTTTGTATCGCATCAACCGTGTCGCTGCAGGCGAGATGCCGCCGCAACAGGTCAGCGCAATGCGCAACGATATGCGTCGTCTATTGGCCCAGGAAGAAATGCGCGCCTATCTTGAAAGCATCAAGGCCCAGAGCAAGATCAAGATTGCGCCTACTGCGCTGGAGCCGAAAGCGGACTAATTTCGGTTCGGCCAGATGTTGCTAACGAGTTTCGCCTTTAAATTGATCAAACCAGAACGCCTTCTGGTCTGATCAATTGCCGTTTGTGCCGTTCTTTGAATTAGAGAATCAGCACACCGGAAAGATAGAGTTGGGCACTTGGGTTCTGTTCTTCGGCAAGAAATTTGGTACACACTTGCAAAGGTTCGGGTTTAAACAAATCTTATGCCTACCCCAATCCATCTGGAAGTCTCCTTGCAGCTTCTGCCGGTGCAGCCATACACCGTTTTTTCGGTTGCGGGTGATGTCGAATCATTGCTCGGTTTTAGTGCCATCTCTCTACTACAAGGTGCGGTTTCGATTCCGGCGCTGATCCATCCGGATGATCAGGATGTGCTGGATAACATGCTGCACATTCAGCCCCGGCCTGCCGCCCAGTCACAACCTCATTCCTGCAATCTTCGTATGCGTCAGGCTAATGGACGTATCCGCTGCCTGCTTGTGGAATGTGACCAGGAATCGACGGCGAATGGCGCGGTTCTGAAGTTGCGGCTACGCGATGCCAAAAGTCTGTTCGATCCAATGGATGCACTGGCTGCGAACGCGGGCTTTCGCTCGATGATGGAAAACACCAACGATTTCATCTTTTTCAAGGATCGAAATCACGTATTTACCAGCGCCAGCCAAACTCTGGTCAGCGTGACCCATCCATCGGAGCACTGGACCGATCTGATCGGACAGACCGATTACGATGTATTCCCCGAGGAATATGCCGACGTCTACTACCGCCTGGAGAAGGAGGTGTTCGCGGGCATGACGGTGGCGCATGAGATCCAGGAATATGGGACCAATGACGGTTTGAAAGGGTGGGTCGACAACCGCAAGTACCCGATCAAGAACGCGCAGGGCGAGATCACCGGTCTGTTCGGTATTGCTCGCGTAATTACCGATAGAGTCATGGCCGAACAGGCGTTACGGCAGGAGCGCGAAACGCTGCAACTGATCCTGGACTATGCGCCGATAGGGATCTGGCTACAGGATGGCAATGGCAAGATCGCTTTCGTCAACAAGGCCTTTTGCCAGGCGACAGGCATACCGGAAGCGCGGTTCCTGTCGGTTGACCATTACGTTGAATTGATTCCGGAGGAGTTTCGGCCACAGTGTCTTGCCTCGGATGCCAAGGCTTTGGTCAGTGACGGCGTCAGCGTCTCCTATCAGCGCCTGCCATTCGTTGATGGTCAGATTCATGATTTGCGCATCATCAAGGCAGTCAAATGGGATGACGAGCAGCGTCCTGTGGCACTGGTGGGGTTAAGCCTGGATGTCAGCGAGGAGCTCCGGCATGAACAGGCGCTCATGCTGGAACGGGACAGTACCCGCAACATATTGGCGACGGTAGAAGCGATGATTGTCGCGCTCGATATCGAGGGACGAATCACGCTGGTCAACCGCAAGGGTTGCCAGATTTTGGGCTATCGTGAAGACGAGTTGATCGGCCAGGATTGGTTTGCCACCTGCTTGCCGCGCTACATCAATGTCGACCAGGTGCGCGAAGTGTTCAAAATGGCGTTGGCAGGCAACCTCTCCGGTTCGGAATACTACGAAAACCCGGTGCGCACCCGCTGCGGCGAGGAGCGCCTGATTGCCTGGCATAACAGCACGATCCGGGACAAGGACGGCAACATTATCGGCGGCCTGTCCGCTGGCGAGGACATCACCGATCGCAAGCAATCCGAGCTTGCCTTGCGTGAAAACGAGCAATTGCTGCATGCGTTAATCAACGAGATTCCCGACCCGGTGATTCTGAAAGACCGCAACGGCAATTTCCTGCTCTGCAACCAGTCCGTCGCCCGGCTCTACAACACCACCCCTGAAGCCATGGTGGGAAAACATGACGATGATTTTGGCGTCCCGAAAGAGATGGCCGATGCGTTCCGCAGCAACGTGCTTGCGATCATGGCGAAAGGCGAAACGGAAATCGTCTTCGAAGATAGCCAGGACAGCGAAAGCGGCGAGATTCATCACTATCGATCGATCAAAAAGCCGTTCAAGGACGCGCTTGGTCAGGACCAGATACTGATCGTAGCGCAGGACATTACTGACGTAGTCAAAGCCCAGGCAAAGATTGCCGTCAGCGAAAAACGGTTACAGGAAGTGCTGGCTATCACCAACGAAGGGGTCTGGGATTGGCATATTCCCAGCGGCAAGGTGCTTCACAACCGGCAATGGTTCACGCTTTTTGATGCAGAGCCAGGCGAAATCGATGAAACCCTCGAAGGATTCACCAAGCTGATCCATCCGGACGATCGGGAAACCGTTTTAAAGCTGATAACGGCAATGATTGAAGGAAGCAGTGCCGACTATCACTCGAAGCATCGACTTCTAACCATCAAAGGCCGGCCAATATGGGTGCTGGACCGGGGGCGGGTCGTCGAAAGAGATAATAACGGGCAGGCCGTCAGGGTGATTGGTAGCGTCACCGACATCACTTACCAGATCGAATATCAACACCAGCTGGAGCACATCGCCCACTTCGACACCCTGACTGGACTGCCCAACCGGGTCCTGCTGGCAGATCGCCTGCACCAAGCCATGTCGCAAGCAATGCGGCGCGGAGACAAGTTGGCCGTCGCCTATCTCGACTTGGATGGTTTCAAGACGATCAACGACCAACATGGGCATGATGTGGGCGACCACCTGCTAAACATCTTGGCCAGCCATATGAAGCGCGCCTTGCGCGAGGGCGATACGCTGGCACGTCTGGGGGGTGATGAATTTGTCGCGGTGATCCTCGATCTGCCGGATGTCGAATCCTGTGTGCCGTTGCTTTCACGTCTGCTCTCGGCAGCAGCCGAAGTGGTGCATGAGAACGGCAACGTGCTGCGTGTTTCCGCCAGCCTGGGCGCGACCTTTTACCCGCAGGCAGAGTCGATCGACGCCGACCAGTTATTGCGCCAGGCAGATCAAGCGATGTATCAGGCCAAGCTGGCCGGCAAAAATCGGTACCACATCTTCGATACCGAGCTGGATCGCAGTGTACGTGGTCATCATGAAAGTCTGGAGCGGATCAAGCAGGCGTTGGATGACCGGGAGTTCGTTCTCTATTACCAGCCCAAGGTAAACATGCGTACTGGTGTCGTCGTTGGCGCCGAGGCATTGATCCGCTGGCAGCATCCGGAACGGGGCTTGTTGCCGCCCATAGCCTTCCTGCCGCTGTTTGCCGGCCATCCACTGGCGGTCGAAATGGGTGAATGGGTAGTGGATACGGCGTTGACGCAAATCGAGAGCTGGAAGGCTGACGGGTTGCCGCTGCCGGTTAGCGTCAATATCGATGCGATGCAGCTTGAACAGGCTGATTTTGTCGATCGCTTGCGGCAGCAACTAGCTGCCCACCCCGGTGTCGCGGCCGGTGAACTGGAACTGGAAGTGCTGGAAACCAGCGCGTTGCAAGACATTGTCCACGTTTCCAGCGTGATCCTGGCTTGCCGCGAGATGGGGGTCGGTTTTGCACTGGATGACTTTGGCACCGGCTATTCATCGCTGACCTATTTGAAACGTCTGCCGGCCGGCATGCTGAAAATTGATCAGAGTTTTGTCCGCGATATGTTGGATGACCCCGACGATCTGGCGATCCTGGACGGCATCCTTGGTCTTGCCATTGCTTTCCGTCGCCAGGCGATCGCGGAGGGGGTGGAAACCCTGGCGCATGGCGAGATTCTGCTGCAACTCGGTTGTGAACTCGCGCAGGGCTATGCCATCGCCCACCCCATGCCGGCCGACGCCATACCAGACTGGCTTGCGTCATGGCAGCCAGATGCGGCTTGGCTCGGACGTGACCCGATCCGCCGGGAGGATCTGCCCATTCTGTTTACCTGGGTGGAACATCGAGCCTGGGTTGCCCAGGTGTTGAGCTACTTGCGGGAAGAAGGCCGCGCGGGACCGCAGCTGGATTGCCAAACGTGCCGTTTTGGGCAATGGCTCAGCCACGCCGTCGAGCATCATGCCGATCAACAAGCTGCCATCGCTGCCATCGAACCTTTACATTTCGAAATCCATGCCCTGGCGACGGCGTTGATCAACTTCAAACAACTTGGCCAGACGGATGCGCTACTGGCCCGAATGGAAGCGTTTTACAGCTTGCGCGACCGTTTGTTGGCGCAACTGTTGGGGATGTTGCGGTAACGGAACCTTGGAACAGTTCGGTAGGGTGCGCCATGCGCACTGTTTTACGCTTAACGGTGCGCACGGCGCACCCTACCGGGTTGTTTTGCTGGGGGTTACTTGTCTGCAGCTGCCGCCACTGCTGGCGGGATCCGTTCAATCAGACGATGATCGAACGGTTTCGGGATGATGTATTCGCGGCCGAATTCCAGCTTTTCCAGCTTGTAGGCTTCCAGCACTTCCTGTGGCACCGGTTCGCGCGCCAGAGCGGCGAGCGCTTTCGCGGCGGCGATCATCATCGGTTGGGTAATCGCCTTGGCGCGGGCGTCGAAGGTGCCCTTGAAGATATACGGGAAGCCGAGGACGTTGTTGACCTGATTCGGGTAATCCGAGCGGCCGGTCGCCATCAGCGCGTCGTCGCGGGCGGCATGGACGTCGGCGGGGGAGATTTCCGGGTCCGGGTTGGCCATCGCGAACAGGATTGGCCTGGCGGCCATGCGCTTGACCATGTCGGTGCTGACCAAGTTGGGGCCGGAGACACCGATGAACACGTCGGCGCCCTGCATGGCATCGGCCAGGGTGCGTTGTTCAGTGACCTTGGCGAATTCCTGTTTGTGGGCATTGAGGTCGGTACGGCCGCTGTGGATGACGCCTTTGCTGTCAACCAGCGTCATGTTGGCCTTGTTGCCACCCATCGCGATCAGCAAACGCATGCAGGACAGGCCGGCGGCACCGGCGCCGAGGCAGACCAGCTTGATGTCGTCGAGTTTCTTGTCTTGTACTTCCAGCGCATTCAGCAGGCCGGCGCACATGACGACGGCAGTGCCGTGCTGGTCATCGTGGAAAACGGGAATGTCGAGACGCGCTTTCAGGGCTTCCTCGATCTCGAAGCAATGCGGCGCAGCGATGTCTTCCAGGTTGATGCCGCCGAAAGTCGGCGAGATATTGACCACGGTTTCAATGAAGCTGGCGACGCTGGGGGCGTTGACTTCGATGTCAAACACGTCAATGCCGGCGAAACGCTTGAACAGGATGCCCTTGCCTTCCATCACCGGTTTGCTGGCCAGTGGGCCGAGATTGCCGAGGCCGAGAATCGCGGTGCCGTCGGTGATCACCGCGACCAGGTTGCCCTTGTTGGTGTAGCGATAGGCGTTGGCCGGATCTTTCGCGATCTGGCGCACCGGTTCGGCGACACCTGGGGTGTAGGCGAGCGACAGTTCGTATTGGGTGGCGCACGGCTTCGACGACTCGACGGAGATTTTTCCGGGGCGGGGAAACTCGTGATAGTCCAGGGCCTGCTGGTTCAAGTCGTTCATGGCATCCTCTTGGTTGAAGTTGTGCGTGCATCATATATTGCTGCAATGCGGAATAACAGTTGTTGAGGTCACGATTCCGGGTCTCCCGGTCAGGCGGCTTTGGTTAGAATCCAGTTTTCCAACACATCAATAAATACGCCATGCACAGCCTCTTCGATTCGCAAAAGAACTTCGCTGTCGGTAATGGAAATACCGGCACCTACTTTTCCCTGCCGCAACTGGAGGCCGCCGGCATCGGCCCGGTTTCCAAGCTGCCGGTATCCATCCGCATCGTGCTGGAATCGGTGCTGCGCAATTTCGATGGCCTGAAGATCACCGAACAACATGTGCGCGAGTTGGCCAACTGGCAACCGAACGCAACGCGCACCGAGGAAATACCATTCGTCGTGGCGCGCATCCTGTTGCAGGATTTCACCGGTGTGCCGCTGCTCGCCGACCTCGCCGCGATGCGTTCCGCCGCCGAACGTGCCGGCAAGGATGCCAGCAAGGTGGAACCGCTGGCGCCAGTCGAAATGGTGGTCGATCACTCGGTACAGGTGGATGTATTCGGTCGCCCGGATGCGCTGGCCGAGAACATGAAGATTGAATTTGAACGCAATATCGAGCGTTACCAGTTCCTGAAATGGGGCATGCAGGCGTTTGAAACGTTCAAGGTCGTGCCGCCCGGCGTCGGTATCGTGCACCAGGTCAACATGGAGTATCTGGCGCGCGGCGTGATGGAAAAGGACGGGGTGTATTACCCGGATACGTTGGTCGGCACCGATAGCCACACGACAATGATCAACGGTCTCGGCGTCGTCGCCTGGGGTGTCGGCGGCATCGAGGCGGAAGCCGGCATGCTCGGCCAGCCGGTGTATTTCCTGACGCCGGACGTGGTTGGCGTGCATCTGACCGGCCAGGCCGCGCCAGGCGTGACCGCCACCGACATCGTGCTGACCATCACCGAAATGCTGCGGCGCGCGAAGGTTGTCGGCAAGTTTGTTGAATTCTTTGGCGAGGGCGCCGTGGCGTTGCCGGTGTATGACCGCGCCACCATCGCCAACATGGCGCCGGAATACGGCGCGACGATGGGTTTCTTCCCGGTCGACGAAGCCACCTGCCAGTATTTCCTGGCCACCGGTCGCGATGCCGCCAAGGTCGATTCGATGCGCGCCTACTACCAGGCGCAGGGCCTGTTCGGCATCCCAGCCGCCGGCAGCATCGAATACAGCCAGACGCTGGAACTCGATCTGGGCAACGTCAAACCTTCCGTCGCCGGCCCGAAACGGCCGCAGGACCGGATCAATCTGTATGCGTTGAAGGAATCGTTCGAAACCCTGCTGGAACTGCCGAAGGATCAGGGCGGCTATGGCAAGTCGGAAGGTCGCAAGGCGGGCGGTCTGTCGCACGGCGACGTGGTGATTGCTGCGATCACCTCCTGTACCAATACTTCCAACCCCGGCGTGATGCTGGCCGCTGGTCTGCTGGCGAAAAAAGCTGTTGCCCTGGGCCTGAAAACACCGGCGCATGTGAAGACCTCGATGGGCCCGGGTTCGCGCGCGGTGACCGAATATCTGAAGGCCGCCGGCTTGCTGGGCGATCTGGAAAAACTGGGTTTTGGCGTGGTCGGTTACGGTTGCACCACCTGTATCGGCAACTCCGGCCCGCTGCCGGAAGCCATCGAGAAGGAAATTCTCGACAATGATCTGGTGGCCTGCTCGGTGCTGTCCGGCAATCGCAACTTCGAGGCGCGTGTGCATCAGAACGTGAAGGCCAATTTCCTGATGTCGCCGCCACTGGTGGTGGCGCTGGCGCTGGCCGGTCGCGTCGATATCGATGTCGCCAGCGAGCCGCTGGGGCAGGGCACGAATGGCCCGGTTTTCCTGAAGGACATCTGGCCGAGCGCCGAGGAAGTCGCTGCCGTTCTGCCGCATGCGTCGAATGCCGCCGCATACGCGATCTACAAGGATGTTGGTGCCGACAATCCGCTGTGGGATGCGGTGCCGGCGCCGGCAGGCCAGGTCTATGCCTGGGACAGCGCTTCCACCTACATTCAGGAACCGCCGTTCTTCCAGGGCGGCGCCAAGCCGAACCCGGTGATCCGCAGCGCGCGTGCGTTGGCGATCTTCGGCGACTCAGTCACCACCGACCACATCAGCCCGGCCGGCAACATCAAGGCCGCCGCGCCCGCCGGCAAATACCTGGTCGAGCATGGCGTTGCGCAGAAGGACTTCAACAGCTACGGTGCGCGGCGCGGCAATCACGAAGTGATGATGCGCGGCACCTTTGCCAACGTGCGCATCAAGAACCTGATGATTCCCGGCTCGGAAGGCGGCGTCACTTTGCATGGCACGGAACAGATGTCGATCTACGATGCCTCGATGAAGTATCAGGCCGACAACATCCCGCTGATCGTCATCGCCGGCGAGGAATACGGCACCGGTTCGTCGCGCGACTGGGCGGCGAAGGGCACACAGTTGCTTGGCATCAAGGCGGTGGTGGCGAAGTCGTTCGAGCGCATCCACCGCGCCAATCTGGCCGGCATGGGCGTGTTGCCGATCCAGTTCAAGGACGGCCAGGGCGCGGCCGACTTCAAGCTGGACGGCAGCGAAAGCTTCGACATCGTCGGCCTGGAAAACGGCATCACGCCGCAACAGGATGTCACGTTGGTGATCAAGCGTGCCGATGGTTCCAGCCAGAACGTGTCGGTCAAGCTGCGTCTGGATACGCCGATCGAGATCGAGTACTTCCAGGCCGGCGGCATCCTGCCCTTCGTGCTGGCGCAGTTGCTCGGCTAAATACGCTAGGTACGCTTGGGTATCAGCAGATCAACCGGCTGGATGGCGACATTCCAGCCGGTTTTTGTTTCAGCAATCTTTTCAGTATGACGGCGATTCCATGACTTCCACCCTGCAAGCAGCCATCCAACGTCAACGCGGCATTCTGGAAGGATGGCTCGCGTCCTCGCTTTCGATACTCGCTGAGGGCTGCCGCGATTGCTGGCCGGCGCGCGACAAACTGGAGGCGCGTCTGGTCAGCGGTCTGGAAGAGCTGCCGTACTGCAAATATCTCTATGTGCTCGACGCCAAGGCGCGGCAATTGACCGCCAATATTTCGCGCGCTGGCTTGCTGCCGGAACACTTCGATCGTGACCGCAGCGACCGGCCGTATCTGGCGCAGGCGCTGGCCGGGCACGCATTTTCCCTTTCCGAGGCCTATATCAGCCGCAATGCCAAGCGGCCAACGCTGACTGCGGTGCAGCGGATAGCCAGCGAAAACGGCGAACTGCTCGGCTATCTCGGTGCCGACTTTGACTTGCGCGAACTACCGGCAACGCAGGCGCTGTACCAGCAACCGGAACAATGGGTACAGATGAAGGGCGATCCGGCGATTCGGGCCGGCTTGTTCCATCAGCAACGCGCCAACAGCCTGCTCGACGACAAGGTCGATGCGGTGCTGGCGTTGATCAACGAACTGATCACCGTGCATGGCGTGTTCAACGCCAAGGTGCATTTTTCCAGTTCGCGCGCGACGTTCTGGGTGATCGACGATCCGTTTCGTTACCGGCTCCACAACATCACCGATCTGGCTGACCCCAATCTGTGCCTGGCCTATCCGCGCCATTCTTACCCGACAGATGCCTCGATTCCCGCCGAACGCGTGCGCGAGGTGCTGAACTGCTTTCGCGAACTGCGTTTCATGGATGAAATGCTTTATCTGCGCTCAGGCTCGCTGAACATCTTCAACGGCATGGTCAGCCTGACCTTTTCCTGTGACGGCTCGCACTACATGCCGTGGGACGAGTTTCTGCAAAAGAATCTTGGTTTCTGGACCGGATCGTCGGGCGGCTGACAAGCCGTTGCGTCAGCCTGTTGTTGACAGCAAACTTTGATACAGCGCCTGATAGGTGAGGGCGCTTTTTTCCCAACTGAAATCTCTGTTCATGCCCGCCGCCATCATTTTTTTCCAGGCCGGTTTCTGGCTGTACAGATCAAAAGCCCGTTCCACCGCCAGCCATAGTGCATGCGGTGTCGGTTCATGGAAGACGAAACCGGTGACTTCATCTTCCACCGTATCGCGCAGGCCACCGGTGGCATGCACGATGGGGACGCTGCCGTAACGCAGGCTATACATCTGGTTCAAGCCGCAAGGTTCGAACAGTGATGGCATCAGGAAGATATCCGAGCCGGCTTCAATCCGGTGCGACAGACCCTCGTCGTAGCCGATCAGTGCGGCGACCTTGCCGGGGTGACGCGCCACCAGTTCACGCACGGCGGCTTCAATCGACTTGTCACCAGTGCCGAGAAGAGCGATCTGGCCGCCGCGATCGACGATGCCATCCGCCACGGCCAGCACCAGATCCATGCCCTTCTGGTGTGCCATGCGCGCAATCATGCCGAACAACGGTGCATCAGCTTGCGCTTCCAGCCCGAGTTCTTCCTGTAATTTCCGCTTGCAGCGCTTTTTGCCGGACGGCGCACGGACGTGGTACTCGCAAGGCAAATGCAGGTCGGAAGAGGGGTTCCAATCACCCGTATCGATACCGTTGAGAATGCCGGAAAGCTGGTGCCGACGGCTGGCCAGCAGGCCTTGCATGCCCATGCCGAGCTGGGGATGCTGGATTTCCTCGGCATAAGTCGGCGACACCGTGGTGATGTGGTTGGCGTAATACAAGCCGGCTTTCAGGAACGACAGATTGCCGTAGTACTCGACCCCCTCGACGCCGAAACAACTGGCGGGCAGATTCAAGCGTGACAGCATGTCGGGCGGGAAAATGCCTTGGTAGGCCAGGTTATGCACCGTCATCACAGTCGGCGTCAGGCAACCGGCGAGGCGGAGATAAGCTGGCGCCAGGCCGGTCTGCCAATCGTTGCAGTGGAGTACATCCGGTCGCCAATCGAGCGGTGAATCCGGGCTGGCGAGTCGGGCGGCAACCTGGCTCAGCAGACTGAATCGTTGAGCGTTGTCAGGGTAATCAACGCCGTTGGCATCTTGATAGGGACCACCGATGCGGGTGAAAGCCTCGGGGGCATCTATGACGTAGAGCGGGGTGTCTGACCCCGGCATTCTGCATTCCAGCAGGCGTGCCGAGATGCCTGTTGCATCATTGAAAAACAGGTTGCTGAACTCGGCCACTGTTGTGGTTGCCTGTAGTTTTTCAATGACAACTGGATAGCCAGGTATGAGAATCCGGCAATCAAGCCCGATCTCGCGCAACGCCGCTGGCAAGGCACCGGAAACGTCAGCCAGGCCGCCTGTCTTGATCAGCGGTGCGGCTTCGGAAGTGGCGTACAGAACACGCATGATGAAAATTCCTTTTTGATTTGCATCAAGAATAATCGGCTTTTGTCGATAAACCTAACGGGCAAGCTAACTCTCCCTCAACTTCATGCTTAACGACCTTGGGTATTTTGAATGAGAAACAACCAACCAGTCACCCAAAGGGAAAATGACTTTCCTGCGACGTATGCCATTGTCAGCCGGACTGATGCGAATGGTGTGTTGACCTTCGTCAACGACGATTTTGTCAGCAGTTCCGGTTTTGCGCGTGATGAGTTGATCGGTCAATCTCACAACATCGTGCGGCATCCGGACATGCCTGTGGAAGCGTTTCGTGATCTTTGGCATACCTTGGAGGCCGGGCGTACCTGGGTCGGCCTGGTCAAGAACCGTTGCAAGAATGGCGATTATTACTGGGTCAAGGCGACAGTCACTCCAACACCAGATGGTGGTTTCATGTCGGTTCGGGTCAAACCGACCCGTGACGAAGTGAAGCAAGCAGAGGCCTTGTATGTGCGCATGCGTGACAACCCAGGCATCCGCCTTTCCGGCGGCCATCTGGCGCCGACTGGTTTTGCCGCGCTGATCAATCGTCTGTCCAATCTGCATCTAAGCTCGAAACTGTGGATTTCCACGTTTGCATCGATGGCCTCGATTTTGCTCTGTGTCGCGCTGGGCTGGTCCGCGCTGGATACTTTCGAAACGCTGCTGCCGGTTGATCAAGCGTCAGTCCTGGATCGCTATCGCATCGGCTTTGCGTTGGCCGCTGGCCTCGCTTTGGTGGTGTGGCCGTTGGTGGCCTTTTTCGTCGTGCGTACTTTTGCGCATTCGCTGGATAACGTGGTTCAGGCTGCGCGTTTGATCGCGGCATTCGATCTTTCGAAACCGGTGAAAATCGGTGGCCGCGACGAGATTGGTGAGTTGCTCAATCAGTTCGCCATCATGCGCAACAACCTGCAGGAAGGCGCAGCCATGATCAAGCAGAACACGTGCCGGCTTGATCAGGTTGCGCACGATTTGGCCGAAGCCAGCCATCGCGCAGCGGATGCAGCCAACCAACAATCCGAGTCGGCATCCAGCATGGCCGCTGCGGTGGAGGAATTGTCTGTTTCGATTGACCAGGTCGGAGAGCATGCAAATGAGGCGGATGTGGTTTCACGCGCTTCCGGCAAGGCCTCGCGAGAGGGCGGGGAAGTCATCCACAACACAGCGAACGAAATCGGCCATATCGCTGAAGCGGTGAACAACTCGGCCCATTCGATCAATGCATTGGAAAATTACACCAGCGAAATATCCACCATTGTCGGCGTCATCAAGGATATTGCGGATCAAACCAATCTGCTGGCGTTGAATGCCGCCATCGAAGCCGCTCGCGCGGGCGAGCAGGGGCGCGGATTTGCGGTGGTTGCGGATGAAGTGCGCAAGCTGGCCGAGCGCACCGCGCAATCAACACAGTTGATCAGCGACATGATCGCCAAAGTACAAAGTGGCGCCCGCCAGGCGGTGGCAGAAATGGAAGCTGGTGTGAAACAGGTGTCGGAAGGTGTGCATTTAGCGCATCAGGCGGGCGATTCGGTGGCTGATATTCAGAAGACATCACAGCGCGTTGTACAAGCCGTGGCAGATATCAATCTGGCGCTGAAGGAACAAAGCGTGGCTGCGCGCGAAATCGCGCAAAGCGTGGAGAAAGTTGCTCAAATGACCGAAAGCGGTTCAGAAGCCAGTCATCAGGCATCCGTGGTGGCCGAGCAAGTCGCTGCCCTGGCGGATGAGTTGCGCGGGCTGGCCGACATGTTCAAGGTTTGAGCTGCTAACCCGCTCGAACTCGGGTTGGAATATTTTCACACTGGCAAACGTCCTATCCTTGTGTAGATCGTTGCTGCGGCTAACGATGACTTGAGCCACAAGGAGCAAACTTGCTGAATCTGTTCACCCTGTTTAATTTTTCGCTGCTTCGGCGGCTGGAAGAATTGCGGCCGCGCCTATATCGGCTTGCCTATTCCTGGTGCCATGATGCCACGTTGTCTGACGATCTGGCGCAAGAGGCGCTGATCAAGGCACTTGCACACAGCGAGCAATTGCGCGATGCGCAGGCGCTGGAAAGCTGGCTATTCTCGATCCTGAACAATTGCTGGCGCGATCATTTGCGCGGTCGACGCGAGTTTGCCGATATTGCTGATATTGATGAGGTCATCGTCGATGAAGCGCCTACGCCGGAGCAGCGTTATGCCAGTCGTCAGACCGTTCAGCGCGTTCGCCTCGCCATTGCTGGGCTGCCGATTGGTCAGCGCCAGGTCATCACCTTGGTCGATATCGAAGAATGCAGCTACGCGGCAGTGGCCGCCATACTTGATCTGCCGGTAGGGACGGTCATGAGCCGTCTGGCACGGGCACGGCAGGCATTGCGGCAACACTTCATGGCTGAACAAATACCAGAAATGACGCCCCGGCGCGCAGACATCAGGAGAGTGAAATGAGACCAGTCGATACAACGCCAAACAATTTGACTAGAGAATCAGGCGATGACAAGGCTTCGCTGGCCCAGCTTTATCTCGATGCGCTGGTGGATGGCGAACTGGCCGCCGATGAGCGCGCGCATGCGCTGGCGCGGCTGGAATCAGATGTGGTGTTCAAGACAGATGCCTGCGATCTGCGTTTGCTGAAAGAGCGGGTGAAGAGCGCCTATGCCGAACCACCCGTTGCGCCCATCAAGGCGGGGCGGACGCCGCGCGTTCAAGCTGCGGCAAGCAGGAGGACTTGGCATGGGGGGCAGGCTTTGGCGGCCGTGCTGCTTTTGGGGGTTGGCTTGACTGCTGGTTGGTTGATGCGGGATTTCGCCGCTGCTGCACCTGTTGCGGATCGCATCGCCGGGTGGCCGGAAGGTTATCAACCGATTGCGCTGACTCAGACCATCGATCAGAACAAAATCATTCTGCACCTGGATTCCGGTGACACCGGGCGTCTGGGCAAAGTGCTTGATCTGGCAGAACAGGTGCTGGCTCGGCAATCGGCTGCACGGATTGAAATCATCGTCAACAGTTATGGTCTTGATCTGCTGCGCGCCGATGTCACGCCGCTGACCAATCGAATTGAAACGATGGCGCGGCGGCATGCCAACCTGAGCTTTGTCGCCTGTGGTCAGACCGTGGCGCGCTTGAAGCGGGAAGGCGTCAACGTCGCGCTGGTGCCGGTGGCGCAAACCGCGAGTTCGGCCATCAATCAGATCACCACCCGCATGGGGCAGGGCTGGGTTTATGTGAAAGTGTAGTCGGCCAAGCCCGAGCCCGAATATTTCATGAATACTCGCGCGCCCTCGCTTGCCCCTTGTCCGCACTGGAAAGTTTTGCTCAGTCGGGCGTAAGAATAACTACGCCACTCCTTCGAAAAACTCCCAGTGCAAACAATGGTCTGCGCGATCATCACGCGAATTCATGAACCTGGAATCCTCAGTTGGGATTGAATATTGTGAAATTTCAAGCAGTTGCGTTACTGATGTAGGTGCGAATTCATTCGCACGCAAGCGGTTGATTTTGCGAATAAATTCGCACCTACAGTCCGGTCAACTGCGTTTTTTAGGATGAAATATCCGGGCTAGAAAAAGACGCCTGCAGGTCTGTAATTTCCAGCCTTTACCCTGATACTTCCAACATCGAACACAAGGAGAGCGTCATGCTGGAAATCGGTCTTTATGGTCTCGGTCGCATGGGCGGCAATATGGCGCGGCGTTTGGCACGCGCCGGCATCCAGGTTCGCGCGTTGAACCGCAGTTTTGAAGTGACACAAAAACTGGCAGCGGAAGAATCCAACGTCACAGCCTGCAAAACGGCGGCGGAAATGCTGCAAAACCTGGCGTCGCCGCGCATCGTCTGGTTGATGTTGCCGGCGGGCGAAGCGACGGAAGCCGCGATCAACGAACTTTCCGATTTGCTGCAGCCGGGCGACTTACTGGTTGATGGCGCCAATGGGTTCTATCAGGAAGCGATTCGCCGCGCCGAGTTGCTGGCCGGCAAGGGGCTGAATTTTGCCGATGTCGGCGTTTCCGGTGGGGTCTGGGGTCTGGCCAACGGCTATTGCCTGATGGCCGGTGGCGGCGAAGCCGAAGTTGCGCGGCTGAAGCCCTTTCTGCAAGCCCTGGCGCCGACGCCGGAAACCGGCTGGCTGCATGCCGGCCCGGCTGGCGCGGGGCATTTCACCAAGATGGTTCACAACGGCATCGAGTACGGCATGATGCAGGCGCTGGCCGAAGGCTTTGCGTTGATGAGCGCGAAGCAGGAATTCCAGCTAGATATTGCTGCCATTGCCGAACTCTGGCGGCATAGCTCAGTGGTGCGGTCCTGGTTGCTCGACCTGTCCGCAGATTTCCTCAAGAATGACCAGAAACTGGATGCTATTGCGCCGGTGGTGGCGGATTCCGGCGAAGGCCGCTGGACGGCGCTGGAGTCGATCAATCTTGGCGTACCGACGCCGGTAATGACACTGGCACTGATGAGCCGTTTCGCCAGCCAGGGCAAGGGCGATTTCGCCAATCAGATGCTGGCGATGATGCGTCAGGGTTTCGGCGGACACGCCGTGGAGAAGGGGGAGACGTGAAATGTGAAATGTGAGGCGTCGGATTTTCACGTTTCACAGCAGCCGCGAAGCGGCAAGTCACGTTTCACCTTTCACTCAGGAGTTCGCCATGTTCGACCAGGAAACCCCGCTTCCCCCGTGTAACTTTGTCATTTTCGGCGCCACCGGCAATCTGGCTACGAACAAGTTGTTGCCGGCGCTTTACCGGCTGGAACTGGCCGGTAAGCTACCGGAAGGGCTGAATTTTGTTGCATTTGGTCGTCGCGAGTGGGATGACGCGGCTTGGCGCGATAACGTCAGAAGCATTCTGATCCAGAAGCTGAATGCGGAAGGCGAGTTGCTGGAACGCTTTGCCAGCCGCTTCGATTATCTGCGCGGTGAATTGAATGACCTTCAAGCCTATCTCGATCTAAAGGAAGTGCTCTGCAAACCCAAGCTGGGTGTCTGTTCCAACGTGGTGTTCTATCTGGCGATCAAGCCGAGCGACTTTGCCGCAGTGATCAAGAATCTGGATGGTGCCGGCCTGTCCAAGCCGCGCGGGCTGCACCGCATCGTGGTGGAAAAGCCGTTCGGCATCGACATCGAATCGGCGCAGATGCTGAACCAGTTGCTGCACCGCTATTTCGATGAAAAGCAGGTGTTTCGCATCGACCATTACCTGGGCAAGGAAACGGTACAGAACCTGCTGGTATTTCGTTTTGCCAACACATTGATCGAGCCTTTGTGGAACCGCAATTTTATTGACCATGTGCAAATCACGGTGGCCGAGGAAGTCGGCATCGAGAAACGCGCTGATTACTACGATAAGGCTGGCGCGCTGCGCGACATGCTGCAGAACCATCTGATGCAATTGCTGACGCTGGTCGGCATGGAACCACCGCCGGCGCTGGAAGCCGATGCGCTGCGCGATGAAAAGGTGAAAGTGCTGCGCTCGATTCGGCCGATTTCCAAACGTTCGGTGCATGCGCATGCGTTTCGTGCCCAATACAAGGCAGGTCAGGTCGCCGGCCAGCCGGTGGCCGGTTATCAGGATGAAATGGGTGTCGAGACGGATTCGGTCACCGAAACCTTTGCCGCCGCCAAGTTCTACATTGACAACTGGCGCTGGCGCGGCGTGCCGTTTTATCTGCGCACCGGTAAACGGCTGAAGAAGTCGATGTCGATGATCGCCCTGCGCTTGCGGCATCCGCCGCAGCAACTTTTCCGTGAAACGCCGCTGGAAACGCTGGAGCCGAACTGGATTGTGCTGTCGATTCAGCCGGAAGAAAGCATGCATCTGGAAATCCACGCCAAGCAGCCCGGCCTCGACATGGATACCCGCGTCGTCAAGCTGAACGCCAGTTTCCGCACCGCTGACGAACATCCGCTCGACGCCTATGAAACGTTGTTGCTGGATGTCATCGAAGGCGATCGCACGCTGTTCATCCGCTTCGATGAAGTCGAATGGGCCTGGCGGGTGGTCGATCCGATCCTGAAATACTGGGCGCAGGAGCGCGATTTCATTCATACCTACGCCGCCGGCGGCTGGGGGCCGATCGAGGCGAACCGGCTGTTCGATGGTGAGGATACGGAGTGGCGGAACGAGGTTTAGTCAGCCTACATAATTTCTCGCGCCGCGAGCGGACGCTGCTACAACGCGATATGTTCACTTCTTGTGCAGATTCTCCACGCTCCACACTGCCGCTTCGACGCGAGAACGCAGGTTGAGTTTGCGCAGGATGTGTTTGACGTGGACCTTGACGGTGCCTTCGGCAATGTCGAGTTCCTTGCCGATCAGTTTGTTGCTCTTGCCGGTGGCGATGCGCTCCAGGATGCGCAGTTCCTGTTCGGTCAGGCCGGCTTCTTCCGTATTTTCCGGGCGCTTTTGCTGACGCAGGGCCACCGCCAACAGATGCGTCAAGGCTTCCGAGACGATGATGCGTCCATCCGCCACCGATTGCAGATTTACCAGCATCTGCTCTGGTTCCATGTCCTTCAGCAGATAGCCATCTGCGCCGGCGCGCAGCGCGGCAACCAGATCCTCGGCCTGATCTGAAACCGTGATCATCACGATGCGGGTATCCAGATCGCTGGCCTTGAGTTCACGCAGCACATCAAGGCCGCTCATGTCCTTCATGTTGAGGTCGAGCAGCAGCAGATTGGGATGCGTGCTTTTCACCAGTTCGATCCCATCTTTGCCGCATGAGGCTTCGCCCAGCAAGGTGAAACGCGACAAGGTGCCGAGCAGTTGAGTGAGGCCGCGGCGGAACAGCGGGTGGTCGTCGACAATGACGACGGTTTGATTTTCCTGATTCATGGTGTGGTCGGGAGTGGAATGGTTGTGGCTTCGGTGGCCTGGGCGTGAAACCGCAGGCTGACCGTTGAGCCGCCTTGCGGGCGGTTGCTGATGCTGATCTGGCCATGCAGGCCGTGGGCGCGTTCGCGCATGATGGTCAGCCCGTAATGAAAGATATCGCTGGGCGAATCAATGCCGATGCCGTCATCTTCGATGCTGATTTCGATTTCTCCACCGCCGACATGCTTGATGCGAACCCAGGCATGACTTGCCTTGGCATGGCGGACCACGTTGGAGAGGGCTTCGCGGACGATTTGCAGACTGTGGATTTCCTGGTTGGGCGACAGGTGGCAACCAGTCAGATTGGCTTCCATCGAAATATCGAGATCGCCGCGGCTGGCATGTTCTTCGACTGTTGTGGCCAGCAGGGTCAGGAAATCGCCTTCCATTTTCAGGCGGAAGGTGGCGAGCAGTTCGCGCAGTTGCCGGTACGCCGTGGTGATGCCTTCGCGTAGGTCATGCAGCGTGGTTTCGGCTTCCTGCCGGCGCACCGGATCGGACAGCATGGGTTGCAGCAGGCTGGCCTGGATTTTCATGTAGGAAAGCGACTGGGCGATGGAGTCATGCAGTTCGCGGGCGATGATCGAGCGTTCTTCCTGCAGAGCGAGCAGACGATCCTGTTCGGTCTTGTGCGAAATGCCCATGGCGATGCCGATATGCCGTGTCAGGGCTTCCAGCAACCGGTTTTGCCAGGTGGACAGATGGCGGCCTGGCAGCAAGGCGAGCCGCAGCATGCCGTAGATGCCTTCCTTGTCCTGCAACGGAATGGTCAGCAGCAAGTGATCGCCCTGTTCGGCATAGCCCCAGCCGGAGGTTGTATCGGTGTTGTTGAGGCATCTCGGGCAATCCGCTTCGCTGCGTTCGGGGCAAATCGCAATGGTCGATGCCAGCAGCGTCGCCGGGCCGCCGTGCTTGGGCAGCAGACACGCCATGCTGCCGGAAATGTCGAGCACCTGTTCTATTTCATGCAGCATGACCTGGTAGGTTTCCGGTGCCAGCGGCGCGTTGTGCAGGTTGGCGATGGCGTGATATAGCAAGCCGAGCGACTGGTTGCTGCGGGTCAGCTCCTCGGTTTTTTGCGCGACCCGTTGTTCCAGTTCCTGGTAATTGCGCGCCAGTTCTTCCGCCATGAAATTGAAAGCACGACCGACCTGACCGAGTTCGTCTTCCCCGATGTGGCGTGCACGCGCGTTGAAGTCCCTGCGGGCGATCCGGGTGGCGCTATGGAGCAGGTCAGAGAGCGGGGCGAGCACGCTGCGGCGAATGATGTAGATGGTGGCCAGTACCACCATGATGGTCAGACCGAGTGCAATGCCAAGCACGCTACGCAGGTTGCGGATGCGTTGTTCGGTATCTTCTTCCAGCTTCGATACCATCGAATCGATGTCGGCCACGAAGTTGTCGATGCCGAGTAGCAAGTGATTGTGACGAGTGCGAATTTCAGGGTTGTCGGCACTGATCAGCACTGTTTCCAGCAACAGCGGCTTCAAGCGGATTTGCCAGGTTTGCTGAATGGATAGATAAAGTCGGGCGAATTCACTCTCGGGCTTGCGCTCGATCGCCTGCAACAAATCCTTGTTGGTCAGGCTGGCTTCAAAGCGGGCAATGCTGGCAAGCAGGTAATGGTGATCGGCGACCTGATTTTCGGCATCCGACAGCACCATGCTGCCCATTCGATGGCTCTGCATCCGCAAGCTGCCGGCAACGTTGATGGCGCTGCCACTGCCTTGCACCCGTTCCGCCACGACTACCGAGACCAACATGCCACCGACGCCAATTGCGGTGATGGCGAACAGGGATACTGCCAGGCCGAGCAGGATGGAGCGTCCGAACAGGGTACGCAGCCTTTGTTTCATCACGGTCAGCAAGCTGAATGCTTTCAGGATCACGTTTCAAGTTCCGGTTGTCCAACAACGGAGAGATACCTCTTCTAATTCCGGAAACCGGATAAGACCCTCCTGCACAGTTGATTTCACGGTAAATCAAGTCATTACGAAATGAATAGATACCACTAAAGTGGTATCCCGACAAAATCATTGGGTTATTAGGCCCTGCCTGCACCGAGGCTGCTGCCCCTACACTGAAATCTAACGGAAAACGTTTGGTCTGAGGCGGCGATCTGTTCGTTGCCGTACAGACTGCGGGCACACAGGTTTGCATGCTCGCGTTTGATCTGAAGTCAAATATAAAGGTGTGGACTCATTATGATGCTGGAAACCAGGCACTCGATTCCTGAAATTCTGTCGCGGCAAAAACTGTTTCGCAGTCTCGATGCATTGGAACTGGGGCGCTTGGCGAAAGGGACGTACGAGTATCGCGTCAGCAAGAATGAAGCCTTGTTCCAGAAAGGCGACATTCCCAGAGGCATGCATCTGGTTATCGCCGGGCAAATCAAACTTTTTCTGCCGGCCGCCAACGGCGCGGAAATGATTGTGCATCTGGCCGGGGCTGGCGATACCTTTGGTGAAGAGGCGGTGTTGCCGCAAAAACCGTGTCCGGTAGCTGCCGAGGCGAATCGGGATACCTTGCTGATTGTGATCGACAAGCAGGCGCTGATCCAGGCCATGCAGCATAACTGCGACTTTTCCAATGCCTTGATGGCGCGCATGTGTGAACGCATGTGCAGCTTGATCGACAACATGGAGACTTGCGTGCAACTCAGCAGTGCGCAACGGGTCGTTCAATATCTGACCCAGCATGCACCGATAGAGGCGGACAGCTACGACCTCGAACTGGATTCCAACAAACAGACCATCGCCTCGCAACTCAATCTGGCGCCGGAGACATTCTCGCGTGTGTTGAATCGCCTGACGAAGGACGGTTATATCCACGTCAAGGGACGCAACATTCGTATGCAAAACCTCAGCTTGCTGCGCAATTACGCAGGTTGAAGCCCAGATTCAAGGCGGCGGCGCCAGGCGTTGCAGATCAAGCCGACTGCTTGCGCTGATATCTTTCTGCCTGACCTGTCGTACCAGTTTGGCCAGATCGTCTGCCGGCAGTGGTGTACCAAAGTAGTAACCCTGCACAATCTGGCAGCCTGCCTGTTTCAGAAAGGCCAGTTGTTCCTCTTTTTCCACGCCTTCGGCAGTGACGCCGATTCCCAGCCCTTTCGCCATGCCGATGATGGCGGTGGCAATGGCGGCATCGTCTGGGTCGATATGGCTCTCGCGGACAAAACTTTTGTCGATCTTCAGGCGATGAATCGGCAAGCGTTTGAGGTAGGACAACGAGGAATAGCCGGTACCAAAATCATCGATCGCCAGCTTGACGCCGAGTTCTCCCAACTGGGTGAGTTTGTCGATCGCTTCGGTGTTGTATTTGATCAACACGCTCTCGGTGATTTCCAGTTCCAGCATGCCGGCTTCGAGCCCGCTTTCGGCCAGTGCGGTGCGCACCAGGCCGACAATATCGCCGCTATGAAACTGGCGCGGCGATAGATTCACCGAAACGGTGAGTCCATCAAGGCCGGCATCGAGCCAGGCACGCATCTGGCTGCAAGCTGCATTCAGCGCCCAGGTGCCGAGTTGGTTGATGAGGCCGGACTCTTCGGCGATGCTGATGAAGTCACCCGAGGCAAAAGTGCCGAATTCCGCCGAGCGCCAGCGTAGAAGGGCTTCCACACCAAGAATCGCACGCGTTTCAACATCCACCAGCGGCTGGTAGTAAAGCCGCATTTCGTTCTTCTCCAATGCCTGGCGCAAGCTGGTTTCGATGGCGAAATGTTGCAGCGCTTTCAGATTCATTTCCGGGGTATAGAACTGGTACGTGTTGCGACCATTTTCCTTGGCCTGATACATCGCGGTATCGGCGCAACGTAAAAGGGCGGCGGCATCCAGCCCATCTTCCGGGAAATGGGCAATGCCGATGCTGGCACCGACATAAACCTGTTGTTCGTAGATGGTAACCGGGTGCGCGATGGTTTCCAGCGCGCGCTGGGCGACCTTCTCAGCGCTCTCCCGCTCGGATGGATGCAGCAGAATGACGAACTCGTCGCCACCCATGCGGCAGACTGAATCGCCAGCTCGCAACAGTTCGCGCAGGCGTTCGCTGATGGTGATCAACAAGTTATCGCCGGCATCGTGCCCGAGGGTGTCATTCACCAGTTTGAAATTGTCCAGATCAATGAACAATACGGTCAGGCTTTGGCGTGCGTTGCTCGCCGCCAGCAGGGCATCACGCAGGCGTTGCTGAAACAGAATCCGGTTTGGTAGTCGAGTCAGCGGGTCATACCATGCCATGCGCTTGAGATCGTCTTCGGTATCGGCAACCTTGCGACGCAGATTGCTGAAAGTACTCCAGGTGACGATCAAGGTAATCAGCATCGCAGCCAGCCCGATGCCGGCAAACCAGGATAGCCGTTTGAACAGTTCCTTCATGCTTGCCCGCACGACCAGCGTGTTATTGCTGGCATTTTCTTCATCACCGGTTACCAGCCTCTGTTGCCAATACGATTCCAGCCAACTGGCTTGTCGCAGGTCTTCGAGCGAGGGCGTTTGGCTGAGCGCATTTTTTTGATACTGCCCAACCAGGCTGCCATCCGCCGCATAAAGTGCAGCACCGGTAATCACCGGCAAGCTGCGCAGGGATTGCAGAATCATGTTGATTTCTTGCGGATTCCGTGTGGCGTTGGCTTGATTCAGTTGCGTTACGGTGATTTGCACCTTGGCGCCGATACCGGCATTGAATTCTTGCCTCAACAACCAGTAATGGGTTGCCAGCAATACGCAAAATGACAATGCCAGCGTGCCGCCAGCCAGCATCAGTCGACGGCTGACCATAAGAGCCAGTATGTCCCCGGCAAATTGGTGCGGAAGCGAGTGGCCGAGCATCTGGTTCTTTATAAGGTTGCGTTAGAGCATCATTTTTTCATGCTGCTAGGTAATGGGGGTTAATTAATTCAGGGTAAATGCCGATAAGAAGAAATGTTTCGTATGGTTTGAGGAGTATTGAAAGTGAGTGAAGGTCACGTTTTATCTAATGATGAATTGCAGCAAACCCTTGCCAGCATTGAGATTCCGGCATGTCCTGGGGTGGTCATGCAAGTCATGGCGGAGGCGCAAAAGGATGAGCCTGATCTGAATGTGTTGACAAAGATCATCGCCAGCGATGTCGGTATGTCGGCCTTCTCCATCAAATTGGCGAATTCCTCTTTGTTCAGGCGTGGCAATGCTACCAATAGCGTGCCACAAGCCCTGTCTCGTCTGGGTACCCGAAACATCGTCTGCATTGTAGTGGCGGTTGCCCTGCGCAATACCCTGAGTGGCGATATCCCTGCCGATGTGCTGGATCGATTCTGGAATCGGGCTGCTGCCGTCGCGCAGGCGGCGGGTCTGGTTTCGCGCAAGGTGCGGGGTATTGCGCCCGATATGGCTTATACCTACGCTTTGTTTCATAACGCGGCGATTCCGGTAATGATGCGGCGCTTCAAGGATTACGAGCGCATGCTCAAAGAAGTGGAAGTGAGCGGGTTGTCGTTGGTGGTCGAGGAAGACGCGCGATACCGCTGTTCGCATGCCGTAGTCGGTGCGATGCTGGCGCGCAACTGGGGCTTGTCCAGTTTGATCGCTAGCGCCATCCGGTTTCATCACGACCCGGAAGTGTATGACCCGGGTAAACCCTTTCTGGAAGATCAGGCAATGAGCTTGATCGCGTTGACACATGTCGCCGAGCGGCTACTGATGGAACTGAACGGAGAGGTGGATATCGAGGTTGGTGGATTGTTTCCACAGGCCGTAGCTTATCTTGGGTTGTCGGATGATGACATTCATGACCTGCAAGATATGTTGGAGGTGTAAGCAGCGGCAAATCAGGCGCTGAATACGCCGAGTTGCTGACGATTCAGCACGCTGATTGTGCGGCCTTTGACCTTGATCAGGCCTTTCTCGGTCAGGTTGCCGAGCGCGCGGGAAAAGGTTTCCGGTGCCAGATTGAGTTGTGACGCGATGTTTTGTTTGCTTGCGTGCAGAACGATGTCGTAGGTCTCGCTGCCATTTGCCGGCGCCGATTGAATCAGAAAGCAGACCACTCTTTGCATGCTGGTGCGCAGGGTGCAACTTTCCATGTCATCCAGCAGTTCATGTAACCGCGAAGCCAGGCTGGCCAGCATTTTGCGGCTGAGCGTGCTGTTGTTGTCGATTGCGTCAAGCAGCGCGCGTTTCGATATCAGCAGCACCAGGCTTTCTGTCATGGCCTGGGCGCTGACTGGATAGGGTTTCTCGAGGAACACCACAGCTTCGCCAAAGGTCGCGCCTGGGCCACTCATATGGACGATTTTTTCGACCCCCTGCGAAGACGGCAAGGCCAGTTTCATCTGGCCCATGACCATCACATGCATGCCTTCTGGTTGGTCTCCCTTGTGAAACAAAACCTCGTTTTTCTTGACCCGGAATTCTCTGCAGCCGACCGAGATCTGGGCCAGTTCGTAGTCTGACAAACCGCGAAACAAGGGCTGACGGGACAGGATTTCGGCAATCGAGTGACGCGTTTCCAGGATCAAGGATTTTCCTTAGGGCAATGTGATTTGGCTCGGCCCGGATTAAGACATTTACAGCTTCAATGAAACTTGATCATTGTCAAAGTAAATATAGGACGTCGTTGTCAGGATAGCAGCCACGTCTAACCCAAGGAGGAAGACCGTGAATTTTTCAGGCATTTTGGTCATGGCCAAACCCGACAACCATGCTGAGGTCATCGCGGCGCTCAACGCGCTCGAAGGGGTTGAAGTGCATCAGGTGGATGCAGCGACTGGCCGCATCGTCGCGGTTCAGGAAGCGGAAGACATTCACGCCGAGATCGAAGGCGTCAAGCGCATCAAGGCAATTCCCCAAGTCATCATGGCGGAGATGGTCTACCACTATCTCGCCGACGATGAACGTACTTACGAAGCCATGCCGCCGGAATTGATCGAGCAGCAGGATGGGTTCGAAACCTGTGCCGTTCCGGCATATCTGAACAGTTGATCAAGCTAGGAGGCTGAGATGGGACTTACGCGTCGTGATTTTCTGAAGACCAGCATTGCAGGCGCTACTGCCGCTACGGTGGGCATGCCTTTATCCGAACAGGCCGAGGCCGCTGTCAAGGCGGGTGAAGCGGGTTGGCAGTGGGACAAAGGCGTCTGCCGTTTCTGCGGCACCGGCTGCGGCATCATGATCGCCACCAAGGGTGGCCGTATCGTCGCCACCAAGGGTGATCCGGATGCGCCAGTGAACAAAGGCCTGAACTGCGTCAAAGGCTACTTCAATGGCAAGATCAATTACGGCAAGGACCGCCTGACCCAGCCACTGCTGCGCATGACCGACGGCAAATTCGACAAGAAGGGCAAGTTCACGCCGGTTTCCTGGGAACAGGCGCTCGATGTGATGGAAGAAAAAATGCGCTGGGCGATGAAAGAGAAAGGCCCGCACGGCATTTCCATTTTCGGTTCCGGCCAGTACACGATTCATGAAGGCTATGCCGCCGTCAAGCTGATGAAAGCCGGCTTCCGCTCCAACAACCTGGATCCGAATGCGCGCCACTGTATGGCCTCGGCCGTGGTCGGCTTCATGCAGACCTTCGGTATCGATGAGCCGCAGGGCAACTACGACGACATCGAGCACACCGACACCGCCGTGTTGTGGGGCGCGAACATGGCCGAGATGCACCCGATCCTGTGGTCGCGCATCACCGACCGGCGCCTGACCCATGCCAAGATGAAAGTGGTCAACCTGTCGGTCTACGGCAACATGTCTTCCGACATTGCCGACCTGGAAATCATCTTCTCACCCAGCGGTGACCTGGCGATTCAGAACTACATTGCGCACGAGATCGTCAAGCGCGATGCCATTGATCACGACTACGTCAAGAAGCACACCCAGTTTGCTACCGGACCCTACGACATCGGATACGGCTTCCGGCCGAAGAACGCCGACAAATACCATTCCGCGCTCGAAATGGAAGTCGTCAAGAACGAACAATCACATGTGCTCGACAAGTGGGAAGCCATCGGCCAGCGCAAGAAGGAAGGCGATGTCATCGAGCAGAAGAACGCCGCCACGCCGATGAAAGACTGGGCGATCAGTTTTGAAGATTTCAAGGCCGCACTCGCACCCTACACGCTGGAATACACCGCCGAAGTCGCCAAGGGTGATCCGGACGAGTCGATGGAAGACTTCAAGGCCAAGCTGAAGCAACTGGCCGATTTGTACTGTGAGAAGGGTCGCAAGATCGTGTCCTACTGGACCATGGGCTTCAACCAGCACCAGCGCGGCACCTGGGTCAACGAGCAGGCCTACATGAACCACCTGCTGACTGGCCGCCAATGTAAGCCCGGTGAGGGTGCTTTCTCGCTGACCGGACAGCCTTCCGCTTGCGGTACCGCGCGGGAAGTTGGGACGTTCGCGCACCGCCTGCCGGCCGACATGGTGGTGATGAATCCGAAGCACCGCGCGCACGCGGAGCATCTCTGGCATTTGCCGGCCAACACCATCAATCCGCAGATGGGCAGCCACTTCGTCAAGATCATGCGCGATCTGGAAGACGGCCAGATATTGTTCAGCTGGACCCAGGTCAACAACCCGTGGCAGAACACCGCCAACGTCAATCACTGGATCAAGGGCGCGCGCGAGATGAACAACTTCATTGTCGTCGCTGACGCTTACCCGGGCGTTTCCGCCAAGGTGGCTGACTTGATCCTGCCGGCGGCGATGATCAACGAGAAGTGGGGCGCTTACGGCAATGCCGAGCGTCGCACCCAAGTCTGGCGTCAGCAGATTCTGCCGCCCGGCCAGGCGCGTGCTGACCTCTGGATGATGCTGGAGCTGTCGAAGCGCTTCAAAATCAAAGAAGTCTGGGGCGAGCAGAAGGTTCCCGGTCTGAAAGCCGCCGGTTTTGAAGATGGCAAGCTGCCCAGCGTCATCGATGAAGCGGTGAAGATGGGCTACACGCCTGATTCGACGTTGTACGAAGTGTTGTTCGCGACCAAGGACAACAAGAAATTCAAGTGGCCGGACAATGCCGTCGCCAAGGGGCACGGAAACCACATCTGTGATCTGTTGAAGGATGGCTGGTTCCCGGAGAAAGCTTTGTTCGAGGAATACCGCAAGTTCGGCACGGGTCATGCCCACGACCTGGCCCCGTTCGACGTCTATCACAGCGACAAGGTGCGTGGTTTGCGCTGGCCGGTGGTGGAAAAGAACGGCAAGTGGGTGGAAACGCCGTGGCGGAACAACGAGAAGTACGATCCCTACGTCAAGAAGGGTTCTGGCTTCGACTTCTACGGCAACGACGGCGCCAAGCTGGTGATGGGCGATCTGGACAAACCCGGCGATCCGAAAAACGCCGTTGATATCTCCGGCAAAGCCAAGATCTACTTCCGTCCCTATGCCTCGCCAGTAGAAAAACCGGACGCCAACTACGACCTGTGGCTGTGTACCGGCCGTGTGCTGGAACACTGGCACTCCGGCACGATGACCCGTCGCGTGCCGGAACTGCACCGCGCCGTACCGAACGCGGTGTGCTGGATCAGCCAGAAGGATGCCGATGCCAAGGGTCTCAAGCGCAACGATCTGGTCTGGGTCGAATCGCGTCGCGGCAAGGTCAAGGTGCGTCTGGAAACCGGCGGTCGTAACCGCATGCCACGCGGCATGGTTTATGTGCCCTGGTTCGATGAAGGCGTGCTGATCAACAAGGTCACGCTGGACACGACTTGTCCGCTCTCGAAAGAGACTGACTACAAGAAGTGCGCGGTGAAGATCTACAAGGCGTAAGCCAGTTTGGCCCGTTTCCCTTCGGGGGAGCGGGTCGATGTGAGCAAGCTGTTTACGCTTGCTGACATCGGCCCGAGCTCGTATGGCTATTGATCCGTCCTGACTAACTGAATAGGTAATTTGAAATGGCTGAAAAAGGTCCTGGCGGCCTGAATCCATCCCGTCGCGATTTCCTGGTGAAGATGGCGCAAGGCGCTGCTCTCGCGGGAACGGGCGGCTTGCTGTGGGATTACATCCTGCGCAGCGAGGCGCGCGCCGCGCCTTATGCCTTGCGTCCGCCGGGCGCGCTGGCGGAAGACGATTTCAATGCCGCTTGCATCAAATGTGGTCAATGCGTAGTTGATTGCCCCCCCCAAATTCTCAAGCTGGAACCAGCTGGCGGCGCGTTGCCGATCGGAACGCCGTTCTACGATGCTCGCACCGGTCCTTGCATCATGTGTCCGGACATTCCGTGCATGAAGGCCTGCCCGACCGGAGCGTTGTCTCCCGAATTGAAGAAAATCGAAGATGCGCGCATGGGTCTTGCCGTCATCGATATCGAAAACTGTCTGTCTTACAAGGGTTTGCGTTGCGAAATCTGCCACCGTGAATGTCCGCTCAAAGGCAAGGCGATCACGCTGGAAACGCATCCACGGCAGACATCCAAACACGCCATGTTCATTCCGCTGGTTCATTCCGATGCCTGCACCGGTTGCGGAATATGCGAGAAAGCCTGTCCGACTGAAATTGCCGCGATCCGCATCCTGCCGCACAAGTTGGTGCAGGGGAAAATTGGTGAGCACTATCGTCTGGGCTGGACTTTTGACACCCAAATTACTGAAGACTTCAAACAGGCGCCGCAGGCGGCGCCGAGTTCGACGCCTGAACCAGGTGGCAAGCCAGGTGGTATGGATTACCTGAATGAAGGTGGCCTATGACCGATAAGCCCGTCTTTACCAAGGCCGATGCGTTGGCTTCGTCGGAAAAGGTGCACAACCTTGCCGGTATGGCCAAGTTCTGGTCATGGCGTTACATCATCCTGCGTCGAATCAGCCAGATTGCCATTCTGATGTTGTTCTTCGGCACTGCGCATTGGGGTTGGCAAGTTGCCAAGGATGTGCCGTTGCTGATCGGCAATCTGTCGGCCTCGAAGTTTATCGGTCTGATTCCGCTGACCGATCCCTTCGCCGCGTTGCAGATTTTTCTGACCGGCCATGTGCTGCAAAAGGAGAGCCTGATTGGCGCTGCGGTGGTGCTCGGCATCTATTTACTGATTGGTGGCCGGATGTTCTGCGCCTGGGCTTGCCCGGTGAACATGGTGACCGATGCGGCTGGCTGGTTGCGCGACAAGATTGGTATTCAGCCCATCTTCCATCTGCCGCGCACGTTGCGCTATTTCATTCTGGTTGCGACTTTGGTGATCACCGTCATCAGTGGACTGGCGGCTTTTGAATGGGTCAGCCCGATCGGCATGGCGCACCGCGAGATCATCTTCGGCTTGGGCATGGGTTTCACCGCCTTGCTGGCGATCTTCCTGTTCGATTTGCTGATCTTGAAAAACGGCTGGTGTGGTCATCTGTGCCCGCTCGGCGCTTTCTACAGCCTGGTAGGCAAGACCGCGTTGCTACGTGTCAGGTTCGACACCCATACCTGCACCCACTGCGGTGAGTGCGCCAAGATTTGCCCGGAACCACAGGTGCTGAACCTGAAGAAGCTCGATGAGCGCGGCTATGTGTTCTCAGGTGAATGCAGCAATTGTGGGCGCTGCACGCCAATTTGCCCCGAAGGAAGTCTGAAGTTTGATTTCAAACCCCTGATCCGCAGCCACAACATGCAAGCCAGTGTGCATGCGGACGCCATTGCCGTTCAAAGGAGGACGAGATGAGCAAACCCGTTGGAAAGTTCTTGTTATTGAGTGCTGTCCTGGCCTTGTCCCTTCCCGCATTTGGGGTGGAAGACCAGTCGATTCCTGATGATTCGCTGGGGTTGTCAAAAACCAGCGTGTATGACGTGCCGGATCCGGATGTGGTGGATTACCTGGGTGGCGATCCGGGTACGAACAAGCGTTTGGTGAAGTCTTATCACACCGCGCCGCCGATGATCACCCACACGATCACCGACATGGTGCCGATCACGCGTGACTTCAATCTATGTAAGGACTGCCATGTGCAGCCCGATTTGCTCAAGCAGAAAATCACAGTCGGCATGCCGATTCCGGCGCCGGTCAGCCATTACACCAATGTAAAGAAAGGTGAGTTGTACATGGGCCGTTGGAATTGTGTGCAGTGCCATCGTCCGCAAGCCAAGGTGGATGTGCTGGTGCAGAGTACTTTCAAGAAAACAAAGTGATCTGACTGAGATGAGTTGACCTGGCCGGCAGATTGTCGAAACCTTTTGTTGCGACGATTGCCGGGAAGGACGTTCGCCTGCACAAAAGTTGGTCTAATCAGGTGACGTAAACGCTCAATCAACCAGCATGAACACAAACGGGCGCTTGATGCGCCCGTTTGTGTTCATGCTGAAGTATCAAAGTAGTCCTGCCGTTACGCTTGAAGCGTAAGGAGGATTATTTATGCAGCAGGGGTTTCAGATTCACGTCCGCCAAGCAAAACTTGCTTGGCCGGGGAAATGGTCGAAATCGCATGTTTGAAAATGGCTTGCACGGCTTGGTCATTGCCGCGCAGAAGAACCATGTACTGGTCGAACGACTCGATTTTTCCAACCAGTTTGATTCCATTTACAAGAAACACGGAACAATGCATGTGCTCTTTGCGCAGCGTGTTGAGAAACTGGTCTTGCAGGTTGATGCGTTCGCTCATCGGGATGGTTTCCTGAATGATTTCTAGTGGTAAGTTGCGGGCGGATGATAGCACGTGAGCTAGCCCGGATATTTCATAAATCCTCGCGTACCCTCATTGGTCTCTTGTCCGCATTGGAAAGTTTCTGTCAGTCAGGCGTAGGAATAACTACGCTGCTGCAAGCAGGCTGTCGGACTTTGGAATCGTCGGCTGCAAATCGACCACGGAGCAGTCGATTATGGTTACACCAAAACTTCGCAAGCTCATTTTCGCTATCGACGACCAAAGTCCGACAGGCTGCTAGAGAAATTTCCGTTGCAAACAAGGTCAGGCGCAATTATGAGCTTGCCCGGTATCCTTGAGGGGATCACGCGAATTTATGAAACATCCGGGCTCGTAGCTGACGCTTCCAAAGTCCGCCAGGCTGCCTGCTCATCAGTGGAGTTGCATGCCTTTATCCAGACTTGAGGTTTGTTAATTCCTCCCCCATTTATTCAATGACTTAACAGAAAACATCACCGACATGAAATACAAGGACTACTACAAAATTCTTGGCGTGCCACGCGACGCGAAAGCGGAGGACATCAAAAAGGCCTACCGTCGGCAGGCACGCAAGTTTCATCCAGACGTTTCCAAGGAAACGGGCGCGGAGGAAAAATTCAAGGAGATCAACGAAGCCAATGAAGTGCTGGGCGATCCCGAGAAACGAAGTGCTTATGACCAATTGGGTTACTACCAGCCCGGCCAGGACTTCCGCCCGCCGCCAAACTGGGGTGGTCGCGGCGCGCGTTCCGGCGGTGGCGCTGATTTTTCCGGCGCGGACTTCTCTGATTTCTTCTCGCAGATGTTTGGCGGTGACATGGGTGGGGGCGGCCAGCCAGGGAGCACGCATCGCCGCAGCCGCGCCGCGCCGCGCGGGCAGGATGTCGAGGCGACCTTGACGTTGAGCCTGGAAGACGCTTTTCTTGGCTGCGAGAAGCAGATTGCCCTGCCGGGGAGAGCACAAACAGGCGCACAAACAGGCGCGCAGGCGGGCGGTCAGAACAGCGTCAAGATGCGTATTCCTGCAGGTTCCTTGCCGGGGCAGCGGCTAAGGCTTGCCGGCAAGGGGGAACCTTCACCCATGGGCGGTCCGGCGGGCAACCTGCTGCTGACCTTGCAGATTTCACCCCACCCGTTGTATCGCCTTGAAGGCAAGGACATCTATCTGGATACGCCGATTACGCCATCGGAAGCCGCGTTGGGTACAACGTTGACCGTGCCGACGCTATCCGGGAATCTGCGCCTGAAGGTGCCGGTTGCCGCGCGCAGTGGCCAGAAACTCCGCTTGACCGGACGCGGCATGCCGGCAAGTGATGGCAGCGGTGACTTCTTCGTTCAATTGCAGATTGTCTTGCCGCCGAGTTTGAGCCAGGAAGAACTCGATCTGTATGCACGTTTACAGACGTTGTCGTCGTTCGATCCGCGGCCGGCTTTTCCGCGTGATTGAGTCGTCCTTGGATCGATCCGGGTTTACGCAGTTAAAGAAATCAGCGCTTTAGCCGTAACCATGGCAACGCAACACAGCCTTCGCAATCCACCCTTATCCGAGAGCCACTTCAAGCATGCTCGAACATTTTGTTTTTACCGGCCGCGAGTTGCTACTGGCAGTGATTCTGGCCAGTCTGGTCTATCTGCTTGAAGTCTGGCTGTTTGCTCGCCGCAGCAAAGGCGGCGCGCCGAGCGAAAAACGCATCAAGGCGCTGGAAACCGAAATCGAGATATTGAAGCAACGCCTGCAAGCGCTGGAAGACATACCACCCATGGGTTCCAGCCTGGACGCTCGCGCCAATACCTATGCCGATGCCCAGCGTATGGCGCGGGAAGGCGCGCCGGCCCAGGAACTGGCGGGCAGTCTCGGCATCTCGCGCGGTGAAGCGGAATTGATCGTTGCGCTGCAACGCGCTGAAAACCAGTCGCCATGAATCTCTCAGCCTTGCCTGAGCTGCTGCTGTCCTGGGTCAGAAATCAGGGTACGGCACTGCTGCAAGGCGACAAGGCACAGACATCCCCGTTTCAGACCGGCCAGCAATACGAAGGCAAGGTGGTCGATAACCTGGCCAGCGGCCGTCATCTGGTCAAGGTCGGCGCGCAGATGCTGGACATGAATTTGCCAACCAAGACACAGCCTGGCGACACGGTTCGCCTGACTTTCCTCAATGCCGGGCCGCGCCCCACCTTCCTGCTCAACCAGACCGCCATCACCCCGGTTCAACAGGTGCAGATTTCGAATACGGCCCAGCAAGTCAATGCGCTGCTGCGCCTGGCTCAATCGCCGGCGGTCACTTCGCCGGCATCGTCCTCGGCCACAACAGCATCAGTCGCGACAACCACCACTACATCAACCAGTGCTTCGGCCAAGGTGGCCGCCACCGCAACGGCAAATCCGTCACTCCTCAATGCTGCGCCGGACAGCCCTGCCAGCAAGTTGACGGCAACCACAGGTGCACTGACTGCCGCTGCGCGAGGTGCGACTGTCGCATCGGAAACAGTGAAGTCGGGGAGCCAGCCGTTAGCGGCTGCTTCTTCAGCAACAACTGCGGCGCCTGTCGCCGGCGTGGTCTCACGTCCCATCGTCGCCAATGTACTGATGTTGCAAAGCTACAACTCCAATCTGCAGCCGATGACCGCCACGCTTACTGGCCCAAACACCGGTTTGCTGGGTCAGGCCATTGATGCGCCGCGCGCTTCAGTCGCCGCCAGTACCACGCTGTCACCCAATACGCTGGTTGAACTGCCGTCACCATCGCGTCACATGTTGCCGGTCAGCTTGTCGAAAACAGTGTCGGAGAGCGGCTTGTTTTATGAATCGCACCTGGCCAAATGGAGTCGTGGCTCGCTGTCACTGGAATCCATTCTGCGTGAA
>CAMDHJ010000015.1 GCA_945897865.1 Tepidiphilus sp. J10
TTCGATCACCCTCACCAAATGGGTGAGCCCGCTACGCGTTCGATTGCGGGCCTGCCGAGCCGCCTGGCCGCGTTGCTCCTCCTTGCAGGGAACGACCATGCGCGTCGTCGCGCCTTGCCAGACAACCCGGCAGACCCACACTCGAACGCGTCCAACAGAGGAATCTAGGATTAACCGTCACCCATTTTTCAACACCCTGTTAAGGGCAATCAGCCCAATGAACCTACAAATCGAAACACAATTGCGCGTGCAGTGCGACAAGCTGACCTTGCTGACCGGTCCAGAGATATCAGCTGCATCGCTTCAACTTTCTCACCCAAACCCAAGGATATCCTGATGAAAATCAACAACCACCGTCTGTTGGACGACAACAACCAGCCGGTTCCCTATCGGGAAACCCCAAACAAGGGGGGCGTCATGACACCGGAATATCTGGTCATCCACTACACCGCCGGCAGCAGTGCCGAGGGTTCGGTGGCCTGGATGTGCAATCCGGCGGCGAAGGCGGCAGCGCATCTGGTCATCGGCCGTGACGGCAACATCACTCAACTGGCACCGTTCAACCGGGTCACCTGGCATGCCGGCCAGTCGCAGTGGGCTGGGCGCAGCGGTCTGAACCAATTTTCGATCGGCATCGAACTCGATAACGCGGGCAAACTGGAACGCACCGGCAGCCATTGGCGCTCGGCGATCAGCAAGCGCATCTATGCCGACGACGATGTACTCCTGGCCAACCACAAACATGACCGGCCTGGTTTGCCACCTATCGGTTGGCATGAATACAGTGAGGTTCAACTGGCAACTGCGCGCGAAGTCAGCCAGATTCTGATGCAGAAATATGCGCTGCAAGATGTGCTTGGGCATGAAGATATCGCGCCCGGCCGCAAGAGCGACCCTGGCCCCGCCTTCCCGATGGCCAGTTTTCGCGCCCACCTGATGGGCCGCGCCGACGATGAGGTTGAGCTGTACACCACCAGTGCCGCCCTGAATGTTCGCGCCGGGCCCGGCACCGAATTTGCCATACTGCCTGGCAGCCCACTGCCGATCGGGGTCAAGGTCACGTTGCTGGAACAACAGGGCCTATGGTGGCGGGTCGATGTGCTGGATACGGTGAACGGCGTGATGGACCTGGTTGGTTGGTGCCATAGCCGTTTCCTGACCAAGGCGTGACAGATCGCGCGAGCTATTGCCTGCCTACGCCTGCTTGAGCCGTATATCGCCCGAAAGCCGTGTGGTCAGAGACACGAGGTTATTTTTGCCGGGTCTCCCGTAGGAGCGCTTTGGACGGCGCACCTACGACGCCAGCTTGCGCAATGCAGCACGCAAATCAACCGTCAATTGTGTCTGCGTAGTCTGAATTTCGGCTGCGAGTCGTTCGATATCATCAGCGGGGGCCTGTGAGGCAACGGCGGCTTCCAGTTTTGCCGCCAGTGCCTGCACAGCTACCGCGCCCAACGAGCCCGCTGCCCCCTTCAATGAATGCGCAACGCGACGTGCCTCCTCTTGTTCGCCAGCGGCAAGCTTTTCGCGCAACTTGTCCATGTCATTCTGGTGACCATCGATATACATCAGCAGCAGTCGTTGATAGATCGAAGCGCGGCCGCGGACCCGCTTGAGTCCTTCAGCCACATTGAGGCCAGAGATTGTCAATCTGGAAAGATCTACTTCATTTGCAACTTCATCTGCCGCCCCGGCAGGCTTCGCAACCTGCCTCTCGGGCGATTGGGTCTGAGGTGGTTGAGTCTGAAGGGGTTGGCGCGTCACAGATTGGGTATGACCACTGCTAGCCGGTAGCCATTTGAGCAAGCTGGCATACAGAGCTTCTGGATCAACCGGCTTTGCCACATGGTCATCCATGCCGGCTTGCATGCATTGCTGGCGATCTTCATCAAACACATTCGCGGTCATTGCCAGAATCGGCAGATGTCGATACTTGGGTATGGCCCGTATGGCACGGGTGGCAGCAAGACCATCCATCAGCGGCATTTGCACATCCATCAGGATCAGATCGTAGTGCTGTTTTTCCAGCATTCGCATGACATCCATGCCATTGGTGGCGACATCAGCATGGAATCCAATGTCGTTCAACAGCGCCAACGCCACTTCCTGATTCACCAGATTGTCTTCCGCCAGCAAGATGCGCATACCTCGCTGGCGGGACAGCGCAGTACGCACATCGCTAGACAGAATCAGCGCATCCTCAGGCATCAGTTCACCCAGTTCGAGCGGCAGGTCGCACCAGAATCGGCTGCCTCGTCCCGGCTCGCTGTCCACCCCGATGTCACTGCCTTCATCGCCGCCCATCAGGCTGATCAGCCGCTTGCTGATCGCCAGGCCGAGACCGGTGCCGCCATATTTTCGAGTGGTTGAGGTATCGGCCTGCTCGAACGCCTGGAACAAGCGAGCAATCTGATCCGGATTCATGCCGATGCCGGTATCACAGACCTCAAATCGGACGCGCAGCAATCTGTCCTTCTGTTCCAGCAGGCGCGCGGTCAGCGATATCACGCCTTGATCGGTGAATTTGACCGCATTGCCGGCAAAGTTGAGCAGCACCTGACCCAGACGCAGCGGATCTCCCCGCACCACCCAAGGTAAGGCGGGGTCAACTTCACTGGTCAATGCAATGCCTTTGCTGGTGGCATTTTCTCGAATCAGATCAAGCACATTGGCGAGCACCCGGTCGAGACGGAAATCGGAAATTTCGATCGTCATCTTGCCAGCCTCGATTTTAGAGATATCGAGAATGTCGTTGATGATGCCCAGCAAATGCCGCGCGGCATCCGATACCTTGGCCAGTTGCTCGATCTGCTTCGGTTCGGTGGCGGAGTTTCGCAGCAGATGCGTAAGGCCGATGATGGCGTTCATCGGTGTGCGTATCTCATGACTCATGTTGGCCAGGAAAGTCGACTTGGTTCGATTGGCATCTTCCGCCCGCTCGCGCGCGGCAATCAGTTCGGCCGTGCGTTGTGCGACCAGTGCTTCCAGGTGTCCGCGGTGTTGCTCAAGTTCTTGCTGAATGGTCTTGCGTTCACTGATGTCCTGGAATGTGCCGGCGATATAGGTGCCATCGGCCTCCTCCACGCGGCCGATACAGCGCAGCTCAACCCAGAAGCGGCGTCCGGATGGCAATTGCATTTCCGCTTCCAGCATGAACGGCTGACCATTTTCCCAGGCGAGTTTGAAGGCGGCGAGGATGCGCGATCTGAATTCGGGTGCGTAATACTCCAGTCGTTCCTCAAAACCTGGCGGGCTGCCGGGTGGCAATTCCAACAACCGGTAGATCTCTTCCGTCCATACCACGACATGGCCTTTCAGATCGGTTTTCCAGCCACCGACCTTGGCAATGCGCTGGCTTTCGCGCAGGAAAAGACTGGATTCGGCCAATGCCCGTTCAGCAGCGCGTTGTTCGGTGACATCCTCGCCGGCACTGAGGCTGCCGATGATGCGGCCATCGGGGTTGCGGATCGAACTGGCATGCCAGGCAATCAGACGCAACTGTCCGGAACGGTTGATCACCGCATGTTCGTAATACTCCCTTTGTTGCATTTGTCCGGCGATGAATGCCTGGAATTTGGGATATTGATCCCGCATCCCTTCTGGCTGCGGCAGACACTGCGCAAACCAGGATGCACCCATCAGTTCTTCCACCTGATAGCCAAGCAGTTCGCAGCCTTTGCGGTTGATCAGGGTGATCCTGCCCGCTTCATCCAGCGCCACAATCACCGCTTCGATGGTGTCCAGGTAACGCTGACTGCGATCGCGCTCGATTCGGAGCGAAATTTCAGCCTGCTTGCGCTCCGTAATGTCGCGATTGACACCGCGCCGGCCTTGATATTCGATCTTGCTGCTGGCAACTGCCTGACATTGATGCTCAATCCAACGCGTACGGCCATCTTTTGTGATCAGGCGAAATTCCATGTGCTTATGGGCAACATCGTTCCGGTCTGAATTCACATCGCGCCAATGCGTTTGCCAGATTTCCTGATCGTAGGGATGCATGATCTCGCTCATCAGGTCGGGCTTGTCGATGAAATCCTGCGGCGAGTAGCCGGTGATCGTTTCACAACCAGGTGATACATACCGATAGCGACCATCAACGCCCAGCCAGTACTGCCAATCGGTCGAATAGTCGGCCAGGATGCGGTAGCGCTCTTCACTTTCCGCCAAACGGAACTGGGCCAGTTTTTGCTCGGTAATGTCCTGCACGGTACCAATCGCCTGGATGGGCTTGCCTTCAGCAAAGCTGATCTGCGCTCTTTCCCGCACCCATTTTTCCGACTGGTTCACCCGGATGCGGTGTTCGATGTCATAGGGCGCGCCACGCAAGGCATTGTTCCAGGCGGCCAACACAGCGGCTTGATCATCAGAATGGATGTGCCCGATGAATATTTCCATGCTGATCGGTGTGGCTGGATCGATACCGAAAATTCGATAGATTTCATCCGACCAGTTCAATTCTCCGGATTCAATTTCCAACCACCAACTGCCAAACTGAGCCACCTGTTGCGCCAAAATCAAGGCTGCTTCACTCTGGCGCAGCCGTTCTTCCGCCTGCTTACCCTGATGAATATCAACATGCACGCCGATCATGCGCAGCGGTTTTCCGTCTGGCGTGTATGCAACCAACAAACCGCGTGCCTGTATCCACTTCCACCAACCTTGCTTGTGGCGAAAGCGAAAATCGATCCTGTATTCCGGCGTTTCGCCGGCGAAATACGCCTTGAGAACCTGCTTCACACGCGATTCGTCTTCTGGATGCAGCAGGCTTTGAAAAACCTCGAAACTGCCGGTCAATTCTTCTGCCTTGTAACCGATCATCTCCAGCCACAAAGGCGAAAAATAAGTCGCACCCGTTTCGATATTCCAGTCCCAGACACCGAGGCCGCTGCCTTCAAGCGCAAATTTCCAGCGCATCTCCGCTTCACGCAGCGCCTGATCGGTCGCTTTGCGTTGGCTGATATCGCTGAAAATGGTGGCAAAAGCGTTGCTGCGCCAAGGTACGACGGAAATTGAAAAATATTTCTGCAGCGGTGCAAACCAGGCTTCGAACATGACTGGCAACCCGCTCGCCACAACGCCGGCATACTTACTCAGAAAAGGCGGCGCCTCGGCTCCATAAGCCGCGCATGAGAGCTGTCCGACAACCTTGGCAGGATCGATATCCAGAATCGACACATAGGCGGCATTGACTTCGAGTATCCGGTACTCCACCGGCTGTTGGTTTTCATCCAGCAGCAATTCATGCAGCGCAACGCCCTCCGCCATACTGTCGAACAGATTGTGGAATCGCTCTTCGCTGGCGCGGAGCGCCAGTTCTGCTTGTTTGCGCTGAGTGATATCTCGGCAGACCGTGATGATTACATTCTGACCATCGATTGATGCACCGGTGGCACTGATTTCAACCGGATAGACACTGCCATCCTTGCGTCGATGCATGCTTTCGAAGGTCGCATCAATGTGGGAAAGATCAGCAAAACCGGACCGAACCTGAGCTTCGTTCAAGTTGGCATCAAAGTCCCAGGTATGCAGGTTCGGCAACTCAGCCAGCGAATAACCAAGCATTTCGGCGAAGCGGTAGTTGGCTTCGACGATGCTGTGCTCCTGATCCAGGATCGCAATGCCATCCCGTGACAGGTTCATTAATTGCCGCCGCCTGACTTCGGCTTCGCGCGCTTGGGTGATGTCGTGCGCAACCCCCAGGACACCGATCAAACGGCCATCCGGTGCACGCATCGCCGTCTTGGTGGTTTCAAACAGGCCGCGATAGCCACCATCCGCGTTGGTCAGCCATTCTTCGTTGCTGCGCGGACGCTCGGCAACCGAAGCGGCCAAGTCATTGGCGCGGAAAAAATCAGCAAACTCCGGATCAACAAAGTCGTAATCGGTCTTGCCGACGATATCGGCTTCCTTGGCGCCATATAACTGTTCGAAGCGTGGATTGCAGGCGAGATAAACCCCTCGTGGGTCTTTTAACCAGACCAGATCGGGAATCGTCTGGATCAATGTCTTGAAAAAGCCACGCTCATATTCCAGTGCTTTCTTCGCCTCGATCCGGTCGGTGATTTCACGCGCAAAGCCAACCGTTCCGATGACCTGTCCATCCAGTGTCACCGGCGATTTGTAGGTCTCCAGCCAGAAGCGGCGACCGTTTTCTTCAATTTCCTCTTCCACTGTTTTGGCTTGACCGCTTTCCAGCACCGCCCGGTCATCCGCCTGAAAATGACTCGCCAGTTCGAGCGGCCAGAAATCATCGTCACTTTTACCTACCATGCCTTCCGGATCAGCCTGCCCGGCTACTTTTGCGTAGGCCTGATTGACCGCCAGCAAACGGCTCTCGCGGTCCTTCAGCCAGACCATGAAAGGAAAATTGTTGAGTACCGCCCGCTGGTAACGATCGCGTCTTTGCAGTTCATCCTGAGCGGTCTTGAGCTGGCCGATATCGCGCGAGAGGCCAAGCAATGCCGGTTTACCGTTCCACGATCCCTTAACAATGCGGGTATCGACCTGAATTTCACTGCCATCCGCGCGCAGCAACGGCAACGGACAGGATTCGCGCTTGCCGGCCAACATTTCGCCGACCACACGCCAGGCTTCCTCATGGACCCTCGCCGGATGCACCGACAAAACCGATTGGCCAAGCAGGCTGTCGTCATAGCCCAGGCGAGACTTGACGGCAGGATTGACATGTTGAATTCGGCCTTCGCCATCCAGAACAAAAACAAAATCCGTGATGGCCTGAAAAAATCCATCCAGATTCCGCCGCTGCTGCAATGCTTCCTGCCGCACCTGAAGTCGTTCCAGCGCCTGACCCAGCTGCCGTGCAATCGATTCAAGAAAAGTCACGATCTGCGACGGCATGCTCAGTACATGCTTGCTGGCCAGATTCAGACTGGCGTAAATGTGCCCGGAAACGGCGATGGGATACACCAGCAGCGAGGTGATGCCCTCCGCCCGAAGTTGGGGTTGCCTGATCAGATCGGGATCGGTGCAGTGCAGGGTGGGCTGGTAACAACTGCACACCGCGCGTCCCGCCTGCAGCAGCTTGGCTCTTGGACTTGTAGGCTCGATCTCGCCCGCTTGGTCGATGAACTCGGTGCTGATACCGCGACTGGCGACCAGCTTGTAGCCACCGTCGGGGCGCAATTCGTAGAGACCGCCGCCATCCAGTTCAGTCAGAGACAGCACGGTATCCAACACCGCTTCAACCAGGTCGGCGTGTTCGGGATTATCGAGCAGTGTCTGATTGAACTTCTGCTGCAGTAACAACAGCTGTTCCTGCTGCTTGCGCTGGGTGATATCCACTTTAGTGCCCAGCGTGCGCAGCGGATTGCCTTCTGCATCGCGCTCAACGACACATCCCCGCGCGTCCAGCCAGGTCGTATTGCCGTCGGGGCGGATGAAGCGATATTCCAGACGAAATGGCGCATCGCTTGCGAGGTAGGTCCGTATCGCAGTTTCGGCGACCGATCGATCGTCAACATGGATGCAGGCAATCCATTCCGCCAAATGAGCAAACTCACCGACGGGATAATCATTGCCCAACCAACTGCGTAACTTTGGGCTGTAGTGCATCCGGTCGTTCAGATGGTCGTACTCCCAGTAACCGGTATCAAGGGCTTCCAGAACGTGCTTCAAATCAGGTTCTGTCTGCTGAACGGTCAGGTTTTCCGGCGTGTCGTCGACAACCAGCACGGTCTCTTTTACAGGCATTTATTTTGGAATCTCAACATTGGATTCACCTTGATTCGGCAGCTTGCACTGTAAAAAAGTGAGTCCTGGTTATCGACCGGAAAGGCATATTACTTTAGATATATCCATGCTTTATTGTCAGCGCCTGCTGCATGGCAACCCAGGCTTGGCCGAGGCTCAAACCCCCATCATTCGGCGGTACCTGCCGGGGCATCAGCACGTTGAGGCCGCTCCGGCTCAACAAGTGCATCAAGCGGCGTGAAAGCACCTGGTTCAGAAAACAACCGCCGCTCAATGCAATCGTGCGCAGCCCCTGCCCGGCAGCGGCCTGGCCGACCCAGTCGGCCAGTGCGTACGCCAGGGTGGCATGAAAAATCGCCGCACCGAATGCCGCGTCAGGTTGATCGGCAATGCCTGCCAGCAAGGGCAGCAGATCGAGTTCGCTGAATGGGTTGCCCGCGTTCAGACGATGTGTGTTCAAACAATATCCATCGCGCATCGGCGCGACATCGCCATAACTTGCCGCCATGCCTTCCAGCAACATCGCCGCCTGGCCTTCGTAGGCCATCACTTCGCGGGCGCCGAGCAGACCGGCTGCAGCATCGAACCAACGTCCCAGACTGCTGGTCAGCGGGCAATTCAGCTTGCGCGCCAGAATCTGTTGCAGCTGCGCGGCAGCCGCCTGGTCGGCAAAGCGAGTCGCGATCTGGTCACCCCGATCCATTTGAAACAGCGCCGCCGCCGCCATCCGCCAGGGCTCTTTTGCGGCCTTGTCTCCGCCCGGCAACCCAATTGGAGCGAGGCAACCCAGACGGGTAAAACCCGCGCGTTCAAACCGCAGCAACTCGCCACCCCAGGCGTTGCCGTCGCTACCGAGGCCGATGCCGTCCAGCGCCAGACCGAGCATCGGTTCGCATAGACCATGTTCTGCAGCCACGGCGGCGACATGGGCATGATGGTGTTGCACCGCGATTGCAGGCACCTGCCACTCTGCGGCGAGTTCCATCGCGTGGCGCGTGCTGAAGAAATCTGGATGCAGATCGTGCGCGATGACGTCCGGCCGGACTTGCAGGATGTCGAGCAGATGCCGGCTGACTTCGATCAGCATGCCGATGCTGGCCGGATTGTCGAGACTGCCGATGTGTTGCGAAACAAAAGCTTCATCGCCGCGCGTGACGCAGATCGTGTTCTTCAGATAGCCGCCCAGCGCCAACACCGAAGGTCCGCTGGCCGGCAAGCGCACTGGCAAACGGATGGCGCGCGGGGTATAGCCGCGCGCGCGGCGGATGAACTGGGGTGCGCCGGTTGCGCTGATACGCAGCACGCTGTCGTCGCAGCGCACAACGATGTCGCGGTCGTGCATCAGCACCGCATCGGCAATGCCGGCCAAGCGTGCAACCGCTTCGGCGTTGTCGATCACCAACGGTTCGCCACCAGGATTGGCGCTGGTCATCACCAACAACAGCGCTTGCTCTTGCTGCATCCATGCCGTGCCCACTGGCTGCCCGGCGGCGGCATGCCACAGCAGCCAGTGCAGCGGCGTGTACGGCAACATGATGCCTAGCCAGGCCAGTCCGGGCGCAAGTTCAGGGAAATCCGTATCGGCAATGGCCTGTTTACGCAACAGCACGATCGGCCGCTCGGGTGATTGCAACAGGTCGGCCTCCGCCGCGCTGATCAGCACCCAAGGTGAGATCGATCGGGGATTGGCGGCCATGATCGCGAACGGCTTTTCATCACGCTGCTTGCGGCCACGCAAACGTTTTACCGCGTCGGCATTGCGTGCGTCACATGCCAGATGAAAACCGCCCAGGCCTTTGATCGCGACGATGCGGCCGGCGCGCAGCTCGTCCAGCGTGGCGGCGATCGGGTCTGATAGTGCTTCTAACGACGTTGCTTCACCGCGGGCATCAAGCCGCACCAATGCCAGCTTCGGCCCGCAAACCGGGCAAGCCGTTGGCTCGGCATGGAAGCGTCGATCCGCCGGATTGCGATATTCACGCCCGCAGGCCGAGCACAGCGGGAACTTCGCCATGCTGGTCTGGGCGCGGTCGTAAGGTAGTTTGTGAGTCAGCGTGTAGCGCGGACCACAATGCGTGCAGTTGATGAAGGCATATCGCCAGCGCCGGTCGCTTGGATTGAACATCTCCGCCAGGCAATCGGCACAGACCGCCGTGTCGTGGCCGATCATCGTCGCCGCCTGACCAGCGCCGCTTTCCAGGATGTTGAAATCGGTCAGCATCTGGTCGACCGGAGCATCAAGCCAGGTCAGTTCGCGCACCTGAGCCAGCGGCGGAATTTCTAACGGCAAACGGCGGCTGAAGGCTGCAAGCTGATCTGGTGTACCAATCGCCAGCACATCAACCCCGGCGGCATCATTGCGCACCCAGCCAGTCAGTTTCAATTCATGTGCCAGATGCCAGACATAAGGCCGAAAGCCGACACCCTGAACAATGCCGGTAATGCGGATGCGGCGTTGCATGACTTCGCCGCTGGCCTGACGTACGACTTGAATCAATAAACCCCGCGAAGTTTCGATTGCCGACATGCCAGCATTTTCGCCCAGGATGATGGCCTTCACTACCGAATTCAGACTGATCGCATGGCGACATTTCAAGTTGGTACTCAACAAAGGACACCATCAAGATGCAAGATCATGCCGATCACCAGGCTGCAAGCTGCAGCAGGTTTCGTCTATTTGCAGTGCGAATGTATGGCAAGCGAATATTGCCTACACGTCATATCGATTAGAAAGCGATACAGAAATCAGGGTCTTTATTGCTATATAAGCGGTCGCTTGTTGACTCTATTTGCCGTGATGGTTAGTTTTGCAGACCTGAGGCGTTGCAACGCCTTCTTTTATAAGGCAACCAGCATGACCCCCTCGCCCTTGTTGTTCAGGATGACCCTCGTCACCTCCATTTCCGTGCTTACTGCGGGAGTTGCCTGGAGCGCTTATGAAGCGCATGAGAAACAGACAGCGCTGAATAGCAGCAAGGGCAAGGCCGTTAGAGCGAAAACACCGAAGCCTAAGCAGACTTTTGTTAAAGCGGTCAGTTCGAATTCGGAAACGGGAAATGTCAAGCTGATAAGCTCGCAGCAACTTTCAACGCCTAAACAGGCGGATTCCCAGGCGGCTGGCAGCAGCGAGCCGGCCCAATATGTCCCGGCAGCAGCCATCGAAGTTTCACAAAATCCGTATTTTGCCAACCAACCTGCAGCCATTTTGCCGCTGGCCGCGAGACCCGTGGCAACGAATCCAACCCCACGACCGATCGATGTTGCCCCCGTCGCCTCCGCTCCAGCCATCACGCCAGCGGTTGTTGCACCGGTAGTCATCGGACCTGCCAGCACGCCGGCCATAGAACCCGTTTCAGCACCCACAATAGCCATCCCGGCACCTTCGGTTGCTTCGGTTGCTTCGGTTGCAGCAGCGCCGGTGGCACCCGCCCTGCCCAGCCTGGCGCCACCAATCTACAGCGCTGCCTCACCGGTCGCCACGAACAGCTACAGTGCTCCAGTTGCCGCTTATCAAACTTGGAACTCTGCCTCCACCGGCATTAATAGTCCGTCAGCTAACCCTTATCTGAACCCCTACCTGAATAATAACCGGGCATATCAACCGCAACCGCCAGCAGCGGCCCCTGTGCAGCCGTTCATCCCCTCATTCAGTAATCCCTTTGGCGGCGGCGCGTTTAAATTCTCCCTGCCTTCTTTGCCTTCGTTCCCCTCACTGCCACAGGCAGGCAATCCAGAACCGGCCGCTTACAAAGCGCCTCAATTCAGCGCTCAACAAATTCAGACGCCAAAAAAAGCAGCCAGTACCGGTTCAGGCAGTTCGATTTTATCGAGCTTGAAAATGATGATTCCTCTGACTGGCGATTCCAATATTTTGCCGACTATCAAGAAGGTTTATCCGACGGGCGAAAAACCACTGGTGGTGTTGAATTTCAAATGTCCGACCGAAGTCATCGGCATTACGCCGCCACCCATGAAGTTATTGCATGAAGCCGTTAATTTTGGTTTTGACGGCCTCAACAAGACCAATCTGCTGTCTTTCAATCTGCAGCAAGTCTGCTCCTGATCTTTCCACGGCTTTATTTCTGATCAAGTTTGCGCCCTCGGCATCATTCGATGCCGAGGGCGCAATTCTTTTGTGCGGCGCTTTGGCGAATCCTTTGCTGAATCAATAAATCTCGGCTAGATCGCTACGGGCTTCACCAGCGCAGCGGCGGCTTTGGCTCTCTGCCGCGCCTGATCGGTATCAATACCCTCCGCCAACGCGACCCCCATGCGTCGGTTCGTGAAAGACACCGGCTTGCCGAACAGGCGCAGGTCGGTTCCGGGTATCTGCAACGCCGCATCCACCCCTTCAAAACGGATGCCGGGGGCATCAACGCCACCATAGATCACCGCCGAAGCGCCGGGCGAACGCAACGTGACATCGACCGGCAAGCCGAGAATGGCCCGCGCGTGCAGTTCAAATTCATTCTGCTTCTGACTGGTCATCGTCACCATGCCGGTGTCATGCGGGCGCGGACTGACTTCCGAGAACCAGACTTCATCACCCTTGACGAAGCACTCGACGCCAAACAGACCCACGCCGCCCAGATTGTCAGTGACCGCTTTGGCGATTTCCTGCGCGCGTTCCAGGGCAGCCTGGCTCATTGCCTGTGGCTGCCAGCTTTCGACGTAATCGCCATTGACCTGGACATGGCCAATCGGCGCACAAAAATGGGTTTGCACCTCAGCGGCGGCATTGCGCGCGCGCACCGTCAACAATGTGATCTCGTAATCAAAATCCACCACGGCTTCAACGATCACGCGGCCCTTTTTGACACGTCCGCCGGCGTTTGCGTAATCCCATGCGGTGCCCAGATCATCCAGACTGTTGACACGGCTTTGGCCCTTGCCGGAGGACGACATCACCGGCTTGATGATGCAGGGAAAACCGATGCCATTCTGGCCTTCCACCGCCGCACGCAAACTTTGCAAAGAATCTGCAAAGGCATAGCGTGATGTCGGCAGTTTGAGTTCTTCGGCTGCCAGTCGACGAATGCCTTCGCGATTCATGGTCAGATTTGCCGCACGGGCACTCGGTATCACCCGGCAAATCCCGGCCTTTTCCAATTCCACCAGGGTTTCAGTCGCAATCGCCTCGATTTCCGGCACCACAATCGCCGGCTGCTCCGAATCGATCAATCGGGACAGCACATTGCCATCGGTCATATCGATGGTCTGCGCCCGATGTGCGACCTGATGACCGGGCGCATCGTCATAGCGGTCGACCGCAATCACCTCAACCCCAAGGCGTTGCAATGCAATGATGACTTCCTTGCCAAGTTCGCCAGCCCCCAACAGCATGACCCGGGTAGCAGAAGGCGATAACGGCGTTCCAATGAACATGAGAGGTATCCTTACGACATATCATTGCCCAAAGCTTAACGTAAGAGACTTCACATGCGCACTGCACAACTGATTCCCGCCCTGGCCGCACTGACCATTTTTTCTGCCCAGGCGGCAGACTGGCTTTATTTGACGGTTCCGGGCGACACCTTGAGCGGCATCGGCCAGATGTATCTGAAGAATCCTAAAGACTGGCCCAAGATTCAGGCAACGAATGGCGTCCGCATCCCCAAACACCTGCCGGCCAACAGCCGTTTCAAAATCCCGGTTGACCTACTGAAAGTCACACCGGCCGCCGTCAACGTCGTCGCGGTAAAAGGCAACGCCCGTTTCAAGCTCGCTGATGGCCCCTTCCAGAAGCTGGTCAGCGGTGCAACGTTGACTGGCGGTGAAACCGTATTGACCGGTCCAGGCGCCAGCGTCAGCTACCAATTCGCCGACAACACCCGGCTTACCCAACAGGCTTCAAGCAAGCTCAGCTTTGGACGTCTGGCCAGTTATGGCAAAACCGGCATGGTTTCCACCGAGATTTCGCTCGATAGCGGGCGACTGGAAGCCAGTGCAGCAAAACAGCTTTCCCCGGCAGGCGGTTTCAAGGTGCGCACGCCCATCGCAGTCGCTGGTCTGCGCGGCACGGGGTTTCGGCTGAATATCTCGGAGGATGGCAAAACGCTACGCAATGAGGTCACCGAGGGCGCGGTTGCGGTGTCAGCGCAAGGCCAGGAAGTTCAGGTTGACGCGGGTTTCGGCACCTTTGCCGAACTTGGCAAACCTCCGGTGCCACCGACCAGTCTGTTGGCCAAACCGGATTTGTCCGCCCTGCCTGACAAGATCAATCGGCTCCCGGTGAGCCTGGCCTGGCCGGAGAATCCCGCCGCCCAAGCCTGGCGTATTCAACTCTCCGACGAGGCCAGTTTCCAGACCCTGCTGCGCGATGAAATCGTGACTCGGGCTTCAGTCGAGTGGACATCCGAATTGCCGGATGGTGATTATTTCCTGCGTGTTCGCGGGGTTGACCCACTCGGCCTCGAAGGCTTTAACGCCGACCATGCTTTCAGCCTCAACGCGCGTCCATTGCCGCCGATGCCGCAGAAACCGGCATTGGGCGAACGCATCGGGCAGCACGAGATCGAACTCGCCTGGCATGCTGCGGAAGGCGCTCAGGGTTATCTGCTGCAATTGGCGCCGACGCCGGAATTTTCCCATGGCGTCATCGAACGCCGATTGATGGTGAAATCGCCGACGATTGCAGCTGCGGGCGCAGCGACGACGCTCGAATCAACCCGCGAAACTCTGAACAGCGGGGAATGGCATTGGCGCATTGCCAGCCTGGATAAGCAGGGCCAAACACGGGCATTCAGCCCACACCGCGCTTTCAGGGTGCAACCTACGCCTGCGATCCCCCTGTTGCTGACGGAAACTGATAAGCCCCTGGTGACAACCCAGCCTGAGGTAAAACTGCAATGGCAAGCTTCTTCGGAAGCAGTGGCCTATCAGGTTCAAATTGCGGCTGACCCTGAATTTGCCAAGAAGGAGGTCGATCAACGCACGGCTGAAACCCATCTCACCACGACTTCGAAAGCACCCGGCGACTGGCACTGGCGGGTCGCTGCATTGGGGCTGGATGATGATTCGCAAGGTTTCTCGAAAGCCGCAAGCTGGCGTTATCAGCCGCTGCCAACTCAACCGGAGATGCCGCGCTACAGCGTGGATCTCGATTCCGTGTCCGTCGTCTGGTCCGGCTCAGCCCCGGCCTACCGGCTTGAACTCAGTCGCAATCAAGCTTTTACCGAAGTGATCGCCCGTCCTGTCGTGCGGGTTCCTGAAGCACGCCTGATCAAACCCGCAGCCGGCACATACTGGTTACGTGTGATTGCGTTGAATGCCGACAATCAGGAAAGCCCACCTAGCGCTTCGGTTCAGATTGAAGTGCAAACTACGTTCAGGCCATGGTGGCTGCTACCCTTTCTAATCTTTGCACCTTGAGCTGACCTTGAGCTGACCTTGACCGTTATCCGTCGCTTCAGCCCACCCACTTCCTTGCATTCCTGAACATCCGCAGCCACGGCCCGTCTTCGCGCCAGTCGGCGGGTTTCCAGGAATGTTGCACCGCACGGAAGACACGTTCCGGGTGCGGCATCATGATCGTGAAACGGCCGTCCGGCGTGGTCAGGCCGGTGACCCCCTTGGGCGAGCCGTTCGGGTTCATCGGATAGGTCTCCGTTTTGCGGCCACGGTTATCGACGTAGCGCAGACAGACTTCCGCTGCTTTCCGCTGCGCCTTACCACTTTCCTTGTCATGCCCGAACACCGCCCTGCCCTCGCCATGCGAAACAACAATCGGCATGCGGCTGCCAGCCATACCGTCAAACAGGATGGAAGGTGTTTTCGGCACTTCGACCATGACGAAGCGCGCTTCGAATTGTTCTGACAAATTGCGTTCGAAGCGCGGCCAGTTTTCAGCGCCGGGGATGATGCCGGACAAGCGGCTCATCATCTGGCAGCCATTACAGACGCCAAGTGCAAAGCTGTCGCTACGCTGGAAGAACGCCTGGAATTCATCACTCGCCCGTGCATTGTGCAGGATTGAGGCCGCCCAACCGCCCCCCGCGCCAAGCACGTCGCCATAACTGAAACCGCCACAAGCGGCGAGGCCCTTGAAAGCCTTGAGGTTGACGCGTCCGGCCAGGATGTCGCTCATGTGCACGTCCACCGGCGTGAAGCCAACGCGGGCAAACGCAGCCGCCATTTCCACCTCGCCGTTGACGCCCTGCTCGCGCAGGATGGCGATCTTTGGCTGGGCACGCTTTTTTTTCACGTAAGGCGCGGCCACATCCTCGTTCTGATCAAAACTCAGCACGGCATGCAGGCCGGGATCATGCTTCGCGCTCAGGCCGTCGAATTCCTCCTGTGCGCATGCCGGATTGTCGCGCAGCGCCTGCATGCGGTAGCTGGTTTCCGACCAGGCAGCAAGCAGCTTGGCGCGTTTCTCGTCGAACACCGCAACCCCCTCGCGCAAGATGCGTACGCGATCCTTCTGGTTGGTACTGCCGATGATGTAGAACTCATCGCGCAGACCGGCCTCGAAGCAGGCGTTCATTACCGCGCCGGTGTCTGCCCGGCGCACCTGGATTACGGCACCCAGTTCTTCGTTGAACAAAATGCCGAACATCCGGCTGGTATAGGGTTCATGCGGATCCGGTGCTGCTTCCACGTCCTGCATGATGTCATCGTGCAAGCGGTGGTAACGCAGTTCATCGACATCCAGATCAACGCCGCAATGGCCGACAAAAGCCATCTCGCAAACGGTTGCAAACAGTCCACCATCGGCGCGGTCGTGATAGGCGAGTAGCTTGCCTTCACGATTCAACCGCTGGATCAACGCAAAGAAGGCTTGCATTCGGGCGGGATCGTCCAGATCCGGGCAGGCATCGCCCAGTTCGCCATAGACCTGGCCGAGAATGCTGCCGCCCAGACGGTTCTGGCCGCGTCCCAGATCGAGCAGGATAAGGTCGGTTTCTTCCGCGTCATGCCGCAGTTGCGGTGTCAATGTGCGGCCGGCGTCCGGGCTGGGCGCGAACGCGGTGATGATCAACGACAGCGGCGAGACCACCGATTTCTTGACGTCCGCCTCTTGCCAACTGGTGCGCATCGACATCGAGTCCTTGCCCACCGGGATGCTGATGCCGAGCTGTGGACAGAGTTCCATGCCGATCGCCCGCACGGTATCGAACAAGGCGGCGTCCTCGCCGGGATGCCCGGCCGCCGCCATCCAGTTGGCGGAAAGCCGAATGTCGCCGATCTCGTTGACAGCAGCGGCGGCCAGGTTGGTCAACGCCTCGCCCACCGCCATGCGGCCGGATGCGGCCGGGTTGATCAACGCGATTGGGCTGCGTTCACCCAGCGCAAAGGCTTCGCCCAGCAAGGTGTCATAGCCCATCGTGGTGACCGCCACGTCCGCCACCGGCATCTGCCAGGGACCGACGAACTGGTCGCGCGCGGTGTAACCACCGACGGTACGGTCGCCGATGGTGATCAGAAAACTCTTGTTGGCGACAGCCGGATGGCGCAACACGCGATAAGCCGCTTCGTCCAGGTCGAGACCTTCGGCAGTGAACGGCTTCAGGGTTGGCGCGACATGTTCGACTGTGCGCGTCATCTTCGGCGGTTTGCCGAGCAGCACGTCCATTTCCATATCGACCGGCGCGTTCTTGAAATGACGGTCGGTGACCGTCAACTGGCCGTCTTTGGTCGCCTTGCCGACCACCGCGAAGGGACACCGTTCGCGTTCGCACAGTGCACGGAACAGGCCCAGGCTGGCCGGCGCAATCGCCAGCACATAACGTTCCTGTGCTTCGTTGCACCAGATTTCACGCGGTGACATGCCGGGTTCCAGGCTCAGCACATCACGTAATTCAAACTTCGCACCGAGACCGGCGCCATGTGCCAATTCCGGCATCGCATTCGACAAACCACCGGCGCCAACGTCGTGCACAGAGAGAATCGGGTTGTCCTCGCCCAGCGCCCAGCAACGGTCAATGACTTCCTGCGCCCGCCGCTGGATTTCCGGATTACCGCGCTGCACCGAGTCGAAATCCAGCGCTTCCATGTTGGCACCGGCGCCCATGCTGGATGCTGCGCCGCCACCTAGGCCGATCAGTAAACCGGGCCCACCGAGCTGGATCAGCAGCGTACCGGCCTTGAAGGACTGCTTGTGGATATGGCGTTCCTGCACATTGCCGACGCCGCCTGCGAGCATGATCGGCTTGTGATAGCCGCGCACCTGGCCATCCGGCGTCTGCATTTCGAAGCTGCGGAAATAGCCGGTCAGATTTGGACGGCCGAATTCGTTGTTGAACGCGGCCGAGCCAATCGGACCGTCAAGCATGATCTGCAGCGGCGAAACGATGCGGCCGGGCTTGCCAATGGGTTTGCCATATTCACTCTCCCAAGGTTGTTCGAAACCGGGAATGCGCAGGTTGGAAACTGTGAAACCGGCCAGACCGGCTTTTGGCTTGGAACCCTGGCCGACCGCGCCCTCATCACGAATCTCACCACCGGAGCCAGTGGCCGCGCCAGCGAATGGCGCAATCGCGGTGGGATGGTTGTGCGTCTCCACCTTCATCAGGATGTGCGTCGGTTCGACATGGAAGCGATAGACATTGTCCTGGTCGGGATAGAAGCGGCCGATGCTGGCACCTTCGATCACCGAGGCATTGTCGGAATACGCCGACAGCGTGCCTTGCGGACGCATCGCGTGGGTGTGGCGAATCATCGAAAACAACGACTCGGTCTGCTTCTTGCCGTCGATCACCCAGTCAGCATTGAAAATCTTGTGCCGGCAATGTTCCGAATTGGCCTGTGCGAACATCATCAACTCGACATCGGTCGGGTTGCGTTTTACGCGTTTGAAATTCTCCGCCAGGTAATCGATTTCATCCGCCGACAAGGCTAGGCCGAGGTCCGCATTCGCCTTTTCCAGCGCTTTCTTGCCGCCCTTGAGCAAGTCCACCGTCGCCAGGGGTTGCGGTTCGACATGGTGAAACAACTCGGCGGCCATGCGCTCATCCAGCAGCACGCTTTCGGTCATCCGGTCATGCAGAAAGGGCAAGGCGGCTTGCACGGTCGCGGCCGAAACCGGTTTGCCCTTGCGTCCGGATAATTGCCAGGCAATGCCATGTTCGATCCGCTTGATCGATTGCAAACCGCAATTCGCCACGATATCGGTGGCTTTGGAAGACCACGGCGAGACCGTGCCCAGCCGCGGAGTGACCAGAATCGCAGCGACCGCAGGCTGGTGTTCCTGTGCATTCAACAGCTTGAACAGGAAAACCAGATCTTCAGCGGCGAGCGAAGTATCCAACTCGGCAAAATAACGATGCTCCGCGGATACGCCAGCGATGCCAAGCGGCGCCAAGTCTTGCAGCAGTTTCTGGATACGAAATTCAGACAGGGCTGAAGCAGCGAAAAGACCACCCTTCAGAAACAAGACTTGCGATTGCGGTGTTGAGCCCATGGCGCTTCCCTGGAGGGGTTGGGAAAGCCCGGCATTTTATCCGAAGGGCGACGAGTTATCGTGAACGGCGAAAGCAGAACCCGATGCAGACTGACGATTAATTGAATGGAGAGTCCATTTGGGTTTTAAGTGCCGCGCGCAACGCCAGACCAACGCGACCGGATTTGAACGGTTTGATGATGTATCCCATCGCCCCGAACCCGACCGCGTCTCGCACCGTGCCCATGGTCGAATCACCGGTAATCATCACGACCCGAACCTCGGGATAAGTCGACCGGATACTTTTCAAGACATCGATGCCAGACATGCCCGGCATATTGACGTCCAGACAGACCAGATCAGGCAGTGACCGTTCAAGCATCGCCAACGCGCCCAGCCCGTCGCGCGCTTCACCGGCAACAACAAACCCCTCATCACGCAGTAATGCTTTCAGGACTTCACGCATCAACGAGTCGTCATCGACAACCAGAACTCGCGGGCGTTCTACAGATGAATTCATTGTTCAGAAAAGAAGTCAGGATGTGGCGATTTTAAAACCCCAGCGCGTCTGTGTGGCGTGCTCATTGGGCAGGCGAAACACATTCAACAGAACAAAACATGACATCAGCTACCTTCAAAATATTTGGGCCTGACTATTGACAACCAAACACGAGCTTGGATATTGTGCACCGCAACATTGGTGCACCGCACAAATGACTTGAACTTGACTTGAACACCTCACTTGAACCCAGGAGAAACACCATGCAAAAACAAATGATCGAAATGTTTGAAAAATCCACCGAAACCGCGATGGATTCCGTTCGCAAGATCACCGAACTGAACCAGCGCACCTTCGACAAGATGTTCCAGCAACAAGCCGAACTGGCCGCATTCTTCATGGATGCCAGCGCGCGTGGCATGGAACTGATGACCAAGGCCAAAGGCTACCAGGATCTGATGGCTGGCCAGACCGCGCTGATGCGTGAATGTGGCGAGCGCGGCATCAGCGCCGTGCGCACCAGCATCGACTTCGCCAACGAGTCTTCAACCGAATACAGCAAGCTGGCTCAGGAAAGCTTCAAGGTTGCGCAAGAACAAGCCGCCCAAGCCACTTCCTCCCTGCAAGCCAACGCCTGATCTTCGTACCGAGCTCCTTCAACGCCCGCCAGATCTTCGATCTGGCGGGCTTTTTTTTTGCGCCATCATTCAGTGTGAAATTTCAGTGCAAGAAGAGCGCGCGCCAGACTTTCATAACAACTTGCGCCTTTGATCCTGTCCTTCCTGGATGAATACAACGAATCTGAAGATTCCATTGATCGAGCCTTCAATCCTTTTTAGAAATTTGGCCATTACAGCGCTCAGGGCGAGAACATCATGTGGCGGCAGTCGACCAACTGCCGCCATTCATGAAGATGGGAATTCACTCAAATGAATGTCTGAATGCTGTGTATTTCCGACAGCCGGTCGCACGGCTGGATCTGCTTCGACGGTAGGCAATCTTAGTTTCCCGCTGCCATGTAGAAGTTAAGCTTCCGCCCTAAGTCAGGGCATTGCGTCAGCACGCATACAATGGAGGAACCTGTACGCTCTGCAACTCGTAACAACGCCATTTCGGGAGATAACCCAGTCGTGACCTTGCCCACCCTCCGCCCACGCGACCGCGACGCGCTCATTCAAGCCCTGCGCTCCGGCGTTACCCCGCGCACTGGCGCAAGACATATCCAGGTTGGCCGCGATGCCGAAATAGCCGCCCTCGACAAAGACCTCGAACGCATCTGCGACGGCGGCGCAAGTTTCCGGCTGATCGTCGGCGAGTACGGTTCCGGCAAGACCTTTTTTCTCAACCTTCTACGCGGCGAAGCCATGGAGCGGCAACTCATCGTCGCCCATGCTGACCTCAATCCCGGCCGCCGCCTGCACGCCTCCAGCGGCGAAGCGCGCAGCCTGTATGCCGAGTTGATGAAAAATCTTTCCAGCCGCGCCAAACCGGAAGGCGGCGCACTCATCACAGTAGTAGAAAAATTCATCACCTCCGCGTTGGCCGAAGCGAGGAAAGCTGACCGCAAACCCGAGGATGTCATTCACGACAAGCTCGAAGCCCTGAGCGAACTGGTCATGGGCTACGACTTCGCCACCGTCATCGCCGCCTACTGGCGAGCCTACGAAAAAGACGACGACACCCTCAAGGCCAACGCCATCCGCTGGCTGCGCGGCGAATTCAGCGCCAAGACCGACGCCCGCGCCGCCCTCGGCGTGCGCGAAATCATCAATGACGCCGCCCTCTACGACCAACTCAAACTGCTCGCCCGCTTCACCCGACTGGCCGGCTACAAAGGCCTGCTGATCTGCCTGGACGAACTGGTCAACCTCTACAAACTCGCCAACCCGCAAGCCCGCAACAGCAACTACGAACAAATCCTGCGCATCCTCAACGACCTCGAACAAGGCAACGTCGAAGGCTTGGGCTTCGTCCTCGGCGGCACCCCGGAATTCCTTACCGACCCGCGCCGGGGTCTGTACAGCTACCCCGCCCTGCAATCGCGCCTAGCGGAAAACCCCTTCGCCCGCGACGGCCTGATCGACCTCACCGGCCCGGTCATCCGCCTCGACAACCTCAGCCGCGACCAATTCGGCCAACTGCTCGGCAAACTCAGCCAGGTCTACCAGGGCGCGGGCGCTCCGTTATTGCCGGAAGCCGGCATCCCCGCCTTCATCGCCCACAGCGAACAACGCCTGGGCGAAGCCACCTTCCGTACACCGCGTACCACCATCAAGGCATTCGTCGGATTGCTGGCGGTGCTGGAACAGAATGAAGCGGCGGATTGGCGGGCACTGCTGGAGCGGACGGAGGTAGAAGCGGAACAGACGGTTGGTGATGGAGATGTTAGCGATGAATTGGCATCATTGATGCTTTGAATTGTCCAAGCAAATTAGATGAAATACCTTGTGCCAGTAAGAATGTACAAACAGGATCTGTATACGAGGAAACCTCATGAATAACAAATTAAATAGATATATTTAAATACCACGGATGGCAGCCAAACTAACTAAGCCAGATCAATTCAGTAAAATCGCTGAAGACAACGCCAATTAAATATTAACAACCCCATCACACCAGTACAGACGCTGACGTTACGGTCCAGAGAAGAGAATTAGAACGATGAGATGTTACTCACCCGAACCCCATAGTAAGTACTGCATCACCACTGGCGACTTCACCTACCGTCTGGTGGACGAGGGGCGGCCGGCAGCCTGGAATCTGGTCTGGCTTTCGGTGCCCCAAGTTGACGATCTGCTCGACCCGAACCTGGACCGGAACAAGTTTTATGACACCCTGCCCTCAGCCGCAATCGGTGGACTGTCGGCGGCGAGCTGTGCTATCAGCGAATCACTGACCTTCACCGTTGAGTCCATCATGGGCCAGTCTGCCGTTGCCTTCGTCACCGACTATCTGGAGATGTTTGACTTTCAGTCAACATCAGGCTGGAAGCTCCTGGGCGGTCAAGCCTGGCTCGACACGATGATGCGCCGAGCCTACCTTTCTGACGGGATGTCTGAGGCGTATGCCGCAGCCAAATCATCTGACAAAATACTCTTGGTGGATTTTTCTTTGAGGAGGAAATCTAATACACGTATCGAATCACAAGAAATTGAAGAACAAATTCACATCGAAGAACAACAACCAATATCTGGATTGATTATATTAAACGGGGGCAAAAACCAAAGTAGTGATCATTCTTTAGTAACAGGCAACGCAAAATTCAGTAATGCAAGGTCAATTAAAGATCAATTCGTCGAAAGCACTACCAATCAAGCTATCGAAGCCATAGAGGACAAAAAGATAGTTATTGCGGACCTCCCAAATGGGTATGTAGATAATCGAAATGGAACAATTACCGACCCCCGGAGTGGTCTTACCTGGATGCGCTGCCTTCTGGGGCAGCGTTTTGAGGCTCTTGGATGCAATAAATGTACAGGGACCGCAAACACTTATACTTGGGAAAATGCCAAGCTGATCCGGCATCAGTATGCCGGGCATGATGACTGGAGGCTGCCAACGATTGATGAGTTGGAGTCGATTTTCGGAAAGCACTCTGATAGGAATCAAAATAAAGCAATTTTTCCATGGTTAGCGAATGAAGATGATATTTTTTCTACAACCTGCGTTTGGTCGTCTAGCACAGCAACGGCGATGGATATCTTCACCGTATATGCATATCATCCAAACGATGACAGCATCGCAGATTGCTTTGACAACTACCTGGATGATCATCACCAGATTTTATTAATGCGCAGCATTGCAGGTGGTTCTAATGCGGTTATGGGTGCAAACATTGAACAGCAAAATATTACACAAGGGCTTTCCTCACCAGATGAAATAATTGGCAGCGCTATAGATGACGCCAGCATTAGCGCCACGGTGGTGGTATTACTCAACATGGTCGAACGATTCGAAGCACGCTTCGAAGCAATGGAGAGCCGAATAGAATTACTTACAAATTTACTGGCATTTCCGCAATCAAAATTTGCGGTAGATGCCCCACCTCATACTAAGGCCGGAAGAATCGATGTTGGAATTCCAGTCGATGCTACATACCTGGAATTCTTGTACTGGCTGGTTGAACAGCAGAGCATCGCTTACTCAGATTTGCGTACCCGACTGCTCCCACTTGACCTTCTTCCTGGCGCTGTTATCAACGATATTAATGAACGTGCCCTAGATCTAACTGGCGAACCGGCGTTGGAAGAAGATGGCGACACCATGATCGTGCGGCAAGAAGTGCTGTTGCAAGTCATCGATACCTGGGATGTACCTTGAGTAATCGCCAGTTACACCCGTTTTCAACTTGGACATCAGAATGACCAGACAGTCACAAAAAGATGAAGAGCGAGTGTTTCTGGTCAAAGCATTAGGGAAGATTGGCCTTAAATACGAAATTGCTAGCGGCGTGCGCGAAAGGCCCGACTTTGTAATTACTTGCGAAAACAAGACTATTGGGGTGGAAATAACATCTCTACCTAGAACCCTATCGCCGGGCGAAAACGCAAAAAAACTCGAAGCGTCAATTAGCCACATCAAAAATAAATCAATAGAAATTTACTCAAACCTAGGTGGACCACCAATAATCGCTCAAATCGTGCTTGACGGAACGAAGCCGATTATCAACAAAAAGTCTTTTACAGAGATACTGGCAAACCACTTGTTTTTAGCTTGTACTACTAACCATCAACGCGACCTGCCTTCTGATGTTGGCTGTATTTCTTTCCAAAATAAAAATCTGAGCCCGATTACAGAAATAATTATCACCCCATCCCCAACAAATGAGTCTGGCATGTTTGTGATAAGCAAGTTCAACTCAACCGAGGTCTGTGCAGCAGACGTCAATGATGTCGTCGCCAACAAATCGCTTGACACAAGTGAATACCCAAGCTTTCTTTCGGAGAAGTGGCTAATAATTGTATTGCCACTTATGGCAATGGCCGGCGATTCGGTATTGCCAAATAATATCTGCACTCCTGAGAAGCATGGCTTTAATAGAATTTATCTTTTTGATTCCTACAGAGACAAACTGGCCGTAGTAGGTACAGGGAACATTAAGGAAAGGGCTTAAAAATGAATCGTTTTGATCGCATCACCATCAACCCCGCTCTAGTGAATGGGCAACCATGCATTCGAGGCATGCGCCTCACCGTCAAACGCGTGGTCGAGGCTGTGGCCTTGTATCCGAACCGAGAGGATCTGTTTCTGGAGTACCCCGAACTCGACGCGGAGGATGTTCGCCAGGCACTGGATTTCGCGGCGTGCAACCTGGATGACAGCGTGATCCAGCTCGAAGCGGCATGACCAAGGTCTTGCTGGATCAAGGCTTGCCGCGCACGTCGGCGGGCCTGTTGCGGGAGATTGGTTGGGACGTGCAACACGTCAGCGAACGCGGCATGTCCCAAGCGGAGGATGTCGCCATCATTGAGCTGGCACGCCAGGAACAACGCGTCGTCGTTACATTGGACGCCGATTTCCATGCCTTACTTGCGGTTTCCGAGGCAAGCGGACCTTCCGTCGTGCGAATTCGCTCGGAAGGGCTAAAAGCTGCACAGATCGCGACGCTGCTTCAACGCATTTTTGCTGTCGCAGGTAACGAAATGGCCAAGGGCGCAATGGTCACCGTCCTCGACGAGAAGATACGTATCAAGCACTTGCCCATCGTCAAGTGATTAACGCCCTCCAAAGTGGCGCAATAAGCCTTATGCGCCACTAAACCATGCCATAGTGGCGCATACCACATTGCACCCGATCAGAACATGTCCCGCTCCATTCACGAATCCGAGCTCCAAGACATACTTGCTGCGATCACACGCTCCCCGGATGGGCTTGGCATCGAGGAAATTGAATCGGCAATGCATACGCCGCCGCCGCGTCGTACATTGCAACGCAGGCTGGCCTTGCTGGTGGCCGAGAAACGGCTGCGGATGGCGGGACAACGGCGCGGGGCGCGGTATTTTTCCGGTAGCGCGGATGTGGCGGCGTTATTACCAACCATCGCACCTCATACGCCAGATGATTTTGGCATTCCGTTTTCCGCCGAGGTGCTGGAGGTTGCCAAGGCGGTCACACGGTCGTTATCCGCGCGCCAACCCGTCGGCTACAACCGGGCGTTTCTGGATGGTTATCGGCCCAATGTCAGCCGCTATTTGTCCGAGTCGGTGTGTGCCGAATTGCACGACGCGGGGCAAGCGGCGATAGGCGAGATGCCGGCCGGAACCTACGCGCGGCAGATTCTCGGCCGCTTGCTGATCGATCTGTCGTGGAACTCCAGCCGCCTGGAAGGCAATACCTATTCCCTGCTGGAAACGGAACGCTTGTTGTCCGTGGGGCAGGTGGCAAGCGGCAAGGATGCGCTGGAAGCGCAGATGATTCTGAACCACAAGCGGGCGATTGAATTTCTGGTGGAACCCGCCGCCGAGATCGGTTGCAACCGTTTCACCGTGCTCAACCTGCACGCGCTGCTGGCGGACAACTTGCTGGCCGATCCCACGGCCGGCGGTCGTTTGCGGAGCATTGGGGTCGGCGTCGGCGGTACAGTGTTTCACCCTCTGGAGGGGCCGCAACGAATCGCGAAGTGTTTTCAACAGGTGCTTGATTCAGCGGAGGCAATCATCGAGCCTTTCGAGCAGGCTTTCTTTCTGATGGTGCACCTGCCGTATCTACAGCCGTTCGAGGACGTGAACAAACGGGTGTCGCGACTGGCGGCAAATATCCCGCTGATTCGGCATAACCTCTGCCCGCTGTCTTTTGTCGATGTCGATCAGCAAACCTACATCCATGCCGTGTTGGGCGTCTATGAACAGAACCGGGTCGAGTTGCTACGCGATGTCTTCGTCTGGGCCTACAAGCGTTCCAGCGCGCGTTATTCAGCGGTGCGCCAATCGCTGGGCGAACCAGACCCGTTCCGGCTTCGCTATCGCGAGTTGCTGGTCGAAACCGTGGCGCAAGTGGTGCGCGCCGGCATGAGCCGTGACCAGGCCATTACGTTCATCCAGGCGCAAGCGGACACAGTGGACAAGCAGGATCGGCCCCGCTTTGTCGAGGTGGCGGAAACCGAGGTGATGAGCCTGCACGAGGGCAACATTGCCCGCTATCGCTTGCGTCCGAGCGAGTACACCGCCTGGCGAGCGCAATGGATATAAGCGGCGCGGCCTTCGACCGCCTCGCGCCACCGCTGCAACGCTGGTTGTGGGAACAAGGCTGGACCGGTTTGCGCGAGGCGCAGGCGGCGGCGCTGCCGTTGCTGCTGGATGACGAACGCGATGTAGTGATCGCCGCCGCAACAGCCTCCGGCAAGACCGAGGCGGCGTTTCTGCCACTACTCACGCGCTTGTGGCAAGGCGGGGGCCAAGGAATGGTGTTGTATGTCGCGCCGATGAAGGCGTTGATCAACGACCAGTTCGAGCGGCTTGGCCTGATTTGCGAACGCCTGGAGTTGCCGGTAACGCCCTGGCATGGCGATGTCGGTGAGTCGCCGCGCAAGCGTTTCTTCGCCGACCCGCGCGGCGTGGTGTTGATTACGCCGGAATCCTTGGAGTCTCTGTTATTCCGCCGGGGCGCGGAACTGGGCCGTATCTTTGCTAGCCTGGAAGCCGTGGTGGTGGATGAGTTGCACGCTTTCATCGGTAGCGAACGCGGGCGGCAATTGCAGTCGTTGTTGCATCGATTGGATGCCGCTATCGGTCGGAGAGTCCGGCGGGTGGGTTTGTCGGCGACGCTGGGCGATATGCGGCTGGCGGCGGAGTTTCTGCGACCTGGCGCGGGTGCGGCGGTGGCGGTCATCGTCAGTTCGGCGGAGAAGAAGCGGCTGGATCTGGCTTTCAAAGCGGTGCGGGTGCCGCCCGGCACGGAAATAACCGTGATTGCAGCGCATCAGACCATCGCCGTCGAGTTGTTCGCGCGGCTGCGCGATGCCAATTATTTGATTTTTCCCAATACCACTGGCCTGGTCGAGCAATACGCCGACGGCTTGCGCTTGCTGAGTGAAGCGGCCCGCGTGCCGGTGAGCTTCTTTCCACATCACGGGCGCTTGGGCAAGTCGGAACGGGAGACTACGGAAAGCGAATTGAAACGCGGCGACCGACCGATCAGCGCGATCTGTACCACGACGCTGGAAATGGGCATCGACATCGGTGCGATTCGTGGTGTGGTGCAGATCGGCGCACCGGATACAGTGTCCAGCTTGTGTCAGCGCATCGGCCGCGCCGGGCGCCGCGCGGGAGAAGCCGCGCGTTTATGGCAATACTGCGTGACCGAGGAACCCCACGCCAATATGGGTTGCGCCGCAGGTCTGCATGCCGATTTCATCCAGGCGCTGGCAATCATTCGCCTGTATCTGGCCAAGTGGTATGAGCCACCACGATCCGGCGCGCTGCACACCTCGACGCTGGTGCAACAAATCCTGGCGTTGATCGGCGAGCGGCACGGTATCAGCGCCGCCGATGCCTATCGCACGCTGTGCTTGAGCGGCCCGTTCAGCAATATCAGCGAGTCGGATTTCATCGAACTGTTGCGCGCGCTGGCCGCGCAAGGGTTGATCATGCAGGACGCCACGCGCCTGCTGTTGCATGGTCCGCTGGGGGAGAAACGGGTCAACCACTTCACGTTCTTCGCGGCTTTCCCGGATACCCAGGAATACCGATTGCTGCACACCGGCAAGGAACTTGGCACGCTGCCGCTGAAGATCAGCCATCAGGTCGGCAGCGTGCTTATCTTCGCCGGCCGTCGATGGCGCATGGCGGAAATCGACCACGACAAACGACGCGTTGAGCTGATTCCGGCGACGGTGGGTGATCGACCCCGTACACGCGGCGAAGGCAGCCCGGTGCATGACCGGGTGCGCGCGGAGATGCGCGCCGTTCTGGCAGGCGAGGATGAACCGGAATGGTTGGATGACAAGGCGCGTGAAGTCTTGCGCTCCGCGCGCCGGCATTTCCGCGACCTTGGTTTGGGGGCATGCACGCAGATCGCGGATGGCAATAGCGTCAATCTATTTCTCTGGCGCGGCGATGCGGTTCAGGATGGGCTGGTCGCCATGCTGAGAAGTCGAGGCCTGGCGGCGGAAAACCACGGAATCTGCGTGGAAATCGGACGCACCAACGTGCAAAGGCTCACCGCCGGGCTCCAGGAAATCGCAGCAGCGCCATGTCCTGCACCGGATCAGGTGTTGAATCGCCAGGCTATCGGCAACCCGGAGAAATGGGATTGGGTTCTTCCTGATCGTCTGTTCCACGCCAGTTTCGCAAGCAGTCGGCTGGATTTGGCGGGGGCGCATACGTGGTGTTCAAAGGGGGTGAAGAACGCCAAGTAGGTGTCACAGGTTTGCGTCGTTTTGAAGCCCCTACACTTGCAGTTCGCGATCCAGCGCTAAGCTGAAGACGCTATCAAGGGCGAAACGTTGGCGTTTCATCATTTCCTGACCGCATCTATGGTTGTCGGCTATAGGTGGAGGATCGGGCAAGGCCATGGCCTATGACTGCAACGGGTCGATACCAGCCACAACCGATTCAACATCAAGCCAGCTCAACCAAGCAAAGAAGTAGCGCGAAGAGTCCAGACCGATTTCCAGATTCCCTTTCCATATCCGATAGCAGCCCATCGTCGCGAGTCGCACAACTAGACGACTCGCTGGCGCAATCCCTCGGATAAACTCGCCAGATGAACCTGGATGACATCTTTTCCGATGGCGGGCCGCTCAGCCGCGTCCTTAGCCACTATCGGCCACGCCCGCAGCAACTCGAAATGACGCGCACGATCTTTTCGGCGCTGGAGCGGCGTGCGCATCTGGTCGCGGAAGCCGGTACCGGCACTGGAAAAACGCTGGCCTATCTGGTGCCGACCTTGCTCTACGGCGGCAAGGTGATCGTCTCGACCGGAACCAAGACGCTGCAGGATCAATTGTTTCACCGCGACATTCCGGCGGTGAGGGAGGCCTTGGCACTACCGATCAGCATTGCCTTGTTGAAGGGGCGCGCCAATTACGTTTGTCCTTATCATCTGGAACGCGCGTTGTCCGAAGGCCGTTTCAAAAGCCGTGAAGATGCGCAGCATCTGCGGTCTATCGCCCGCTTTGCGGCATTCACCGATTCCGGCGACCGCATGGCCTGCGGCGATGTGCCGGAAGATTCACCCGCCTGGGCCTGGGCAACCTCGACGCGTGATAACTGCCTGGGCGGCGACTGCCCGCATCACAAAGCCTGTTTTGTCCTGAAAGCCCGCAAGAAAGCACTGGAAGCCGACCTGGTGGTGGTCAATCACCATCTGTTTTTTGCCGATGTCTGGCTCAAGGATGAAGGTGCCGGTGAATTGTTGCCGGCCAGCAATGCGGTGATCTTCGATGAAGCGCACCAGTTGCCTGCTACCGCCAGCCTGTTTTTTGGCGAGACGGTGACCACCGGCATGCTGCTCGACCTCTGCCGCGATGTCCGTGTCGAGGCTGCGATCAAAGCTGCCGATTTTGCCGAACTGCCAGAAGCGGTCGGCGAAGTGGAGATCGCCGCCAGACAGGTTCGCCTCAGCCTTGGCCCGGTGCAAGCGCGAATGCCGGCCGCGCGCGGGCTGGAACGGGCTGAATTTCGAGACGCACTGGATGAATTGGTCGCGGCACTGGCCAAACTCGACGTCTTGCTGGAAAGCCAGGCCGAACGTGCCGACGAACTGGAGAAGCTGCATGCGCGTTGCCATGAAGCGGCCGACCGCCTGGAACGCTGGCTGACACCAACCGCCGATACGGGCGGTAATCTGGATGGCGTCATCGTGCGCTGGCTGGAAGCCGCCACCCATTCCGTGTTGTTTCACGCGACGCCGCTGAATGCCGGCGAACTCTTCGCGCGCCAGATCGAGAGCGATACCCGCGCCTGGATTTTCACTTCCGCGACCTTGTCGGTGCGCAAGGATTTCTCGCATTACCTGCACGAAATCGGTCTCAAGGAAGCCGAAACCGCCGTCTGGGACAGTCCTTTCGATTACGAAAAGCAGGCCCTGCTGTATGTCCCGGAAGCCATGCCGGACCCAAACTCCCCCGGCTATACCGAAGCCGTGGTGGAAGCCGCCTTGCCGTTATTGAACGCCAGCGGCGGCGGTGCCTTCCTGTTGTTTACCTCGTTGCGAGCGATGAACGAAGCCTATCGGCTGTTGCAGGCGCGCATGGCGGAAACCGGCTGCAACTTTCCGCTCTTGCTGCAAGGCGACAAGAGCCGCACCGATCTGCTCGATGAATTCCGCCGTCTCGGCAATGCCATCCTGCTTGGCAGCCAAAGCTTCTGGGAAGGAGTCGATGTGGCCGGCGACGCGCTGTCGCTGGTTGTCATCGACCGCCTGCCCTTCCAGCCGCCGGACGATCCCGTGTTGGCCGCGCGCATGGAAGCCATGAAGCGAGCCGGCAAAAACCCGTTCTTCGATTACCAGCTGCCGCATGCCGTAATCAGCCTGAAACAGGGGGCTGGACGCCTGATTCGGCGTGAAAGCGATCGCGGCGTGTTGATGATCTGCGACCCGCGCCTGGTCGAAAAGCCTTACGGCCGTCGCATTTGGCAAGCGCTGCCGCCGATGAAGCGCAGTCGCAAGCGCGATGAGGCGGTGGCGTTTTTTTCGCTTGCTTCAACGATTACGCCCTCCAGTGATGCCGCAGCAGCATAACCAGCGGGTGCCGAACCTGGCCTTCGCCAGATTCATCCAATTTGGCCTGGGATGGCTGTTTTGGCTGTTTTCTAGCCCTGCCTGGGCGGCTTCTGAGCATTTCCTCGTATTGCAAACCTCGCCTTTGGCCGGCTTTCAATATTACGCCGGGGCAGCGCTAATTCCGTTGATGCAGGTTGGCGACCCGTTGCAACTCAAGCGCGAACCGGCCAACCCGCATGACCCGCTCGCGGTGCGAGTCGAATGGCGCGGCGTGCAGATTGGTTATGCGCCACGCGCCGAAAATGTCGATCTGGCCCGACTGATGGATCGCGGAACGCAAGTCGAAGGCCGCATCCTGCATCTGCAAAAGAGCCGCGACCCATGGAAGCGCGTGTTGATGGAGCTGTATGTGGTTGAAACGGATACGCGTTGATCTGGTCAGTTTGACCCATGAAAACGTAGGGTGCGCCATGCGCACCGTTTGGCTGAATGGTGCGCATGGCGCACCCTACGGCCAGGCTGGCAATCTCGGATTAATCGGGCTGAATCGATAAACCGATCACTGCCTGCTGTCTTCCCTCCGCTAAAATCCCCCTCCCTTTCCCAGCCGTCGTTCCACCTTGAAATTTCTTGCTTTCGATACCGCCACCGAATGGTGCAGCGCGGCGCTGTGGATAGATGGTGTCTGCACTTCTCGTGAAGTCCACGCCGGCCAGAAGCATTCCGATTTGCTGGTGCCAATGCTGATGGAACTGCTTGCCGAAGCTGGCTTGAGCCTGCATCAACTCGATGGCCTGGCCTATGGCATGGGGCCGGGATCGTTTACCGGCTTGCGCATTGCCAGCGGGGTTGCGCAAGGTCTCGCGCTGGCCGCCGATCTACCGGTGCTAGGCATCTCGACCCTGGAAACACTGGCTGAAGAAGCCGGCGCGGAGCAAGTGCTCGCCTGCCTGGATGCGCGTATGCATGAGGTCTACGCCGCGCTGTATCAACGAGAACGTCAACGAGAAGGCCAACGAGACAGCCAACTTCAAGGCGGAGCCTGGCAATGCCTCGCCGGGCCGCTGGTCTGCCCGCCGGATGTTGTCCCCTTACCTGAAGGTGATGGTTTCGTCGGCGTGGGTTCCGGCTTTGCGGCATACCCGAATCTGGCACAAGCGCATCTCAGCCGGATCGATGCCAGTCTGATTCCGCATGCCCGCGCCATGGCCCGCCTGGCCGCACCACGGCTGCAGCGCGGGGAAGGCGAATCGGCAGAGAAGGCTGAGCCACTGTATATCCGCAACAAAGTCGCGCTGAAAATTTGCGAGCGTTGAAGATTTGAGACTGAAACGATGAATGCAATTCTGAAACCACTTGAATTCAGTTTTCGGCCGATGCACGAGGATGACCTGGATAAAGTCATCCGTATCGAGCGTGCCGCCTACCCATATCCCTGGACCCTGGGCAATTTCAGGGACAGCCTGGAATCCGGCTATTCATGCTGGCTGGCCGAAATTGACGGCAAAGCAGCCGGCTACTGGGTAATGATGCTGGCGGCGGATGAAGGCCACATCCTCAATTGTTGTGTCGCCCCTGATTGGCAAGGGCGGGGTTTCGGACGCCAATTGGTTGAGCATCTGATCGACACCGCACGCAGCCATCGTACTGAATGTCTGTATCTGGAAGTTCGCCCCTCCAATACCGCCGCCGTGTTTCTCTACCAGCGTCTCGGCTTTGAAACCATCGCATTGCGCAAGGGCTATTACCCGGCCGACCACGGCGCGGAAGACGCCCTGGTGATGCGAATGTTGTTCTGAAGCAACTACCAACATGAGTCTTTCCAGACAAGATCGCATGCAAGTGCTCGGTTTATGGCCGGCTTGGCGTCTGCGCACGCCGGTGGAAAGCATTGCGCAAACCGTAGAGCAGCCCATTCAACCAGCTGCTCCAGTTGTCGCCCCCCCGGCGCAGCTTGCTCCGCCGGCCCGCCCTGCCCCAACGCCGCAGCCGCAGCCGCAGCCTGTGATTCAAGCCTCCGCCCCAGTCGCTCAGGTTGACCACCAGCATCACATTGGCGAAATGGACTGGACCGCGTTGAATGCGGCAATTCAATCCTGCACCCGCTGCGACCTGGCCAAATCCCGCACACAGGCGGTGCCGGGCATCGGCGACCCGCATGCCGAATGGCTATTCATCGGCGAAGCTCCAGGCGCCAACGAAGATCGTCAGGGTGAACCGTTTGTCGGCGATGCCGGCAAGTTGCTCGATGCGATCCTGGCCGCGATAGGCCTTGCTCGCGGCAAAAATGTGTTCATCGCCAACGTGTTGAAATCACGCCCGCCGGCCAACCGTGACCCGAAACCGGAAGAAGTGGCGGCCTGCCTGCCCTATCTGGAACGCCAGATCGAACTCATCCAGCCCAAGCTGATCGTGGCGCTGGGCCGCTTCGCCGCGCAAAGCCTGCTTGCCACCGATACGCCAATCGGCAAACTGCGCGGCCAGGTGCATCGATATCGCGGCGTACCGCTGGTGGTGACCTACCATCCGGCCTACTTGCTGCGTAACCCGCTGGACAAGGCCAAAGTCTGGGAAGATCTGGTCCTGGCACGCGATACGATGCAGTCATTGAAGACTTGAACAAACCTCATCCAGAAAGGAAAAAGCCATGTACAAGATATTGATTTCATTGCTAATGCTGATTTCAGTCCTGAGCCTGAGCGGCTGCGGCTACAACACCTTGCAAGTCCAGGATGAAGCCATCAAGGCGGGCTGGTCGGAAGTGCTCAACCAGTATCAGCGCCGCGCCGATCTGGTGCCGAATCTGGTCAACACCGTCAAAGGCTACGCCGCTCACGAGGCCAAGGTGCTGACCGAAGTCACCGCCGCCCGCGCCCGCGTCGGCCAGATCGCCGCGACACCGGAATTGGTCAACGACCCGGCCGCGCTGGAGAAATTCCAGGCCGCGCAGGGAGAACTCACCAGCGCCCTGAGTCGCCTGCTGGTGGTCTCGGAAAACTACCCGCAACTCAAGGCCGATGCCGGTTTCAGAGACCTGCAAGCGCAACTGGAAGGTACCGAAAACCGCATCACCGTCGCCCGCAATCGCTATATCAAGACCGTTCAGGAATACAACGTGACGGTGCGTTCCTTCCCCAGCAACCTGACCGCGATGATGTTCGGTCATCAACCGAAAGCGAATTTCGCGGTGGAAAACGAAAAAGCGATCAGCGCACCACCGAAAGTTGACTTTGGTGGCAGCGAAGCGACAAGCCAGCCCGCACCGGCTTACTGAAACATCAATTGAAAACAATAAAGCTGGCAATGCCGGCTTTTTTGTTTCTGTCGGATTACTTCCCTTCCACGCCCGTGAAACCGGGGTGCGCCATGCGCACCATTAAACCTAAATCTGGCAGTTGTCGACGTTGTAGGAGCGTCCGCTTGCGGCGCGAGCGTTGAGGGATCGGCCCGCAAGCGGAGCCTCCTACAGCGTGTTCGGCCAATTCGATAGAACATGCTGCCATGGGGCTCGTGATGCAAAAGGCTCCTAAAATCCCCCCATGCGTCTGACCCCACTTCCCTACCGTTCCGACAGCGCCGAGTTGTTCGAGGCGATTGCCGATGAACCCTGGTCGGTGTTTCTCGACAGCGGCCGGCCGCGTTCCACTGCCGGGCGCATCGACATCCTCGCAACGCGGCCAACGACCACGCTGGTGACGCGCGGCGGCATGACCGAAATCCGCCAGTACGCAAAAAGCCCGGCCGGTGCGGTGACGCTTTCCCCAGCCGACCCGTTCGAACTGCTGCGCCACTTTCTGGCAGCCGATTCGCAGCCGCATGCCTTGCCGTTCAATGGCGGCGCCATCGGCTACTTTTCCTACGATCTCGCCCGCCGCCTGGAACGTCTGCCCAACCGCACGCTGGATGCCGAAGCCATTCCGGAAATGTCGGTCGGCATCTACGACTGGGCGGTGCTGGTCGACCACGAGCAACAAGCGAGCTGGCTGGTCGGCGCCGGCCGTGATGCCCGCACCGCAAAGGCCTGGGACAAACTGGTCGCGCTGTTCAGCGAGCCGCCGCTGGCCGGCGCACAAACCCCGGCGCGGCGGCCGTTCCAGGTCGGCAAGGTGGGCTGCAACTTCAGCCGTCAGACCTACCGTCAGGCTTTCGCCCGCATCCAGCGCTACATCTCGGCTGGCGATTGCTATCAGGTCAATCTGGCGCAGCGTTTCGCCGCGCCGGTCAGCGGCGATCACTGGCTAGGTTATCAGGCCTTGCGCCGGCTTAATCCGGCGCCCTACTCGGCTTATCTGAACCACCCCGCCGCGCGCATTCTGTCGTCCTCGCCGGAACGCTTTCTGGAAGTCAAACAGGGCCGCGTGGAAACCAAGCCGATCAAGGGCACCCGCCCGCGCGCCGCCGCGCCCGAAGCCGATTCGGCGCTGGCGCGCGAGTTGCAGTCGAGCGAAAAGGACCGCGCCGAAAACCTGATGATCGTAGACCTGCTGCGCAACGACCTGGGCAAGGTCTGCGCGCCGGGATCGGTCGCCGTGCCCAAGCTGTTCAAGATCGAAAGCTTCGCCACCGTGCATCATCTGGTCAGCACCGTCACCGGCCAACTGGCCGCCGGCGGCGACGCGGTCGGCCTGCTGCGCGCCTCGTTCCCGGGCGGCTCAATCACCGGCGCGCCCAAGCTGCGCGCAATGCAGATCATCGAGGAACTGGAACCGAACCGACGCGGCGTGTACTGCGGTGCCATCGGATGGTTCGGTTTCAACGGTGACATGGACAGCAACATCGCGATCCGCACCCTGGTCAGTTCCGACGACCGCCTGCGCTTCTGGGCCGGCGGCGGACTGGTGGCCGATTCCAAGGCGGACGAGGAATACCAGGAATGTCTCGACAAGGCCGCCGCCATGCTCAGACTGCTGCGCGACTGCGGCGGCGAGTGGGACATGGACGCAGCGGCAAACGCGGACGCGCAATGTTCCGCGTCGTGAAGCTTGGCGGCAGTTTGCATAAGGCACCCGAAAGCTCCCCGCAGTGCACATCGAGAAATTTCCCGCCAGCGATACGGGAAGTCATCGTTGCCAAGGTTGAAGCGCTGGAGTTCATGGCAACGGGCCATTACGTAAGCATTTCGATACCTACTCCCCCCTTTGAAAAGGGGCTTAGGCAGCCAGAGACTTGGCCACCGTTTTTTGGCGGCTTAGTCGGTCATCTGGATTGAGGGAGCTAATCATCTCGTCATTCTCGCGAATGCGAGAATTCAGTCCCTGACCTTGCCGACAACGACCTGCCCGAAGTCAAGGCATCCGGCAAAGCTCACCAATAAAGTGGGGTTCATCTTCCAATTTACAGAGGCTCAGCATGGCATTTCCCGAATTCTTCCAGCAAGTTCCCGGCATCACCCTACGCGACAAATTGGCCGACATGCTGGGCGCCGCAACGGACGGCGTGATCGAGTATCACTATGCCGATGCGGTCAAACTGGCCGGCCATTCCTGTCCCACCGTCGCCGGCGCCTGGTTGATGGCCAGCTGCGCGCTCGCCGCGTTATATTCGGACAGCTTGCCGGTGCGTGGCGAAATCCGGGTTGAACTGCGCGGTGCACAAGATGCCGGCACGACTGGCGTTGTCGGCGCCGTGCTCGGTCTGATCACGGGTGCGGCGAGCGAGGGGGGCTTCAAGGGAATTGGCGGCCAGCATGTGCGCCGCCACCTACTCAATTATGGCGTCGATATTGCCGCCGAAGCCCGCTTCACCCGGCTAGACAGCGGCGCCTCGGTGCTGGTCGATTACCACCCGGAAGCAGTGCCGCCATCACCGGACCTGCCACCGCTGATGGCGCGTGTTGTCGGCGGCGTCGCCGACGAAGTTGAATGCGCCGCCTTCGGCGAACTCTGGCAAGCGCGGGTACGGCGCATCCTGTTGCAGGAATCGGACGTGCCGACGCTGGTTCTGCGCGTAGGCTGAGGCTGAGCAGTGACTGAAATCGCCAGTTTCAGGCTGCTCGGTCTGCGCATTGGACGCGTGCAAACCTTCGGTCCGGCGGGCCAATTGAGCGGCATCGCCAAAACACCGGTGAGCGGACCGATCAAAGTCGGCAAGCTCGGCCTGGAAGGTGACGAACAGGCCGACAAAATGCATCACGGCGGCATCGACAAGGCTTTGCATCACTACCCGTTTGAACACTACGCGGCGTGGGCAAGCGCCCTACCCGAGCAAGCGCATCTGTTTCATGCGGGGGGCTTCGGCGAAAACCTGTGCACCCAGGGCCTGCATGAAGACAACGTCTGCCTGGGCGACATCTTCCTGCTCGGCGACGCGCTGATTCAGGTTTCACAAGGCAGAACCCCGTGCTGGAAACTCAACCATCGCTTCGGTATCAGCGACATGGTGCATCGGGTTCAGGTCAGCTTGCGCACTGGCTGGTATTACCGGGTGTTGACAGCCGGCAGCGTCATGCCTGATGACCCATTGACCTTGATGCAACGCCCCTACCCGGATTGGCCGCTGACACGCCTGTTCCGGCAACTACACCATGCCAATCCGGATCCCGCCGTATTGGCCGAAATCGCCGATCTGGAAGTGCTGTCGGCAAGCTGGCGGGAAAAAGCGACGAATCGGCTGAAGACCCGCGCTTTTTGATTCGGTATTGGCACAGAAATATTCGATAGCGAAAGAACCACTCGTAGGATGGACCAAGCGTAGCGGTCCCATCGATGCAGCAAGCGTGATGGGCCCGCTACGCTTGGCCCATCCTACATGCTGGAAATCTCCAGCTGACCAAGCTGTAGGTGCGTTGCATGCGAATGAATTCGCACCTACATGGCACCACTTACAAGCTCAAGTTTTCCACCCAGTATTCAAAACTGGTATCTGACTCGAAACGCTGGCCGCTGCTGAATACCGTCGAAGCAAGAATATCTTCGTCAAGCGCATAACGATCACCCATCGAAGCTGACCAACCATATCCAGAATCATCCAGGCCTGTACTGGCTTTACCAGCCAGGAAATCTTCGATCGCTGAACCAGAATCCGCCCCAGCCTTAACCACACCGGCAGCTGAAGCGAAGAGTGAGGTAAATGCACTTCCGGCCAACGTCGGCGCTGCATGCTCGATGAAGTCATCGCCGGCCTGGTCGTTCACTTCAGTCTGCCGCACCACCTCGCCCTGGTTGGCCAGTTGTTCATACAGCACGCCGTCGTGCATCACCATGAAGTGCACTTTGCCGTCCGGTGAGACATCCTGGAACACCAGGCCGCCCGGCACATCGATCACGATGCTGTTGGCGTTGACTTGCAGCGGCGCGCCAACCTCTCCGTCCGCTACCCCGAGGCCGCGCATGATGATGCTGTTGGCGGTGATGTTGGCGGTGTTGTTCAGCCCGCCCGTGGCATCGACGATGCGGCCGCCGATGCTTTGCAGGATGACCTGGTCTAGCACGCCGCCTGCATCCGCCTGCAGGGTGCCCAGGCTGAGGTCGCCGTTGGCGCGCAGTTCGATGTCGCCGGCGTGCACGCTCAGGCTGCTGGTCGGCGCCATTTCGATCGCGCCGCTGAGGCTGCTCATCTGGATGTCGCCGGCGGCGCTGCTGATCGAT
>CAMDHJ010000016.1 GCA_945897865.1 Tepidiphilus sp. J10
GGGTTGAATTCAGGAACGCGCGTGTCCTCGCTCCACGGGGTCTCAATGACGAGTTCGTATTCGATGAACTTTTCCGCTGCGACGATGCGAACCTTGCGCACAAACGGGCTGGTCAGCGAACCAATGAGTTGCATTTTTTGAGGCATGAATACGTGCTTGAGTTCGTTATGTGTTGATGACGCAATTTCTGACCGCGAGGCGCGATTTTACCGGTCGTGCCAAGGTTTACTCCACTACCAGCAAAATATGCGGCCAGGCAGATTCAAATCGACGTAGGGTTTCGTCGCGGCCAAGCAGGGCAAGCACTTGGTCGATGGCGGGAGTCTGGGCAGTGCCGAACAGGATCAGGCGCAGTGGCATGCCGATCTGGCCCATCTTCAGGCCGAAGGCTTGCGCGGTGTCCTTCAACAACTGGCTCAGAGCCGGGGCTTCCCAGGCCACCGTAGCGAAATCCTGTTTCAGTTGCTCGAAAGCGGGCAGCGCGGTGCGCGGTAATTTTGCCCGCAAGTCATCGGCGCTGGCCAGGTTTTGCTTGAAATAGATGTGAAGACCATCGGCCAGCTCTGCGACGGTGTTGACGCGTTCCTTGACCAGGCCGATCAGGCCGGCGAGGTTGTCGTTGCTGCCGGTGTCGATGTTCTGCGCGTGCAGAAAGGGTTGCACCAACTCGGCCAGTCGCGTGTTGTCGGCTTCCTTTAGATATTGCTGGTTGAGCCAGGCCAGTTTGCTGCCGTCGAAACGGGCGGCAGAGTGGCTGACGTGGCCCAGATCGAACCATTCGACGAATTGGTCGAGGCTGAATTTCTCTTCATCGCCGTGACTCCAGCCAAGTCGCGCCAGATAGTTGAGCAGGGCTTCCGGCAGGAAACCTTCATCCCGATATTGCAGCACCGACACCGCGCCATGCCGCTTCGACAGCCGTTCGCCGTCGTTGCCGAGAATCATCGGCACATGCGCGTAGGTCGGAATCGGCGCACCCAGCGCGTTCAGGATGTTGATCTGGCGCGGTGTGTTGTTGACGTGGTCATCGCCGCGAATGACGTGGCTGATGCGCATGTCCCAATCATCGACGACGACGCCGAAGTTATAGGTCGGCACGCCATCGCCGCGCACGATGACTAAATCGTCGAGTTCGGCATTGGCCACGCTGATCGGGCCCTTGATCATGTCATTGAAGGTGACTACGCCATCCTGTGGCGTCTTGAACCGGATCACCGGCATCACACCAGGCGGCGGTACGGGCAGGGCTTTGCCGGTTTCCGGCCGCCAGCGACCGTCATATCGCGGTTTGTCGCCGCGCGCCTTTTGCGCCTCGCGCATCACATCAAGCTCATCCTTGCTGGCGTAGCAATAGTAGGCGTGGCCTTCTTCCAGCAACTGATCGACGACTTCCTTGTAACGTTCCATGCGCTGCATCTGGTAGTACGGACCTTCATCCCAATCGATGCCGAGCCAGGCCATGCCATCCAGAATGGCCTGCACGGAAGCCTGGGTGGAACGTTCGAGGTCGGTGTCTTCGATACGCAGAATGAATTCGCCGCCCATCTTGCGGGCGTAGGCCCAGGAAAACAGAGCAGTGCGAGCGCCGCCGATATGCAGATAACCGGTAGGAGAAGGAGCGAAACGAGTGCGGACCATGATCTTGGCGGTAAGACGAAAGCTTGTGATTTTACCCGGCGCTCATCGCTTTCGCCGCCGGAAAAAAGCTTTGACCCTGTATCTCCGCATCATTAGAATGCGCGCCTCTTTGAACGCAACGTTCAAGGGCAGTTAGCTCAGTGGTAGAGCACCGCCTTCACACGGCGGGGGTCACAGGTTCGAACCCCGTACTGCCCACCAGAACTATCCATTGGATTCAGTTGGTTACGGCGACAACTATAGTCGCCGTTTTTGCTTCTGCGTTTCGCGGTAAGCACATGGTAAGCGATTGAAACAATCTGCAGTCGTGGTGGTCTGCCGCATCTGCTCTGTTGCCCAAACCCGGTGGAGAGCATGATCAGACATCAGAGCGATTATAGGGGACGCTGTTTTGTCCGCGTTACCTTGTTACCCGCATTGTTACCCTCGAAAATTTTGGAGGCTGTAAGCCTATGTAACCCCGCAATGGTTGAAAAAGGCATAAAAAAACCGGCACTTAGGCCGGTTTAAGGATGTTGCTGGATGTTGTTGGATGGGTAAATGGTGGAGGCGGCGGGAATCGAACCCGCGTCCGAAAATCCTCTACAGCAAGTTCTACATACTTAGTCCGGTCATTTGGTTTTAACCCTAACTTCGCCGGCCTGACAGGCTAAGTTCGAGCGAGCTACCTAAATTTAACGTTGATCCAAGTGGCCCGAATCAACGCGAGTCCATGTAAATGACTCCACTGCTGGTTTCCCAGCCCGGCCCATGAACCATCCGGTGTGGAGCCTAACCGTCAAGCGGCTAGGGCGTAGGTTTCGTCGTTGGCGACTACTAGATTCCAGATGTATTTACGAGGTAACTGGTCCTCGGTATGCCCTTGTCTGCTTCGCGACCTCCGTCGAAGCCAGGTCGCCCCCTTTGCTCTACATGGATCAAGCATTGCTCGAAAAGTTCAAGTAGACGCGGTTCAATCTACGCGGCGGGTCTGGTGCAGTCAAGTAAATCCATTTTCAAATTGGCATGCCAGGTTTGCCTTACATGCGTTGACTGGTTTATTGCTCCGTGATGATGGCCTCTTTCAGACGTAAATTTTCCTGACATCTTGTTTTGGATTAACGGCACAATCCATCCCGCTCGCTTTGCGAGATGTACATAAGCGATTGTTAATATTGATTTAAATGGAGATCAGGATGAAAGCCACCCGGACAATTTTTGCTATCGCACTGGCAACGATGAGCATGCCCAGTTTTTCCCAGGAAGCGCCGGCTAATCAAGTAGATCAAGCTGCGGCTGTTCCTACCAATACGGATGAGTGGGTCAAATACTTGTCTGATTTCACGCGTAACGGCGACATGCTGGCGGATCCGAAGAAATTCATTGCGGCATTGGCGACTGTCTCCGAACCTGAATTCATGATTTCAGCCAGCAAAGCGATGATGGATCCCAATCTGTATCTTCAATCAACTGCTTCTCTGATGGACCCACGCGCTTACGGCAATTTTGCCAAGGCGATGGATCCAGTGGTGCTGGCGAACTGGTCTCAGGCATTGATGGACCCACAATTCATTTCTGCTGCGACAACGGTGATGACGGATCCGAACAAACTGATGCGCTGGTTGATGGCGCCGGTTGATCCGCGTGCTTTGGGTTTGCTGATGAATACCTTGAATCCGAATACTTACCTGAAATTTGCTGGCGCTTTGGTTGATCCTCGCACCCTCAACATGGCAACGGCGCCGCTGAATCCGAGTTGGTATGGTGGTTGGATAGGCAATATGGCCAACCCGCAATCCTATGGTCCGACGATGGGCAATGTTCTGAACATGCCTGGCTATGGCGGTCAGATGGGAGCGGTGGTTCCGATGGTTGATCCGCGCCTCTTTGGCGGCATGGTACCGGTTGCGCCACGCTGAACTGTTTCGCCATTTTTGGAAATTGGTGGGATGACATTTCGTTGTCACCCACATTTTTTCGGTTGTGCTGAGTTTTTCCGACAAGAATCATCACAAATTCTTGTTTTGCGGGCTTGGAGCCCCTTCTCTGAAGTTGGCTTCTCGCTTACGCTAGCAGCGTGGTCTACCCACTTAGGGTCATTTGCCCACCACCGCCCGCTTTGATTGATGTGGCTGGGGGTGAAGTTGATGCAGAAGACGCCACGAATAAATGCTTTTACCCGCCCCTATCATTGTCAGGAGACATGCATGAACAAATCCGAACTGATCGACATCGTTGCTGCCAAGGCTGAGACAACCAAAACTCAAGCTGGTGACATTATTAGCGCTGCCATCGCTGCGATCACTGAAGCTGTTGCCAAGGGTGACAGCGTCCAGTTCATCGGCTTTGGCACCTTCAGTGTGCAGAAGCGCGAGGCACGTACCGGTCGCAACCCGCAGACCGGCAAGGAAATGAAGATCGAAGCCAAGAATGTGGTTCGCTTCAAGGCTGGTGCTCAGTTGACCGCTGCCGCCAACCCGGTGAAGCCGGCCAAGGGCAAGAAGAAATAATTTGCGTGATCTGGCGCCTGGTTTCTCCAGGCGTCCCCAGTCTTGCATTGTTACGATTTATCGGCCTAGCCTTATCAAGGCCAACTGATCAGCAGCCAATTAGCTGCATCAAACCGATATACGTCCAAGCTATACCTGATTCCTGAATCAAATAATGCAGCAAGCAGGCGATAACGCGTCGGAACGGTACTGTCTGCGCACCTGCTGGTGCACAATCCATTGGCATTTGCCGGCAGGAATGATCACCAAATCCCCTTTTTCGACGTTGACGCTGGTGCCATCCGTCATGTTCAGCGTGACAGAACCGTCGAGCAAAAAGCTCTTCTCTGCTGCGTCGTAATCCAGTTGGCGGGTTCCAACGCCGTCTTTCCAGGTCGGCCAGCCATGCACACCCAATTCGTTCAGACGCGCAGGCGAAATCTGGCGTTCAACCTGGATAGCTTGTTGCTCCGTTTCAAGCGTATTTGTGCTTGTGGTTGGGTTAATGGTTTGACTCATTCGGAGACACTCTCTTTTTCCATCTGGATGTAGATGTTGTATGCATTTCTGCGGTTTGCTTCGAGAAAGGCGGGCATCTTCTCGTATCGAGACCAATCGGTGTTTGCGTAGGCCTCTTCAAAGGAAATCATCTCGTCTACCGCGCGGCCCATCTGGGCGCGTAAAAACACCAGATAGTCGCGAGTCAGCGTGAGATCTTCCGTTGGTGTGTCGGATGCGCCACCGTGGCCGGGTACGAGGAGTTTGGGCTGCAACGCAATCAGTTTTTCGAGTGCGTTCAACCAGCGCTTAGGGTCGGCTTCGCCAACAAACGGAACCCGTCCCTTGAACACCAGATCGCCCGCGAAAAGTACACCATCAGCTTCGACGAAGAGCACCAAATCTTCGTCAGAATGGGCCGGGCCGACGTGACGTACGCGGAACTGCATGCCGCCCAGTTCGAAATCGGTATCGCCGGAAAGCCAGACATCTGGCGCGGGAAAACGCTGTGTCTGGTCGTTGATCCATTTACCGAGAATTTCTTTGCGCTGTTCAAAACGCTGTTTTGCCGCGTCGGAGCCAACCACGTTTTTGCCCGCTTCATGCGCCCAAATCTCTGCACCTAGATCCTTGAACACCTGGATGCCGTAGTAATGGTCGGCGTGATAGTGGCTGACGATGACACGTTTGATCGGAAGCTCGGTCAATTCCTGGATACGTTTGACCATATCTTGTGCCAGCGATGGCGACCCCAAGGTATCAAACACCACAACGCCGGCTGGCGTAATGACAAATCCCGCATTCGACATGAAGCCCTGGTTACGAGTATTCGCCGCACCCGCCATGCCGGGAATGTAATTACTGTACGCTGTCAATTTCTCGGCGCGAACTGCAACCGTCGCAGGCGGATAGAGTTCAGCCGAGGCTACGGCAAAAATCGGGGTGCTGCACCAGATCAGGATGAGGCAAAGCAGGGCGCGCATCGTGTTTACCATGGTGATTCCTTATGTCGGGAGAAGGGGCAGGTAAGTGGGCGAGAAATGTGGGCAAGTATGTGCTGAGTGAACCAGATTATAGAAAGCCAGTCGGCGAGGCATCTGTAGTATCTTCAACACGTTTGGTTTTGAGCATTTTCTCCTGTGAATCTGAAGAATTATCTGCCCAGTCTGGGCCCTTTCCTGCTCGCTTTCGTATTGCCTTTGTTGCTGGTTTATACCTGGTGGGGCGGTTTCAACTCGGTTGAAATCGATCAGTCATTCGCGGGGCCTTATACCTACGCGTATCTGGAAAGCCGCGGTGATTATTCAAAGCTGCCAGACAAATCGGTGGAAGCGAGCAAGGTATTGCTGGCCGATGGTATTCAAGCCGGCTTGCCGATTACCGTTCTGTATTCGAATCCGGATCTGGTCGATGTCGGCGATCGGCGTGCGCGCACCGGATTTCTGGTTCCTCCCGGCAGTAAGGTTCGCTTGCCTTTGGAAATCGACACGGTGCCGGCACGACCGGTCCTGATTGCGCGTGTTCAGGCAGGCAGCATGCTAGCGCCGAGCCGTGTCTATGCGGCGTTGGACAAATATCTGCAAGCGCGAGGCGAGGGTATTCGAATGCCGACGGTGGAGATTTATCGGGCTTCTGATTCGGTCATGCGGATGGGGCATTTCAGCGTGGAAGTGCCAATGGAATGAGTGCACACGAGCGAGGTTGCCAGTGAGTTTGTTTGTCCCACTTGCCGCTCTGACGTGGCAACACTACCAGCCGCGCGTTCCCATGCTGCCGGCGCAGAAGATTGCTCGCCAGCATCGCTGGTTACTGGAAAATTTCAATGCCGGTGGTCAGCTGCATGGTTTTCTGGCCTGGAGCCTGGGCGCGTTGCTGCCGGCGCTGATCGTCGGGGTGCTTGCCGTATTGCTGGGAAGTGCTTTTGAATTGCTGGGTTGGGTGTTCGAGGTGGTGCTGCTGTATTTCATGTTCGGTTTTCGTGCCGCTTCGTTTCGTGCTTCCAGCCTCTCGCGATTGTTGTCGGCTGACGCAGTGGCGGATGCACGGCTTGCTTTGCAGACATGGAATCCTGGCTTGCTTCCCGGAGAGAACAAGGACGACCTGGTTCGTCAGACGTTGGAGGAAACGCTGAAGGCGGCGTTGAGCACCTTGTTTGGCGTGTTGTTCTGGTATTGGGTCGCTGGTGTTGGCGGCGCCATGTTGTATGCCCTCAGCCATTCCTGCCGTGAACAGTGGCAGAGCGATGTGTTGTTTTTCAATCTCGCGCAACAAATCGTGTTCTGGTTGGAATGGTTGCCGGCTCGCATCCTGGGATTCAGCTTCGCAATTGTCGGCAATTTCCAGGATGCAATGGAATGCTGGCGCGGTCAGGCCAGTTCCTGGATCGATGCCAACGAGGGCGTGATACTCAGTGCTGGTGCCGGTGCACTCGGCATTCGTCTGGGCGGTTCGCTGCATATTGCCGACAGCGAATTGTTGCGGCCGGAAATCGGCACCGAAGAGCAACCGGCGCCGGAAAGTATCGATGCCGCCGTCGCGCTGGTCTGGCGGGCGGTGCTGCTTTGGCTGGCGGTAGTCGGTCTGCTCTGGCTCGGCGCTTTTTAACACTGCAATGCTCAACGCCCTCTGGATCGGCTTTTTCCTGATCGCTTTCAGCGCATCTGTTGTGCAGTATCTGGCCGGAGACGCAGCGATCTTTTCGCTGGTCATGAAAGCGGCTTTCGGCTCGGCCAAAACCGCATTTGAAGTCGCGCTTGGTCTTACCGGCGTCATGTGCTTGTGGTTGGGGGTCATGAAGATCGGGGAAAAAGCAGGCTTTCTTGCCGTCATGGCGCGTTGGTTGGGGCCGCTGTTTGCGCGGATTTTTCCTGACGTGCCGCGTGGTCACCCGGCGCTGGGTTCAATCACCATGAACATGGCCGCCAATGTGCTGGGCCTGGATAACGCCGCCACGCCGATGGGCCTGAAGGCGATGCGTGAATTGCAGGATCTGAACCCAGACAAGGAAACCGCCAGCAATGCGCAGATTCTGTTTCTGGTCCTCAACGCCTCTTCGGTGACCTTGTTGCCGGTGGCGATCTTCACCTACCGTGCGCAACTTGGCGCCGCTGATCCAACCGACGTCTTCATTCCGATTCTGATGGCGACCTATTGCTCGACACTGGCTGGCTTCATGTTTGTCGCAGCGGTGCAGCGAATCCGGCTTGATCTTGTGGTGCTGACCTGGCTGGGTGGCATGACGGCGATTGTCGGCGGTCTGGCGCTGTATTTTGCGAACTTGCCGGCGGCGCAGATGACCGCTGAATCTTCGGTGTTGTCGAATTTCCTGTTACTGGCATTGCTGGTGATCTTTCTCATAGGCGCCTTGGTCAAGCGGGTGAATGCTTACGAGGCTTTCATCGAAGGCGCCAAGGACGGCTTTCATACTGCGGTCACGATCATTCCCTATCTGGTCGCGATGTTGGTGGCGATCGGCATGTTGCGCGCCAGTGGTGCTTTGCCGGCCTTTGTCGAAGGCATTCGGGCGTTGGTGCTGGTGATGGGTTTTGATGCCGCATGGGTGGATGCGCTACCTACCATGCTGATGAAGCCGTTGTCCGGTTCCGGAGCGCGCGCAATGATGATCGAAACAATGCAGGCATCTGGCGCCGATTCATTTGCCGGCCGCTTGGCAAGCATCGTGCAGGGCAGCAGTGAAACCACTTTTTATGTGCTGGCGGTGTATTTTGGTTCGGTCGGCATCAAACGCGTGCGGCATGCGGTAGCGGGTGGATTGATCGCGGATCTGGGTGGATTTGTCGCGGCGGTGTTGGCCGCCTATTTATTTTTTGGCGCTTTGACCTGATTTCTTGCCAGCATCTAGTCAAGCGCGGGCAGATCAAAGCGCGGACGCTTTCGACAGGCTCAGGGTCATGGAGAAAATCATGCTTGCTCGGGTATTCGGTTTGATACGCACGGTGTTGCTCAAAACGCCCGCCAAGATCGCAGCCGGATTGATCGCGGTTTATTTTCTGTTTGGCTGGTTCGGCTTCGAACCGTTGGTGAAATGGGCGGCGCCCAAGTTTATTGCCGACAAAAGCCAGCACAAGTTGCATATTGATACCGCCCGGTTTGACCCCTGGGCGCTATCTGTTTCGATCAAAGGATTGAAGCTGGCGGAACCCGATGGCAAACCGCTGTTGGCGTTCGCCGAGTTGTTCGTCGATTTCGACGCCGGCAGCTTGTTCAAGTGGGCTTATACCTTCGACGATATTCGTCTTGCCGCACCGGATGCGAAGCTTGAATTACGCGCGGATGGCAGTCTGAACTGGTCGGCGTTGCTCGACGCTTTCAAAAGCCAGGAAGAGGAAGAGGAAAAACCGCTGCCGCGCCTGCTGATTCGTCGTATCGCGCTGGAAAATGGGCAGGTCGATGTGAGCGATCAAAAAGTTGATTTCAAGACTTCGCTCAATCCGCTTGATTTCACGCTCAACAATCTTTCAACCCTGCCGCAAGACAAGGGGGCGTACACGCTATCCACGCTCACCAAATGGGGGGCGCGGATCCGCTGGAAGGGTGATCTCAGTCTTAACCCGGTCCTGGCGAGCGGCGAACTGGCGGTAGATCAATTCAATCTGGCGCGTTACTGGCCTTATCTGAAAGGAAACCTGGCACTTTCGGAACCGGATGGGGTTGCCGCCATGGCGCTGAATTACCGTGCCGCCTATGCCGACAAGAATCTATCTCTGGTGCTGGATAAGCTGGGATTGAGCCTGGAGGGGTTTGCGCTGAAGGGGCTGAAAGACAGTCATCCAGCGGTCCAGTTGGAAAAACTCAATCTGACCGGTGGCCGTTTCGACTTGGAAAAGCGTGAGCTGCAACTCGGTAAGATCAGCTTGAACGGCGGCAGGATTGTATTGAAACGGGATAAAGCCGGTCGACTGGACATCGAGGACTGGTTTCCGCCCGCAACCGTGAAGCCAGAATCTCCCCAGGTTGATACAGCGCCTGCAGTAACCGCCCAGGCGACTAAACCATTGCCTGACGCAAGTTGGAAGATCAATCTTGATCGCTTTGCCCTGAATGGCTTGGGAATTCAATTGACGGATGCCGGCTTTGCCAAGCCCTTGCATGCTGAAGTAGGCAATGTCCAGATCGGTTTTGCCGCCAAGATGGAGGCGGGCGGTGCGAAAACCCAGGCTGTCGTGGACGGTTTAGGCATCGATATTTCCGGCATTCGCCTGCTTTCCGGTACCGAATCGAAGCCATTGTTCGTGCTTGGCGGTATTGCGCTGGGTGAAGGCCATATCGATCTGGCCGCGCGCCAGGCGAGGGTGGGTTCGGTCAGTTTGAGCAATGGAAAAATCGATGTCTTGCGTGATGCACAAGGCAGCTTGGCTTTGCTGGATGCCTTCAAGCCAGCGCCGGGAAAACCAGTTGTCCAGAGCAAGGCTGGCGGCAAAGCCTCTGCTTCGGATGCGGCCTGGGGTTATCAAATCAAACAGGTCAATCTGGCAGGATTTCAGCTGGGGGTTCGCGATGAAAGTGTGCAACCCGCCGCAGTGTTGACCCTTGACAAGATCGAAGCGTCGGTGAGTGGGGTGACTGAAAATCTGAAGACAGCATTGCCGGTGAGTCTGGGCTTCCAGGTCAAGCAGGGTGGCCATTTCAAGGCGGATGGCAAGCTGACGCCCGCCATGCCGGCGGCAGATGTGAAGTTCAAGCTGAGCAATCTGGCGTTGTCGCCGGCGCAACCGTATCTGGCGCAGGCCGCCAATCTACGCCTGGCTTCCGGCCGTTTATCCAGCCAGGGGCGGGTCAAGTTTGACGGCAAGCAGCCAGCATCGCCAAAAGTCGACTTTGCCGGCGGTTTTGACGTGTTCGATCTGCTGCTCTCAGAAACCGAGAGTGGCGAGCGCTTTCTGGCGTGGCAGCAATTAGGCAGTGATTCTGTGCGTGCGAGTCCAACTTCGCTCGATATCGATGAACTGCGGCTGAACAAGCTGGATGCCAAGTTGGTCATCTTCAAAGACAAGACGGTCAATCTGACTCGCATTCTGAAAGCGGCACCAGATGCGGTGGGGGCAAAACCGTTGGTAGACGCGGCGGCAACGAATGAAGCGACGGGCGTCGCTGTGCAGGCCGAGGTAGCCAAACCCGAGGTAGCCAACGTTGAGGCGAATAAAGCCGAAGCCAAACCGGTTGAACCGGCTTTTCATGTAGCAATCGAACGTGTACGCATCGAAAACAGCCTGCTGGATTTTGCCGATTACTCGCTTGCGCTGCCGTTTGGAACCCGCATCCATAGTTTGAAGGGGGCCTTCAACGGCATCACCACCCAGCCTGGTGCGCTTGCAGAACTGGAAATCGATGGTCAGGTGGACGAGTTTGGTCTGGCGCGCGCGGTGGGGCAGGTTGATCTGTTCAATCCGACAGGTTTCATGGACATCAAAACCGTGTTCCGCAATGTCGAGATGACTAATCTGACGCCCTATTCGGCAACCTTCGCGGGCCGCAAGATTGCGTCCGGCAAGCTTTCGCTGGATCTGGAATACAAGATCAAGGCGCGCCAACTGCTGGGCGAAAACCAGATCATCATGGCCAAGTTGGTGCTGGGCGAGCGGGTTGAAAGTCCGACCGCGATGAATCTGCCGCTTGATCTGGCGATTGCCATCCTGCAAGACTCCAATGGCAAGATCGATCTCGGATTGCCGGTTTCCGGTAGTCTTGACGATCCGCAGTTCAGTTATGGACGCATCATCTGGAAAGCCATTGGCAACATCCTGACCAAGATCGTTACCGCACCATTCCGCGCCTTGGGCGCGTTGTTCGGCGGTGGCGGCGAGAAGTTGGAACAGATTGCGTTCGAAGCGGGCGAAGACGCGCTGACGCCGCCGGAAAAGGAGAAATTCAAGCAGATCGCCCAGATACTCAGCAAGCGACCGGGGCTGGCGTTGAGCATCCACGGCGTCTGGTCCGCCGAGGTTGACCGGCCGGTTATGAAGGAAAACCAGTTGCGTCGTGCTGTGGCTGAAAAGATGGGCATCAAGCTGGCAGCGGGCGAAGACGCCGGTCCGATTTCCACCGCCAATCCAAAGAGTCGGGCAGCGCTTGAAGCGTTGTATGCACAGCGCTTCGGCGAAGCCGAATGGAACTCGCTCAACGCCAAATGGCAGCAGGCCAATCCGGACAAGAAAGCGGAAAGCGGAACCGGAAAAATGATGTCGCGCCTGAAGGGCTTGTTCAAGAAAGAAGAAGCGCTCTCCGCCGACGACCTCGCCCAACTCAAGGATGCCGATCTGCACGCAATGCTCTACCAGCGTCTGCTGGACAAGGAAAATGTGTCGGATGAGGTGTTGAAGAAACTGGCGCAATCGCGCGGCGAATCGGCACTGAAAGGTCTGACTGCCGCAGGTACGCCAGAGGAACGGGTGACTTTGGGTGAAGCCCAGGCGGTGGAAGCCAGCGGCCGCGAAGTGCAGGCCAAGCTGGAACTCGGTGTGGCCAGGAAATAGGGCTATCCGGCCTGGTGTCTTGAATGACGCCAGCTGGGCAGTTGGGGGCTGAACGGTTTACTTCCCGCTACCTCTCTGCGTCAAACCGCATCAAACCGGTGATTTGATCTTGCTCAGGCCGCGTGCAGCTTGCAGGCACAGCATTTTGAAGTCGGTATAGGTCATCGGGTCGAGACCGCATTGGTCTTCGCCTTTGCTATGACCACGGTCGGCGTAGATCAGGCCAATTGGTTTGGCACCGTTGTATAGACTCATGGTGTAGAAATCGCCTTCGCCGAGCATGGCTTGCAGCTTGGGATGAATCATCGGCCAGAGCTTTTGACGATTGCCTTCATTCAGCCAGACGCCTTGCATCTTGCCCATCATTTGACTGAACAGATCCTTGCCGCCGAGTTCAAATTCAAAATGGCGCAGCACATCTTCGCCAGTGACTCCGAATGTGAAGCGGGATTTCACGCGGAGTCCATCCGGCATGATCATCGCCAGAATGATGCGTTTCAGTCCCAGCCCGGTGTGCAAGCCTTTCAGGATGACGGCGGACATCTGGGTCAGGGTGTAAGAGCCATCCAGATGCGATTCGATGCCTTTCATGGCTTCGCGGAAGACATCCTTGTCGGGCATCGGACAGATGCTGGGTTCCGGTTCCACTACAGCGGGTTTTAACGGCCGGGCAGCCGGCGTGACTGCTGCCGAGACAACAACTTCCGGTTTTGCAAGTTCTTCTTCATCATCGGCTGGCTCCGGTGGCCAGGGGCCGGGAATCATCGGTCCCCAGGTTGCTGCCGGTGGCGCTTGCAGCCAGTCGCAGCAGCGAGCGGCCCGGGCGGCGTTGGCATGCACGGTAGCAATAACCGTGTCGATGTCGGTGTTCTCTACGCTCGATAGTGCCGTGTAGGCCCGCATCAGGTCTTCGTCCCACCAGCCGCGATCGCTGTGCTGCGCAATCTCCAGGCTGGCGGCCAGGATGACCTGTCGCGAACGTGCGGCATTTGTCGAACTCAACAGGTCAAGCGTCAGCGGCGGGATGAACCACATTTCCAGCAGTTTCAGACGCAGATTGTCAAGGCGGTCACCCAGCACCGCCATTTCAGCTTCCGCGTTGCTCATGCGGCGACGCTTTCGCTGCAAGGCAAACGCCTGATCGGGCATGCGAAGCCAAAGCAGCAGATCAGGTGCGTAGTGGAGGATGGCAGCGACCTGGATTTCTTCAGCCCGGATATCGCTGTGCAGCACCGCAAAATCGCGTGCTTGCCAGGCGGCATGTTGAGCGCGCCGAGTGATGGTTTGTACTGCAGCGTACAAGCGCGGGTTGAAGCCAGCAGGAATGTTTTCCAGAATCGGCCAATTCCGCACGCCATTCAGGAAGGCGCTGATGCCATGCATCATCAGCGCATGTTCAACCGTGTTGACCTCGGCGTCAGAACGTTCGCTAACCCGCTGGTTGATGCTGTACAAAAGGTAAAGCGTGGCGAACGGGTCGGCCAGGATTTCGTTGGCGACTTCCCGCGCACTGATCTTGTCCTGTCGCATGCCAAAACGGGTCAGTTTTTCATGCGTCTGACGAAATATCGGCAGAGGACCGGGTTGCAGGCGTTCCAGACTGAAGCTCATCGCATTCTCCAGATCAGAAGCTCATGGGGAAGATCGCCAGGTTGCGAGATGTCGATGATTTCATCCGGGTCGAAGCTGGTGTCGACGCCTTCCACCGAAAAGCTGTTGCTGATAAACAGACTGCCCGTTTTCATTTCGAGCAAGGCTTTGTCCCATAAGCGCGCCATAGGGGCGGGCGAAAGATACGCATAGACAATGTCGTAGTGGGCAAGATTGGCAGTCCATAGATTCCCAAGCCGTATATCTGCCTTGGCGCCGCAGATCTTCAATCGGAGTTTGGCGATCAGCCAATTCAGCGGCGCCGCTTCAATACCCGTCAAGCGAGCATCGGGACGCTTTTTATGGGTAACCACCAAGGGTCCACCCAAGCCACAGCCGAGATCGATCAGTTGGCCGTTTGGGGGCAGACGCCGCGCCAGCTCATGCGCCGCGCGCGGGCTGGATAGATAGAGCGGAACCCGGGTTCGCACCGCCCCGATCGAGGTCAGCACGAGGATCAGGAACCCAGCCAAATACCAGTTGGGATCAATCGCAAAGGTCTGATTTTGCAGGTACAGCGCAAAGCCGACCATAGGCAGAAAAAACAGGTTGATGTAGCGCCACCAGAGCGGCAACCGCCAGTACCAGGCAAGCAGGGCGGCACACAGCGAGACGATTAATATCATCCCGGGCAGCGTTAGTTGGAGCCCATAGGCAGTCAGGATGACGATGCAAAGGACGCCGGGCAGATGCGCCAGCACGGCGATCAACGCGGGTGAATGCTGTATTAATCTGGAGAAGCGCGTTGTGGATGAGAGAGGCAATGCCACGGGCGAGGAGTGTGCTCCCCCGGACTGAATACCAGAAGCCAATAGCCTGGTATCAGGGTTTGACATCCAGTTTCTCCGCCACTTCCTGTGCCGTGCTGGCTTCAATCTGGCGGGACTCCTTGGTGATTGCTTCTTCCGCCCTCTTGTTCATCACAATGATTGAAATACGTCGGTTGACCGGGGCGTTCGGATCATCCTTCTCGAAAGGAATGGCCGAACCGAGACCCACCACGCGCAACACCTTGCCATCTTCCAGGCCACCGGCGACCAGTTCCCGGCGTGAGGCATTGGCGCGATCAGCGGACAATTCCCAGTTGCTATACCCGGCATCGCCGCCGGCATAGGGCACGGCATCGGTATGGCCGGAGAGGCTGATACGGTTCGGAACTTCGTTCAGGGTCTTGCCGATTTCGCGCAGGATGTCACGCGTGTAGAACTTCATCACGGCGCCGCCGGAGTCGAACATGGGCCGATTCTTGTCATCGATGATCTGGATGCGCAGGCCATCGCTGGTGATGTCGATCTTCATCTGCTTCTTGAATTGGGACATCTTGGGATTGCTGGCCACGGCCTTGTCGAGCTTCGCCTTGATATCCTGCAAACGCACGGCTTCTTGCTGCTCCATTTGCTTCTTGGCCCGGCTGGCATCGAGATTGATGGTTTTCTTGCCTTCAACCTCGCCTTTTTTGACCTGACCCACACTACGCGTGAGATCGGTGCCACCACCTTTGATGATGCTGGAGGAGTCGCCCGATCCTTCGCCGCCAGCCAGCGCGACCTTGAGCGGCGTCTGAAAGTACTGTGCAATACCTTCCAGCTTGGCCTTGGAGGTGGAACCCAGCAGCCACATCAGCAGGAAGAACGCCATCATCGCGGTGACGAAGTCAGCGTAGGCAATCTTCCAGGCGCCACCATGCGCGCCACCGCTGATTTTCTTGATGCGCTTGATGACGATAGGTCGTTGCGAATCATCAGCCATTTCTGTTCTCCATTACCGGCTTGTTACTGCGCTGCCGCATTGCCTTACTTGCCCTTGCGAGTTTTGATGTCTTCTTCCATTTCAGAGAAAGAGGGACGTTCGGTGGAGAACAGCACCTTGCGGCCAAATTCAACACAGGTTTGCGGCGCGAATCCGTTGAGCGAGGCGAGCAAAACGACTTTGACGACTTGATAGCTTTTGCCCGCCTCGGTGGCTTTCTGCTCCATCACCGAGACCAGCGGTGCGAAGAAGCCGTAGGAAATCAGGATGCCGAGGAAGGTGCCGACCAGCGCATGCCCGATCAAGACGCCGAGTTCCGAAGGCGGCAGATGCAACGATTCCATGGTGTGCACCACGCCCATTACCGCTGCGACGATACCGAAAGCAGGCGTGGCATCGGCCAGCTTGGACATTGCATGGGACGGGTGCATTTCTTCGTGATGGTGGGTTTCCAGTTCGTTATCCATCAGGTTTTCGATTTCCATCGCACCCAAGTTGCCGCCGACCATCATGCGCAGGTAATCAGTTATGAAATCACGCAGATGATGGTCGGAGGTGATGTTCGGGTATTTGCCGAAAATCACGCTTTTATCCGGTTCCTCAACATCGCCTTCGAGCGACATCAGGCCATCCTTACGCGCTTTGGCAAGTAGTTCGAACAGCAGGCCAAGTAGTTCCATATAGTAGGTCTTGCTGAACTTCGAACCTTTGAAGCAGCCGGCGAGGGCGGACACGGTGTGCTTCAGGCCATGCATGCTGTTGGCAGCTACGAATGCACCAATCGCACCACCGGCGATCATCAGCACCTCCAACGGCTGCCAGAGTCCACCGAGGTGGCCACCCGCCAAGGCGTAACCGCCAAAAATACTGCCTAGAACCACGACATAACCAACAATGACGAACATGGTCAGGTTCTCCTATCCGCGTGAGTTTGATACAGGGTTTTTGTTTTTTGTGAGAGGCACGTCGAATTCGGGAGCGCTGAAGCGCAAACATGCCCGCTGTACCGGCCCGAAAGTTTTGCGATGCACCGGACTCGGCCCGTGCTCGCTCAACGCAGCCAAATGGGCTGCCGTCGGATAGCCGGCGTGTCGTTCGAAACCATACATGGGGTATGTATCGGCCAGTCGCCGCATTTCTTGATCCCTTTCTGTCTTGGCCAATATTGAGGCCGCCGAGATGCAGGCTTCGCTGTCGTCACCCTTGATGATGGCGCGCGCCGGGATGGGTAATGGCGGGCAGCGATTGCCATCGATGAGCGCAAATTCGGCGGCTGGATGCAATGCCAGAACCGCTCGCCGCATTGCCAGCATGCTGGCGTGCAGGATGTTGAGTTGTTCGATTTCTTCCACCGTGGCGTAGGCGACCGACCAGGCCAGCGCATGCACTCGTATTTCCGCCGCGAGACGGACCCGGCTGCGTTCGGAGAGTTTCTTTGAATCGCGCAGACCTGCGATCGGATGCTGCGGGTCGAGTATCACCGCAGCCGCGTATACCGCGCCGGCGAGCGGACCGCGTCCGGCTTCGTCTACGCCGCAGATGCGGTGGGCATCAAGCTGGCAGCTTGGTTCAATCAGCGATTCAGTCGGCATGCCGCTTACCCGTCAGAAAGGGTTTTAGAGCATGTGCTATCAACGCCGGCGTGTTTCGTTTGAGGCGTGCGCGTTGCTGTCGAAAAGCCTCGATCTGTTTGTTCCGTGCGGCTTGATCGCTGAGCAGATCATCAAGAGCCAGGGCAAGGGCTTCCGGAGTGGCCTGGTTCTGGATTATTTCGGGTACGACAGACTCAGCCGCCAGGATGTTTGGTAAACCAATCCAGGGTTGCAAAGCTTGTCGACGCATGATTTGCCAGGTCAGCCAGGGCACCTTATAGGTGATGACATGTGGACAATCGAGCAACAGCGCCTCCAGCGTTGCGGTACCCGAGGCAATCAGCGCCGAATCAGCAGCCTGCAAGGCTTCATGGGCATGGCCGTAAAGGATGCGCAGGGGCAGATTGGAGTGATCGCCTTCGATTGTGACTTGAGCTTCATGCAGGCTTCGTTCAAATATCAGCCGCGTTTCGCGGTTTACCAGCGGAATCAAAAAACGGGTTTGCGGCCGTTTTACCGCCAGAGTTTTAGCCATTTCGATGAACAGTCTCGCCAGGGCCTTCAGTTCCCCTGGTCGGCTGCCCGGCATCAGCACGACATATTCAGCATCGGCTTGCAGGCCAAGAATCTGGCGCGCGGCAACGCGATCCGGTGGCGGCAAGGCGTGTGCCAACGGATGACCAACATAGGTCGCCGGAATCCCGGCCGTGCGATAAATTTCTTCCTCGAATGGGAATATCAGCAGCGCATGCGATACCGCACGGCGTACTTTCTTGATGCGTTTGGGGCGCCAGGCCCAAACTGAAGGACTGACAAAATGGACGCTGGGGATCCCGGCCTGCTTCAATTTGCCTTCCAGTGCCAGATTGAAGTCGGGCGCGTCCACACCGATGAAGACTTGCGGTTGCGTTTGCAGGAATTGCCGTTGCAAGGCACGCCGAATCGCCAGGATTTTGCTCAGGCTGCCCAACGCTTCAACATAACCGCGCACCGAAAGTGCTTGCATCGGAAACCAGGATTTGGCACCCAGCGCCTGCATCTTGGGGCCGGCAATGCCGACAAATTCAAGGCCGGGTTGGGCATTGTTGAGCGCATCGATCAGCAGGCTGCCAAGCAGATCACCAGACGCTTCGCCCGCGACAATACCTACCTGAACCGGAGATTTCGCCAAGATGCAACCAATGCCTAACGAATGATGCCGCGACCGGATACGGCGAGAAAATCAGCCAGTATTTTCAATTCCGGTTGATCTTCCGCTGCTGTCAGGATTGCACTTTGCGCTTCGCTCAAGCCCAGGCCGGAGCGATAAAGCGTCTTGTAGGCACGTTTGATCGCGCTCACGGCCTCAAGGCTGTAACCGCGTCGTTTCAAGCCTTCTGAATTGATCCCGTGCGGCGCTGCCGGACTGCCCGATACCGTGACGTAGGGCGGTACATCCTGGCGAATCACCGAGGCGATGCCGGTAATTACGTGGGCGCCGATGCGACAGAACTGATGGATACCGGTGAAGCCGCCCAGAATGGCGTAATCATTCACGCTGACATGGCCGGCGAGAGAAGCGTTGTTGGCAAAGATGACGTGATTGCCGATGACGCAATCGTGCGCCACATGAACATAGGCCATAACCCAGTTGTCATTGCCGATGCGGGTGACGCCGGCATCCTGGATGGTGCCGGTATTGAAGGTGCAGAACTCGCGGATGACGTTGTTGTCACCAATTTCCAGACGAGTCGGCTCGCCGGCATATTTTTTGTCCTGCGGCTCCTCGCCGAGTGAGACAAATTGAAAAATCCGGTTGCCTGAACCGATGCGAGTATGGCCGGTAATCACCACATGCGGCCCGATCTGGCAGCGGTCGCCAATTTCAACATGCTCGCCAATGATCGAATAGGCGCCCACAGTGACGTTCTCACCGATGCGAGCTTGCGGGTGGATCAGCGCGGTAGGATGGATCGCAGCCATGGGCTTCAGGCCAGTTCTTTCAAGGTGCACATCAGTTCAGCTTCACAGGCCGTTTGCCCGTCTACCGTGCCTTTGACCGCGAATTTCCAGATACCGCGGGTGACTCTTAGTACCTGTGCTTCCATGCGCAATTGATCGCCTGGCACAACAGGCCGCTTGAAGCGGGCGCCATCGATACCGACAAAGTACACCACTGTGTTCGGACTGATTTCGTTGCCGCCGCTCTTGAACGCCAGCAAGCCGGCAGTCTGCGCTAACGCTTCGATCATCAGCACACCCGGCATCACCGGGTGATTCGGGAAATGGCCGGGAAAATGCGGCTCGTTCATGCTGATGTTCTTCAGCGCGACAATACGTTCATTCGGCACCAGTTCAAGCACCCGATCAACCAACAGAAACGGATAGCGGTGTGGCAGATATTTCATGATTTGGGAGATGTCCATGCCAGAATCTGTCGCGCTACGGGTTGCCATATCAGTTGCCATATCAGTTCCCATATCTGCTTTCCTTCAGTCTTTCTTGAGTTTTTCTTCGAGTGACTTGACCCGCTTTACCAATGCATCGAGATGACGCAGGTGAACGGCATTGTGCTTCCAGTCTTCATGCTTCATCAGTGGCTGCACCGAGGTGTAAACACCCGCTTCGCGGATGTCTTTTGCCACAAAAGTACCCGCAGATATGGTCACCCGGTCACCGATTTTCAGGTGGCCGATGATCATTGCCGCGCCGCCGATCTGGCAATACGCACCAATATGCGTACTGCCGGCGATGCCGACGCATGCGGCAATCGCAGTGTGGCGGCCAATACGGCAGTTGTGGGCGATCTGAATCAGGTTGTCGAGCTTGGCGCCGGCTTCGATCACGGTGTCATCCAGCGCGCCACGGTCGATACAAGTATTGGCGCCGACTTCAACATCATCTTCGAGAATCGCGCGTCCGGTTTGCGGCACCTTCAGCCAGCCATCTCCTTGCCAGGCGAGGCCGAAACCATCGGCGCCAATCACCACGCCGGGATGCAGAATCACCCGTTTACCCAGCCGGCAACCATGCTGCACTACGACTCGGGCGTGCAACAGGCAGTCTTCGCCCATTTCCACATTTGGGCCGATGACACTGAGCGCGCCCACCTGGCAACGTGGCCCGATTTTCGCATTTGACCCGATCACCGCCCCCGGACCAATGCGGACATCAGCTCCGATGACGGCATCCTCGGCCACTGCTGCGGTCGGATGTATCCCGGGTTGTAATTGCGGTTCAGGCTGCAACAGCGCCGCGGCACGGGCGAAACCGGCATGCGGATTGGCCAGCGCAAGGCATGGCTGGGCAAGATCGTTTGCCAGCGACTCCGGCACGATCAATGCACCAGCTTGGCTTGAGCGCGCCTGCGCCAGATGCTTGGCAGCAACCAGAAAGCCAAGCTGATGCGGCTTGGCGTTCGCTAAGGAAGCAACGCTATCGAGCCGTATCTCCTTGTCGCCCTGTATCGTCCCGCCCAGGATCGCCTGCAACTCGGCCAGTGTCAGCGCAGGCATAGGGAATCAACGATCCAACGATTTCAAAATGCGATCGGTGATGTCGATCTTCGGGCTGGCATAAATCACATTTTCCAGAATCAGGTCAAATTTTTCCCGCTCGGCGACTTCCATGATCGTCTTGCGTGCACGTTCCTGCACGCCGGCAAATTCTTCGTTCTTGCGCTGATTCAGGTCTTCCCGAAACGAGCGTTGATCATGTTGAATATCACGGGTCAGATTGGCCAACTCCTTCTGCTTTTGAACCCGATCCGTTTCGGCCAGGGTCAGGCCCTCTTTTTCCAGAAAAGCCTGCAGTTCGCGTGCCTGCTTGACCTGTTTCTGAATGTTTTGATCTCGAACCTTGAATTCCTTTTCCAGCTTCTTTTGCGCTTTCAGCGCTAGCTGAGAATCACGGAACACTTTTTCGGTGTTGACGTAGCCGATTTTCAGTTCAGCGGTCAGTGCAGCAAGAGGAAACGCTAGGGCGAGAAGGAAGATGAAAAAACGTTGCAAGATGAAACTCCTTTTCAGAATACGTTGCCAAGTTGGAATTGGAAGGTTTGTTTTTCATCATCGGCAGCTGCGTTGAGGGGTTTTGCCAAAGAGAGCTTGATCGGGCCCATCGGCGAGTACCAAGTGACTGCTGCGCCAACGGAATAGCGCATGTCGGAAGTGGACAACTTACTGTAGCGGCCAGGTGTAGTCGGATCATTATCTGGATCGTCACCAGGTCCGGCGACAGCGCCAATATCCAGGAACGTGCTCAAGCGTACCGAGCGATCATTTCCCATGCCGGGGAAAGGAAACAGCAATTCGGCGTTGCCAACGACGCGTTTAGTACCACCAATGGAAAAGCTGCTACCGCTCGAATTGACCGCTTTCGGGCCGAGTGCACCTGAATCAAAACCGCGCACCGAGCCGATGCCACCAGCGAAGAAGTTGCGGAATAAAGGCATTTCTTCGCCGTTGTAACCACCGCCAATGCCAATTTCCCCATTCAACAGCAAGCTGACCCTGCGGGAAAGCGGTTTCAACCATTGATATTGATAGTTCAGTTTGTAGTAGTTCAGGTCACCCAGGGGCGTACCGACTTCCATATAGGCGCGCTGATAAGTGCCTTTTGTCGGGTAGAGCAGGCTATCTCGGGAATCGCGCGCCCAACCGGCTTCAAAACGCAGGGAATCGGTGGTGGCCGAACAGGAAAGCGCTGAGGGATTTGTTGGGCTGGGGCAACTTGATTCGTACCGATTGGCGTAGTCGAAATAAACCTGGGGGGCGGTGCCGTTCAAATCCAGCTTGACCTGTTCATAAGCCAATCCAAAGTTGACCGAATCGAATTCGGTAATCGGCACCCCCAGACGCAATCCGGCGCCCACAGTCGATGTACTGTAGTCCGCGACACTGTCCAGACTCTCGGTATCCACATCGCGGCGATACAGGTCATAACCCAGGCTAACCCCGTCCGACGTGAAGTAAGGGTTGGTGAAGGAAAGGGAATACACCTTATTGATGCTGCCGCTATTGATCTGAACGGACAGTCGGTTGCCGCTGCCGAACAGGTTGTTCTGTGCAATCGACCCGGAAAGAACGAGACCATCCGAACTGGAGAAACCGGCGCCCAGCAGGATGTTGCCGGTGGGCTGCTCGGTGACGTTGACGTTGACATCAACCTGATCGGTGGTACCCGGCACCGGCGGAGTTTCAATCGTGGTTTCCTTGAAATGGCCCAGACGCTCGACCCGTACTCGCGAGCGATTGATCTTGTCAGCGGCATACCAGGCGCCTTCCAACTGCCGCATTTCACGCCGCACGACTTCATCCTTGGTGCGCGTATTGCCAGTGACATTGAGGCGGCGGACGTAAACCTTGCGGCCTGGATCAACCAGGAAGGTGAAGTTGGCGGTTCGTTTTTCCTTGTCGATCTCGGGCGCCGCATTGACGTTGGAAAAGGCAAAACCCTCATTGCCCAGGCGGTCGCCAATATTGCGGGTGGACTCGTTGAGACGTTCGCGAGAAAAGACGTCGCCGACCTTCAGGCTGACAAGATTCTTCAATTCCGCTTCGGGCACCGGCAGGTCGCCGGCGAATTTGAAGTCGCTCACCGTGTAGCGTTCGCCTTCCTGGATATTGATGGTGAGGTAGATGTCCTTCTTGTCTGGCGTGATGGAAACCTGGGTCGACTCGACGTTGAATTCCAGATAGCCCTGGTTCAAATAATGCGAGCGCAAGGTTTCCAGATCACCCGACAGTTTTTGCTTGGAGTACTGATCGTTCTTGTTCCACCAGGTCATCATGCCAGGGGTTCTCAGATTGAACAGTTTGAGCAGGCTTTTCTCGGTAAACGCCTTGGCGCCGACAATATTGATGCTGCGGATTTTGGCGACTTCGCCTTCGTTGACCTCGAAGTTGACTGCAACTCGATTGCGCTCAAGCGGTGTTGTGGTGGCCTTGACCTGAACCGCGTACATGCCGCGGTTGAAATATTGGCGAGTGAGTTCCTGCTCTGCTTTGTCGAGCAGGGATTTGTCCAGGATGCGGCCATCGGAAAGTCCCAATTGCTTGAGTCCGGCCAGCATGTCTTCTTTCGGGAATTCCTTCATGCCGGAAAAATTGACGCTGGCGATGCCTGGCCGCTCTTCAACGGTCACCACCAACACTTCATTGTTGGCTTCCAGGCGGACATCCTTGAAAAAACCAGTGGCATAGAGTGCTTTGATCGCTTCCGATGCACGTGCCGGAGTCAGTGTCTCGCCGACCTTGATCGGCAAATAGCTGAATACTGTGCCAGCTTCAGTGCGTTGAATGCCTTCCACCCGAATATCCTTGATCTGGAATGGATCGAAGGCATGCGCTGGCGATGACAATAGAGCCAAAGCAAGCATGGCAGAAGAAAGCGGACGAAGGCGAAAAGAAAACATGGGGGCGTTCACCCGACGAAGAGTCGTTGCAGGTCGTTGAAAAGTGCGAAGAACATCAGCATGCCAAGTAAGCCGATGCCGATGCGTTGGCCGATCTCTTGAATTCGTTCAGAGACAGGCTTTCCGGTCAAAAATTCGGCGAAATAATACAGCAAGTGCCCGCCATCCAATAACGGCACAGGCAGCAGATTCAGCACGCCAAGGCTGATGCTGACCAAGGCGAGAAAGGCGATGAAACTTGCTGCACCACTCTCGGCGGATTGCCCGGCGTAATCGGCGATGGTGATCGGTCCGGAGAGATTTTTCAGTGAGGCCTCGCCAATCAGCATGCGACCCAGCATCTGCAAACTGAAAGTGGACAGTTCCCAGGTTCGGTTGAGTGCGCGGGCCATCGATTCGATTGGTCCGTAGCGTGCTTCATCCTGATAGGGGGCGAACAAGGCGGGATCAATGTCCGGCGCCGCGCCGATACGTCCGGTTTCACCTTTGGCCCCCACCGCTTCGGGTGTCACCATGAGTTCAATCTGATTACCCTGACGTTCAACAGTGAAGCGCAAACCGAGGTTGGGCGATTGTCGGACGCGAGTAACAACGTCATTCCATTCACCGACGGCTTGGTTGTTGATCGCGAGAATCCGATCACCCGCTTGCAGACCTGCACTTGAGGCAGGCCCGCCCGCTGTCAGTTGCGCCAGAACCGGCGGCAATGGTGGCATGTAACGCTGCAGACCAAGTGCCTGCAACGGTGCTTGTTCGAACGTTTCATCTCTTTCTACCACCACCAACGTGCGCTGCGCCAGATATCCCCTGGCATCGACGGTTTCGATGCTGAGTCGTTCGTCGCTGAGGCCATATTTCAGGGAAAGCCAATGCAGATCCTGAAAGCTCTCGACTTTCTCGCCATTGAACGCAGTGACCTGATCACCTGCCTGGATACCGGCCAGCGCCGCTGGAGTGCCATGCGGTGGTGAGTCGAGGACCGGTTTGAGTATCGGCACGCCGGTCATGAACAGCGCCCAGAACAGCAGGATGGCGAGCAGGAAATTGGCAATCGGTCCGGCCGCAACAATCGCAGAACGCGCTCCCAGTGATTTCCGGTTGAAGGTTTCGCCGAGTAATGCAGGCTCAACCGGGGCTTCGCGCTCGTCCAGCATCTTCACATAACCGCCCAGCGGGAACGCCGCCAGTGCCCATTCCGTGCCGTGGCGATCAGTCCGTTGCGCGATGACTTTGCCAAAGCCGACAGAAAACCGGAGCACCTTGACGCCAGCCAGGCGGGCGATCGCGTAGTGGCCGAATTCGTGAAAAATGATCAGGATGGCCAATGTGGCCACAAAAGCGAGCAGGGTAGTCATGCTTGATTGGCGTAATTTTCAGCCATCAGTTCCCGTGCTGTGATGCGGGCGGCGGCATCGGCTGCCAACAAGTCTTCCAGTGATTCGGCTGGCTGCTCGGCCAGATGCTGCAACACGGCATCCAGCGTAGCGGCAATCGCCAAATAGGGTATCTGCTTGTTCAGGAACGCTGCCACGACTTCCTCATTGGCGGCATTCAGCATCGCCGGCGCGGCACCGCCGGCGGCAAGCGCCTGATAGGCCAACCCAAGGCAGGGAAAGCGGCGCAGGTCGGGCGCTTCGAAGGTCAGCGTGCCGATCTTGGCCAGATCAAGCCAATTGACGCCGGCTTCGATCCGCTCCGGGTAGATCAGCGAATGCGCAATCGGTGTCCGCATATCCGGGTTGGAAAGCTGCGCCAGTACTGAGCCGTCGAAATACTCGACCATGCTGTGCACGATGCTCTGCGGGTGGATGACGACTTCAATCTGCGCCGGCGGGGCATTGAACAGCCAGTGCGCTTCAATGACTTCCAGCCCCTTGTTCATCATGGTGGCGGAATCGACCGAGATCTTCTTGCCCATGACCCAGTTTGGATGCGCAACAGCTTGCTCCGGAGTGATGTCCTTCAGCGTATCGAGTTCACGCATGCGAAACGGTCCGCCAGATGCGGTCAGCAATACTCGACGCACGCCATGCCGGGCCAGATTTCGGTCACTGCCATGATTGAAAAAGGCGGCCGGCATGGACTGGAATACAGCGTTGTGCTCGCTGTCGATCGGCAGCAACGTGGCATTGTGATCATGCACAGCCTGCATGAAAAAACGCCCGGCCATGACCAGTGTTTCCTTGTTTGCCAGCAACACCCGCTTGCCGGCACGTGCTGCGGCCAGTGCCGGCCGCAAACCGGCGGCGCCGACAATGGCAGCCATCACGCTATCGACTTCCGGCAGACTGGAGACAAACTCCAGTGCCTCCATGCCGACCAGCACTTCGGTCTGAGTGCCAGCCAGCATGGCTTGCAAAGCGATTGCCTTGTCGACGTCCAGCACCACGGCATAGCGTGGATTGAACTGACGACATTGTTGCGCCAGTTTTTCGATCTGGTTTTGCCCGGTCAGGGCGACGATGCGAAAGCGGTCTGGATGCCGCGCCACCACATCGAGTGTGTTGACGCCGATGGTGCCGGTAGCGCCGAGTATTGTGAGTGCGTGCAATGTCATTTCAACCAAATCCAGAAGAGCGCCGCAACCGGCAGAACGGCGGTCAGGCTGTCGATGCGATCCAGTACGCCACCATGCCCGGGCAGCAGATTGCCACTATCCTTGATGCCAGCCTGGCGTTTCAGTGTGCTTTCGAACAGGTCACCCAGCACGGAAAGACCAAACAGCCCCCAGAACAGAGCCAAAGCTTGTGGCAAACTATCCAGCCGGAGTGTGTCGGGGATGTAGAAAAACAATGCAAGTGCGTAAGCGGTTATCGCCAGCCAGGCGCCGATCGCGCCTTCCCAGGTTTTGCCCGGGCTGATGCTGGGTGCGAGTTTGTGTTTACCGAATTGGCGACCCGAGAAGTACGCCGCAGTATCCGCGATGACGACCACGCCGACCACAATGAACAGCAGATCGGGGCCGATTTCACGCAGCATGACCATGCCGAGATGGGTGGGAACCAGAACGATGGCGCCAAGCAAGAGATGGATTGCAGGCGGCTGAATTTTCACCAGTCGAGCCAGCAGGATGGGCGCCAGCAGCCAGAACAGCACAGCAGGATAAAAAGGCAGAGCGAGATCAGGCGCGGCGACACTCAGGCTACTGCTGATCGAGACGGTCAATATTCCAAAGAAAACTGTGGCCGTTCTGTTCAGACCGGCCATTTTGGCCCACTCCAACGCGGCCAGGAATGTAACCAGACCGGTCAGTCCGATCCATAGCGCAAGTGGTGCCAGATAGAGCGCGGCGAGGAAGCTGGCGATCAGTGGCACTGCGGTGGCAATGCGGGCTTGCAGTCCAGACTTGACGGGCTTAGCGCTCAAGTAGCTGCTCACTGGTACGGCCGAAGCGACGCTCTCGTTTGCGGAAGGAAGCGATTGCCAAATCCAGCTTTTCGGCATCGAAATCCGGCCAGAGTGTGTCGGTGAAATACAGCTCGGCATAGGCCAGTTGCCAGAGCAGGAAATTGCTGATGCGTTGCTCGCCGCCGGTACGAATGAACAGATCAGGTTCCGGTGCGTAAGACATGGAAAGATAGGGCGCCAGAGCCTGTTCATCGACCTCGACAGCTGCCGGATTGTCACGCCGCCAATTGTTTACCGCGTTGAGAATATCCCAGCGACCACCGTAGTTGGCACAGATGGTCAACGTTAAACGTTGGTTGTTCCGAGTGCGCTGCTCTCCTTCAGCAATCAGATCACGCAGACGTTCATCAAAACGGCTCAGATCGCCAACCACATGCAGACAGACACCATTGCGATGCATACGCGACACTTCACTTTCAAGCGCCATCACGAACAGGCCCATCAGACGTGAGACTTCTTCCTGTGGCCGTCGCCAGTTCTCAGAACTGAAGGCAAACAACGTCACATATTCAATACTGCGGTCGAGACAGATTTCAATGATGTTGCGGACCCGCTCGAAGCCTTGAGCATGACCAGCCACACGCGGTAGCAAACGCTTCTTGGCCCAACGACCATTGCCATCCATGATGATCGCAATATGGCGAGGAACTTCAACAGATTCTGGAACTTCCGCTGTTGAGCTAAAAAATCGCTTGATCATGATGGCTTGCAGCCTCTAAAAAAACTCAGACCGCCATCAGGTCCTTTTCTTTGTCGGCCAGATGCTTTTCCTGTTCGGCAATGAACTTATCGGTGAGCTTCTGGATTTCCTCCGCAGCACGCCTTTCTTCGTCTTCACTGATTTCCTTGTTCTTCAACAATTCCTTCAGATGGGCGATGGCATCGCGACGAATATTGCGTATCGCGACTTTACCGTTTTCCGCTTCGCCACGCACCAGTTTGACCAGTTCCTTGCGGCGCTCTTCAGTCAACGGGGGCATCGGCACGCGCAGCATTTCACCCATATTGGACGGATTTAGACCTAAATCGGCATCACGTATGGCTTTCTCTATCTTGCCAAGCATGTTCTTTTCATAGGCCTGGACACCCAGGGTATGTGCATCAACCAGGGTCAGGTTGGCAACCTGACTGACCAATGTTGGGGAACCGTAATAATCTACTTTGACGTGATCCAGAATGCCGGTAGTGGCGCGTCCGGTGCGTACCTTGCCAAAGTCAGCCTTGAGTGACTCGACCGATTTTTTCATCTTTTCTTCGGCGGCTTTTTTGATGTCGGAAATCATGCTTTCTTCCTCACTAAAGTACAACCCGGGTGCCTTCCGGCTCACCAAGTACCACGCGTCGCAGTGCGCCCGGCTTGAATATGCTGAACACGCAAAGCGGCAACTTCTGTTCACGACAGAGCGCAAAGGCGGCGATATCGAGCACCCCCAGATTCTTTGCGATGGCTTCATCAAAGCCAAGTTGTTCGTAACGGGTCGCCGTCGGGTCTTTCTTTGGATCGGCGGTGTAAACGCCATCCACTTTGGTTGCCTTCAACATCAGGTCGGCGCCGATTTCCGCACCGCGTAAAGCCGAAGCCGTATCCGTGGTGAAAAAGGGGTTACCGGTGCCGCCGCCAAAGATCACCACTCGGCCGGCCTCAAGATGTCGAACCGCGCTGTCCCGCTCAAATGGTTCGCCGACATGACCGATAGTGACTGCGGTTTGCACGCGTGCATCAACACCGGCGGCCATCAATCCATCTTTCAATGCCAGTGCGTTCATCACCGTCGCCAGCATACCCATGCTATCGGCGGTGGCGCGATCCATGCCGGCAAGCGCGCCGGTGGCGCCGCGAAACAAATTGCCACCACCGACCACAATGCCAACCTGAACGCCGAGATCAACCACTTCCTTGATCTGGGCGACCATGCTTGCCATGGTGTCGGCATGATAGCCAAACGTATCCGGCCCCATCAGCGCCTCGCCGGAAAGTTTCAACAGAATGCGCTTGCACGGGCGGGGTGGCATCTGAGCCATCTTGATCAGACCTTGGAAGCAGCGGCGACTTCAGCGGCGAAGTCGGATACTTTCTTCTCGATGCCTTCGCCGACGATGAACATGGTGAAGCCGTGGCATTGCGAGTTCTTCGACTTCAACACCTGTTCGACGGTCTGCTTGTCGTCCTTGACGAACGGCTGTGACAGCAAGGTGACATCCTTGAGGAATTTCTGCACGGTGCCATCAGCGATTTTTTCCAGCATGGCTTCTGGCTTGCCGGCTTCCTTTGCCTTCTCAATGGCGACGCGACGCTCGGTGTCGATCAGGTCTTGCGATACCCCGGAAGCATCCAGCGATTTCGGCTTCGAAGCGGCAATATGCATGGCGATGTCCTTGGCAATCGCCTCATCACCGGCGACGTCGACCAGAACACCAATCTTGCTGCCGTGGATGTAGCTGGCAAATTTGCCATGGCCGTTGAGACGCACGAAACGACGAATTGACATGTTCTCGCCGATCTTGCCGACCATCTCGGTGCGGAACTCTTCCACCGTCTTGCCGGCGTAGGGCAAAGCTGAGAGGGCGGCGACATCGGCCGGATTGCTGTCAATCACCATTTGTGCAATCGCTTTGGAAAGCGCCAGAAAATCGTCGTTTTTTGCGACGAAATCGGTTTCGCAGTTCACTTCCACCATCGCGGCGGTCTTGCCGTCAGCACTGATGTTGATCGCCACAACGCCTTCAGCGGCAATGCGGCCGGCGCTCTTGGCGGCCTTGTTGCCAAAACGCACGCGCAAAATTTCTTCTGCTTTCTGCATCTCGCCGGCCGCTTCGGTCAGCGCTTTCTTGCAATCCATCATGGGGGCATCGGTGCGCTCGCGCAGCTCTTTGACCATGGATGCGGTGATTTCCGCCATAACATTCTCCTGAACAGTTCTTTATCGAAAAAACGCCCCGGTTAGCGGGGCGTCATGAATCTTGTCTAGCGGGCATGAATTCGGCCCGCCTGATACATCAACCGGCGCTGGCTTCGTTGGATTCGTCGACTTCGACGTATTCATCCTGAACCGCAGCAACCATTTCCTCGATCACCATGGTTTTACCTTCCAGGATTGAATCGGCAAGGCCGCGCGCATACAAACGAATGGCACGGTTCGAGTCGTCGTTGCCGGGAATGACGTAATCCACGCCGAGCGGGGAGTTGTTCGAGTCAACGATGCCGATCACCGGAATGCCCAGCTTGTTGGCTTCGGTTATGGCGATTTTCTGATAGCCGACGTCAACAACGAACAGCGCATCAGGCAAACGCTCCATCTCGCGAATGCCACCCAGGCTTTGCATCAGTTTGTCGAATTCGCGTTGCACACGCAGGATTTCCTTCTTCGAAATCGCACCCGGCTCGGCCAGTTGCGCTTCGATGTCTTTCATCCGCTTGACCGACTGCTTGACGGTCTTGAAGTTGGTCAGCATGCCACCCAACCAGCGATGGGAAATCCACGGCATGCCGCAACGGGCCGCTTCTTCAGCCATGATTTCGCGGGCCTGGCGCTTGGTGCCGACGAACAGCACGGAACCTTTGTTGGCAGATAACCGGCGCGCGAAGGTGGCGGCTTCATTGAACAAGGGCAGGGTTTTTTCCAGATTCAGGATGTGAATCTTGTTGCGGTGACCAAAGATGTAGGGTGCCATCTTCGGGTTCCAGTAACGGGTTTGGTGGCCGAAGTGAACACCGGCCTCGAGCATTTGACGCATGGTTACGGACATGAAAACTCCTTGGTTAAGGTTAAGCCGCCATCCGCCGAGAACCCCGCAAGTCCGTGCGGGGCACCTTAACTGGTGCGGATGTGTGGATTTCGCTGGCCAGACAGCACGTCCGGCGCAAAGCGGCGCGCATTCTAGCAGTTGAGCGCAAATCTGGGCAACTCAAGCCAGCCAATATTGATGGTTGACGATGGCGCTTACTTGCCGGCTTTACCTGCTGCCGTATCTAGCGACTTGAGGTAGGACAGGCGTTCACCGATTTTGCCTTCCAGGCCACGCGGTGTCGGCTGGTAGAAGCGGGGAAGCTGGGGCAGTTCATCGGGAAAATAGCGTTCTCCCGCCGCATAGGCTTCAGTTTCGTCGTGTGCATAGCGGTAGGCATGGCCGTAACCGAGTTCTTTCATCAGCCTGGTCGGCGCATTGCGCAGGTGCACCGGTACCGGGCGTGAGCCGTCTTGTGCGACAAAACTCTGCGCAGCCTTGTAGGCAACGTAAACGGCATTGCTTTTTGGTGCGACCGCCAGGTAAACCACTGCCTGCGCCAGCGCCAGTTCACCTTCCGGGCTGCCCAGTCGCTCGAAGGTGGCAACCGCATCGAGCGCGGTGGTCAAGGCGCGCGGATCGGCCAGGCCGATATCTTCCACCGCCATGCGGATGATGCGCCGACCGAGATACAAGGGATCGGCGCCGCCATCCAGCATGCGGCTCAGCCAGTAAAGCGCGGCATCCGGACTGGAGCCGCGAACGGATTTGTGCAGGGCGGATATCGGGTCGTAGAACGCATCGCCGCCTTTGTCGAAACGCCGGTGCGACGCAGCCAGCGCTTCGCCGATGAATGCGGCATCAATCTCGTTGCGCTTGGCGGCCTGAGCGGCGGTGAACAGTTGGTCAAGCAGGTTGAGCAAGCGGCGGCCATCACCATCGGCATAGGCCAACAGCAGCTTGCCGGCTTCATCGCTGAGTTTGATCTCGCTTGCCGCCTCCCGTAGTGCGCGTTCCAGCAATGCGGCAAGGTCGCTTTCGTCGAGTGGCTTGAGGACATAGACCTGAGCGCGAGAGAGGAGGGCGCCGACGACTTCAAACGATGGATTCTCGGTAGTGGCGCCGATGAAAGTGAGCAAGCCGGATTCGACATGCGGCAGAAAGGCATCCTGCTGCGCTTTATTGAAGCGGTGCACTTCATCGACAAACAGGATGGTCTGGCGGCTTGCCACTCGATTGATGCGGGCCCGCTCGACTGCTTCACGGATTTCCTTGACGCCTGACAACACGGCGGAAATCTGGATGAAATCGGCATCAAAATGACTCGCCATCAGACGCGCCAATGTGGTTTTACCCACACCGGGCGGCCCCCAGAGAATCATTGAATGGGGTTTGCCCGATTCAAACGTCAGCCGTAACGGTCGGCCTGGTCCAAGCAGATGAGTTTGGCCAATGACCTGATCCAGGCTGCGCGGTCGCAAACGTTCTGCCAGCGGCGTGGCAGCCTGATTGAACGGGGATTCAGCAGCGGGCGCGACTGCGCCGAAAAGGTCAGCGGTCGCCAATCACGTCAACGCCTTTGGGCGGCGTAAAGCGGAACAGACTGGCGCCAATGGCTGGGTTGCGCTGTAAGTTGGAAAAACGCAGCAAGGTGGTCTGGCCAAAATTGTCCTTCAGTTCCATTGCATGCAAATCATTGCCCTTGAAACCCATACGGACTTTTTCAAAGCTACCTTCCTTGCTTTTTGGCGAAGCTTCCAGCCAATCTATGCCGTCCTTGCTGCCGCCCTCTTTCAGGTTGAACAGCTTCTCTATGTTGTTATCACCCGCCAGCAATGCGGCTGGGCTATCGCCCAACGCCTGGTCAATCTTGCGCACAGTGACCTGATCCAGATCTTCATCGTGAATCCAGACCTTGTTTCCATCACCCACAATGAGTTGGGCGTAAGGCTTCTGGTAGACCCAGCGGAATTTTCCGGGCCGGGAAAAGAATAGATTGCCGCTGGATTCCTGGGTTTTGCGTCCGGCTTGATCAAAAACGGTCTGAGTGAAATTGGCTTTGAGACCTTTGGTGCCATCGACAAATGCTTCCAGGCGGGTTTTGGCGTCCGCCAGGGCGGATCCACTCAGCGTCAGGATGAAGATTGAAATCAGTGTGTTACGAATCATGTCGGGGTGCGATCACTTCACGGTTGCCATTGGTTTGCATGGAGGAAACGAGGCCGGCATTTTCCATGGCCTCGACCAGTCTGGCTGCCCGGTTATAGCCGATGCGCAATTGTCGTTGCACAGCAGAGATAGAGGCACGCCGGCTTTTCAACACGTAAGCGACCGCATCGTCATACAACGGGTCAGCTTCCGCGCTTTTGTCAGGCGCATCCGCATCCGATTCTTCATCCGGGCTTTCCAGAATGCTTTCGTCATATTGTGGCGGCCCAAGTTCCTTCAGCCATGCAGTAACCCGATGAACTTCGTCATCAGACACGAATGCACCATGCAAACGCGTCGGTACGCCATGGCCTGGCGGCAGATACAACATATCACCCTGCCCGAGCAGAGATTCCGCGCCTTGCTGATCGAGAACGGTGCGCGAATCGATGCGGCTAGTGACCTGAAACGAAACCCGGGTCGGGATGTTGGCCTTGATCAGACCGGTGATCACATCGACAGATGGGCGTTGCGTCGCCAGCACCAGATGTATGCCGGAAGCCCGCGCTTTCTGAGCCAATCGGGCAATTAGTTCTTCTACCTTCTTGCCGGCAACCATCATCAGATCAGCCAATTCGTCGATCAAGACAACAATAAAGGGCAGGGTAGACAACCGTTCCGGGTCTTCCGGCGTGATCGAGAACGGGTTACTCAGTGGTTGGCCGGCCTTTTCCGCATCACGAACTTTCTGATTGAAACCCGCAATGTTTCGCACGCCTAGTGCCGACATCAGACGATAGCGCTTATCCATTTCGCCGACGCACCAGTTCAACGCCGAGGCTGCAAGCTTCATATCGGTGACCACCGGAGCAAGCAGATGCGGAATGCCTTCGTAAGTGGAAAGCTCCAGCATCTTTGGATCAATCATGATCAGGCGTACATCCTGCGCCGTCGATTTGTAGATCAGCGACAGAATCATCGCGTTGATGGCGACTGATTTTCCGGAACCCGTTGCGCCGGCGACCAGCACATGCGGCATCTTGCCCAGGTCGGCGACGATGGGATTGCCGCTGATATCCTTGCCCATCGCCATGGTGAGCGGCGAAGCATTGTCGTTGTAAACCTTGGCTGAGAGGATTTCCGAAAGCCGTACGACCTGGCGTTGCGAGTTGGGGAGTTCCAGACCCATGCAATTCTTGCCCGGGATGGTTTCCACGACACGGATGCTGACCAGCGACAGCGCCCGCGCCAGATCCTTTGCCAGATTGGTGATCTGGCTGCCTTTAACACCGGAAGCCGGTTCTACTTCATAACGCGTGATGACCGGGCCTGGATATGCCGCCAGTACTTTCACTTCAACGCCGAATTCGCGCAATTTGCGCTCGATCAAGCGGGAAGTGGCTTCCAGGCTGGCTTGATCAATTTGGGCGGTATTCTGAGTTGCTTCATCCAGCAAGCGCAGAGGCGGGCGCTGCGTATCGGGCGCATCGCGGAACAATAAATCTTGCCGCTCCTCTTGCGCCCGCTCTGATTTTTCAATGACGGCAACCGGCGCCTCGATTCGGATTGGCGGTTCTTTGCGCATGCGTTTGCGTTCCTGGCGAACGCTCTCATCACGCTCGGACGTGGCTTCCAAACCTGCTCTTCGATCTCGCTTGGCTTGCCAGGTATTGATCACGATCTTGAATAACGCTTCCAGGCCAGTTCCCACCTTCTCGGCCAATTCCAGCCAGGAGATACCAGTAAACAAACTGAAACCGGCTCCCCAGGTCAGCAATAACAAGACCGTGCCGCCATCGAAGCCAAACACGCCTTGCACCAGATGCGAAAGGCTGTCCCCCAGCGCGCCACCGGTGGTCAGCGGCAATTGCATCGGCAAACTGTGAAAACGCATGGCTTCCAACGTGCTGCTACTCAAGAGAACCAACAGAAAGCCGATCAGTGTGATCGACACACCGTTCTGATGTTCAGACTCCTGTGCGCCAATACGGCGATAACCCCACCAGACAAAGAACAACGACAGCACCACCCAAAGCCAGGTCGAAGCGCCGAACAGATAGAGCATCAAATCAGACAGCCATGCGCCAAACGGACCGCCGGCATTGAGCACCGCCTGATCGCCACCAATGCGCGACCAGCCTGGATCGGCGATGTGATAGGTCAACAGAATCATGCCCAGATACAAGGCAATGCCCACCGCAGCCAACCACCAGACTTCACGCAATAACGCGGAGACCCGGGGGGCGAGCGGTTTACGTACGGGTTTGGAGACGGCGCAGCGTCGAGAGGATCGAGATGACTTACCAAGCATGGCGCGCACTATAAAGGATGACTTGCAATCTCTCCATGCGGCTGCACATAGAACGCAAATTCATCTGTTGGAAAGCCTGGCCAAATAGACTGAATGTATATTATGTTAAATTAAACATGTCGATCGCTGAGGCTGATCAGACTGCTAGAATTTCCCGCCCTTCATGACGGCGGAAAATTGGTTTGAGACACGCGGAAAATAGGTTTGAGACTTTCAAGGCCGATTAAGGCAATCCTTGTGAACCCCGCACCGTCACTGCTGCAACATATTTTCATCTAGTGAAACAACTCGCGGCGGCGCGATCTCAACCGAATCACACACCTTGCACAGATGGCTTAGCGCGGCCTTGCCGCTGGCCCAGTCCGGCATGTAGATGACCGATGTCTTATCCCACCAAGGATCGTCCTTGGCTGCGCGTTTACCGTACGCTTTTGCAGCCTTGGCTCTTTCGCTTGGCGTGTACCAATGCCGCACCGATTTGCGCAGGAATTTCGCCTCCGGCTCCATCGGATTGCCACTGATCCATGCGCCTTTGAACTCACCGTCTACAAAGGTCATGACGCGATATTTTAAGGCGCTGTAGCGCTGCACTTGTAGCGTGATGGCGCGGCCGTCACAGATCAGGCGCACAGTGCCGTATGGGCTGTTGAGTTGTGATTCGAGCTCGCTGCGCTGTTCTTTGGTCAGTTTCATGACGTTCTCCTGGTGGCCTCCGGCGCTAGCGGCCGGGCTGTTTTCCGGCGATCTCAAAACCCCATGTACCCCGCCACGATATCCAGGATCGAGCGTTCATCCTCGTCAGACAAGCCAAGGAATGGCCGGGCCGGGATGTCGCCCCAAAGATTCGAGAATTCGGACTTTCTGCCGCCAAACTGCTGCATGGCCGAGTAAATCAGCGGGCTACCGATTTCAACCGCGTCATTTCCCCTCAACTGGGGATTGATGGTGCTCATCAGGCTGCGGGTTTCGCCAATGAGCGGACTCTTGTTGCTGCGGCGACCTACACCCTTGGCCGATAGCTTGCCGGTCTTAGTGTAGCTCCCCTTGTATCTGGTCAGATAG
>CAMDHJ010000017.1 GCA_945897865.1 Tepidiphilus sp. J10
TTCGTCCCTACGTTCCGGCCTTCGGCCTCCACTTCGGGACGAACACTCCACGCATCACTTCAGGCAATGGGGGTGTATCAGTTTTAAATCGGCAATATGGTGGGAAAGTGTGTCAATTTTGAATCGGCATTGACACATGCAGAACGAGATGGGCGAACAAGGCAGCGAACAGCGGGATGAACAGGGAAATGCTGGCCGTGGCCACCGGCGCCAGGCGACGGGAGGCATAGGCGAAGCCCAGGCTGGGGATGGCGGTGCACAACACGCCCAGACCGAGCAGCAAGCTGAGCTGACCGGAATCGGCCACCAAGTCTCCCCCCACGCCGCCAGCGATAACCGGGCCAGCCAACGCGATGCTGCCGAGCAGAAAGGTTAAAAAGGTGACACCGAGCGACCCCGGCGCGGTGGACCGTTGCGCCAGACCGCGGTACAGCCAGGCATAGCCCGCCGTCAGCGCCGCCGCGCCAATGGCCAGACCATCACCGGTCAGCCGTGCGTCGGCGACGGCATGCGACAGGTCGAGCCGAGGCGCCAGAATCACAGTCATGCCAGCGACTGCCAGCAAAGCGCCGGCCAGTTCATGTCTGGCCGGGCGATCCCCGCTCAAGCTTCGATAGACGAGTACGAACAGCGGCGGCGTACTCAGCAGCAACGCCACCTCGGCCACCGGCGCCAGCTGGAAGGCGGCGGTGGCGAGCAGGTAGTAGCCGGCCAGCAGCAGCGCCAGCAGATAGGCGAGCGGATGTCCGAGCGCGTTGCGCATGGCCTGCCGACCGCCGCTGGACAGCGCCAGCAGCGGCAAGGCCACCGCCAGCGCAACCGCAAGCCGCCCAGCGGTGACGACTTCGGGCGCGAACGGCGGCAGCAGGCGCACGAAGATGCCGGTCAGTCCCCACAAGGCTGCGGTCAGACCGGCTGCGGCGTAGGCATGGCGGTCCCTGGTCACGACCGCCCGGCCAGATAAGCCAGCAGGCTGGCCATGAGGGCGTTGTTGGCAGCGTAGGTCGCCGCCGGTTCGGCCAGCACTGTGGCCGCATCCTGGATGTAAGGCGCAGCCACCAGTTCATCGCGGCCGTGTTCCAGCATGTCTGCAGCACTCTCCGGCGTGGTCTCCAGGTGGAACTGCAAGCCGACGACATTGCGGCCCAACTGAAACGCCTGGTTTTCGCATACCGCACTGCGCGCCAGCAGCAAGGCGCCGGCCGGCAGGTCGAAGGTTTCGCCGTGCCAGTGGAAGACGCGGGTTTCCTCGGGAAAGCGGAAAACATCAGTTGGAGTGTCTTCCGCCCGCACCGGAAACCAGCCGATTTCCTTCACCGGATTGCGATAGACCCGCGCGCCCAGCGCGTTGGCGATGAGCTGCGCGCCCAGACAGACGCCCAGCATCGGCATGCCACGCGCAACCACGGCGCGAACGAAAGCCTTTTCCGCTTCCAACCAGGGAAATTCAACCTCGTCGTTGACGCTCATCGGACCGCCCATGGCGATGACCAGATCGAGACCGGCCGGATCGGGCAGCGCTTCTTTTGCATAAAACCGCGTATAGCCGATCTCGGCCCCCTGCCCCGCCAGCCAGTCGGCCATACCGCCGATATCTTCGAAGGGAACGTGTTGCAGAACGTGGACTTTCATTTCTTCTCCCATTACGTTGATGGCCGGCCGAGGCATCGCTCAATTCCGACCAAAATGCACCGCTCGATCCGGTCGCCAAAGCGCCGAATCGCCGAATCTCCGCACGCAATCAGACTCAAGTTTCTCTGCCTTGTACAGCGAAAGCATTTCAAATCGACACACAGGCTATCGAGCAGGAGGTTCATGCTGAAGTGGGCGATCAGGCAGTTGGCGGTGATATCCGGACGGCTGTGCGGAACAAGCCAAAGCCGATCAAAAAAGGATGTAGCCGCGATGATTCTTGAGCCATGTTTTCATGCTGCTCACCCAGTCGAAAAATGAAATGAATCAATCCGTGTCTGGCGCCGCTCAGCGTGCCGGTGCATCTTTCAGCGCCTCGCGCTCGCGCCGATATTGTTCGTAATCTGGATTGCGGGGGGCGGGTTGGGCGGCGGTCGGGTCGGGCAAGGCTTCACGCTGCTGGCGCACACCCTCGTACAGACCGCGCGACCAGTCCGTCGCGCAGCCACCGATGCCAAGGATCAGCAACAAAAGTAGCGTGGGTTTCATGGCGTCTTGCGCTCCAACGTCATATGCACTTCGCCCGGGCCAGGATGCTGGTAGGACGGCAAGGTCACGCTTAGATTGACGCCGACCAACTGGTCGGCGCGCTGCCAGTGTTGGGCATCCTCGCTGGCCCAGTCTTTATGCAGAAAGAGGTCATGCTTGAGGCTGGCGCTGAACTTTTGTTCCAGGTTGGCGGCAAGCAGGCTGCCGTCGGCCCGGATGTTCAGGTCGATGGGTTGGCCGGCAGGCAGCTTGTAGATGAAGTCACCGGCCGGCGGCTTATCCGGGTAAGTCACCATCGGCATGGCGGCGAGTTTGTCGGCTGCGGGCGGTGTCAGACCGGCGCAGGCAGTCAGCGTGGCCAGGGTCGTGGCGGCAAAAACGTAGCGAAAGTTCATGTTTACTCCTTGTGGAAAATCGATTCAGGATTGGCCCGCGAGTAGCGGGGATAAATCGCTTGCCTGCGTGCTGCCGGCGGATAGCGCCATCAGCGCCGACAGGCAAACAACATACTCATTGAGCGCCGTGCGGCCTGCGGGGGTCAGCGCATAGACAGTCTGGGCACGGCCACCCCCGGCCGCCTCGCCGGTGGCCACATAGCCGGCTTCGACCAGTTTGGCGAGATGCGCGCCGAGGTTGCCGTCGGTCACCCCCAACACCCGTTTCAGTTCGGAAAAAGTGGCTTCGCCGCGACCGGACAAAAATGCGACCAGTTGCGTGCGCGCCGGCTGGTGCAACAGCGGGTCAAGCGTGGGCAGGGGCGTACTCATGGGGTGTCTCCGTTGAATTCGGCGTCATTCAAGCTGGCATGGGCGCGCACTTCGGGCACAGTGCCGTCGAGGCGCGGGGTGAGTCGGTCGATCATCAGGCGCAGGATGCCGTCGCGGACGCCATGCCAGTCGCCGTTGCCGATGCGGTAGCGACCGTCCGGCTGGCCTTCGATCAGCGCGATTTCGACCGGCTGGGTCAGGGTCATTTCCAACTCGGCCTGCGGCGCGATGCTGAGGATCGGACTTTCCAGATCGATCCGTAGCGGGATGCGGCTGCCCGCCGACAGGCCCAGCACCTGTTCGCCGGCGGCGGGCGCCGGGGTGATGGAAAAATGCGTCAGCAGCATAGGCGGCGTCACCACCAGCAACAGCCACAGTGCGAGTGCGAGAAGACCACGCGGCAGGCCATCCTCGCCGAATTTCGCGTTCAACCAACCGGCCAACGGCATGCCGATGGCGAAGCAGGAAGCCGCCAACCAGTGCGTTGCGCCATAAGGCAGGCCAGCGGCCAACCCGGCGACACCGAGCAGGATGGTGGCCAGCCCGATCCATTCGATCAGCGGCCGCGAGAATAGGCCGAACAGGTAGATGCCGAGGCCAAGCAGGACGATCCACAGCGCATAGGTCATGCCGCCACCACCATAGAAAAACATGGCGAAAGTACCCAGCGTGCCCATACCGAGCAGCATCCACCAGGCACGTGTGATCTGCGCCTGGGCGAACGGCAGGGTTTCGTCGCGGCGTTGGCGAGCGCGCCGCGTCAGCCATTGGTCGAGCCAGGCCATGCCGCCCAGCCAGAAAGTCAGCCAGAGCAGCAAAGCCACGGCGCGTTGCGGGATGTCGGGGAAGCGTTCGGCGGTAATGATGTACTCGGTCGCGCCGGCGATGAAACCGCCGACGCCGCCGATCAGCAGCAGGCTGTGCCGTTCCAGATGCACGCTGCGATGTCCGGCCGCCAGCATGGACTGGATGGCCTGAAACTGTTCGTGGTGGGGGGTCATGTCCGCATTCGAGTCAACTCTGTGATGCAGAGCTTATAACTCTGAATAGCAGAGTGTCAATCCAGCAGACTGGTCTTGATGACTACCATGTCTTGCCGAGCCAGATTCAACCGGAGCAGCAAGACTCGGCAGAAACGACAAAGGGGGCTTGCAGCCCCCTTTGTCGTCACTCAGTCAGATCAGTTCACAACGCAATGCCCGGATTGCCTTCCATGCCGATGATCTTCGGCTGGTACAGCTTGACGTTCTTGATCACCTTCTTGTCGCGCAGGTAGTCGGCCACCACGTCCCAGATCGGAGTGCCCTGAACGCCTTCGGTAACCGAAGCCCAGCCCGCCATCTTGTACTTCTTGTTGGGATCGACCGGCTTGCCCTTGATCATCATGTCGCCGATGCGGTTGCCGATGGTTGCACCCGGACGCACGCTGTACTGGATGCCGCCGGTACGCACCATGTCGCCACCCTGCTGGTAATACGGGTCGGCATTGAACAGGTTGTCGCAGACGTCTTCCATGATGTCCTTGATCTGGGCACCGGTGAACGAGTTCAGCGTGGTTTGCGGATAGGTGATCGCCATCTGATCCATCATCCGCTCATAGGTGATCGGCTCGCCCGGCATGATGCTGGTACCCCAGCGCACGCCCGGCGAGAAGGCCGCGTCGGCGCCCTTGCCTTCGATCAATGCCTGACAGATGACCTCGTCCCAGGTGCCGTTGAAGTTGCCACGCCGGTAAAGCGTGTCTTCATTGACCGCCAGCACTTCGCTCAGCTTCGCTTCATACGGCGCGCGAATCTTCTTGATCAGCGCTTCCATCTTCGGATCAGCGGCGAGGAAGTTTGAGAACACCGGCAGCAGGCGGTATTTCCAGCCGACCACCTTGTCGTTTTTCACATCAAAGTCCATTACGCCGAGGAACTTGCCGTTGGAACCGGCGTTGGTCACCAGACAGGTACCGCCGTCGGGGCCCTTCACCGGCACCGGCTGATAGATGCCGTCATGCGTGTGGCCGCCGAAGATCGCGTCGATGCCGTTGACCCGGCTGGCCATCTTCAAGTCGACGTCCATGCCGTTGTGCGACAGCACCACAACCACCTTGGCGCCCTTGGCGCGGGCTTCGTCGACAAACCCCTGCATGCTTTCGTCGCGAATGCCAAACGACCAGTCCGGCACCATGTAGCGCGGATTTGCGATCGGGGTGTAGGGGAAGGCCTGGCCGATGATGGCGACCTGGATGCCATTCATCTGTTTCATCACATAAGGTTTGAACACCTGGTCGCCGAACTCGTTGGTGATGATGTTTTGGGCAACGAATTCAACGCCATTCTTGGCGAAGTCGTTTTGCACCACTTCCATCATCCGATCAGCGCCGAAGGTGGCTTCCCAGTGCGGCGTCATCACATCGACACCGAGTTGGATACAGGCATCGACCATGTCCTGCGCCTTGGTCCACAGCGAGGTGGCGGAACCCTGCCAGGTGTCACCGCCATCCAGCAACAGCGCGCCAGGACGCGAAGCACGCATCTTGTCGACCAGCGTTTTCAGGTGTGCGAAACCGCCTACCCGACCGTAGGCCTTGGATGCGGTATCAAAATCGATATAGGTGAAAGCAGCCGCATCGGCAGTACCTGGCTTGATGCCGTAATGCTTGAGGAATTTGTCGCCAACCAGATGCGGCACCTTGCCATTGGAAGAACCGACGCCCAGATTGACATTGGGTTCACGGAACCAGACAGGCATCAATTGGGCATGACAGTCGGTGAAATGCAAGAAAGAGACATTCCCGCTCGCCGGCATGTCGTAGAAATGGGCGGGCAGATTGCCGGCCAGAACGGACTTGCTATCCAGCACCAGGCCGGAAGCAGCGGCAGCGGCTAGGACTTGCAGAAATTCACGGCGACTCATGGACATAGATGTATCTCCTGGTGGATATGGAAAACGTTGTTATGGGTAGTACGGCGACTTCAACGCATGCTGCCATTTGCAGGGCAGCGCGCATTCTTACGGGGCTTGGACGTGCGGTAAATGGTAGTGATGAGCCAATGCGACTGGTTCAATTCGGTGGTGCCGGACAGTTTTTGACGAAAAACCATGCTTACTTACGGAATACCGAGGCCTGCAACGGCAAGCCGTTGGACTGGTAGGCGTGGAAATATTCAAGATTGTCGTAGCGCGTGCTGCCTGCCTGGTCGGGCACATGCCGTACATCGCGGTGACAGCGTTGATACCGTTCTTGCAGCGTAACCAGCTGGTCACCCCCGCGAAATACCGGCCAGTGCGTGGCCTGGCCGGGTACCGGCGACAGAATTTCGGAGCGCAAACGGGTACCGACATTATCGATATGGCAATTGGCACAGGAGAAATTCAACTGTCCAGCGCGGCTGTAGAAGGTCTTCTTGCCGTCTTCATAGGCTTGCAGCGCCGCCTCGCCCTCAACCTGGATATTCATCTTCATACCGTCCGAGAGGGTGCGCAGATAAGCGGTCAGCAACCCCATGCTTGATGGATCACCATAGGCATAAGCGGCTTCGCCATTGGCGATACGGCAATCGTTGATGGCGGTTTCCAACGTCACCACGCGGCCGCGAAGCGGGTCGAATTTGGGGTAATTGCCGGCAATCATGCGGCCGCCATTGGGCAGACATTCAGCATAGGTCTTGCCGTTTTTAAACGGGGTTTTCCAGCGTTTCTCTCCGGCCTCCAGGGCCGCCAGAAATGGTGGAAGTTGCATGATGCTGAGGTATTGCGCCATCGAATCCGGATCGAAGGCGAGAGCACCATGGATGTAATCGTGAGGTTTGATATCCGGGTATACGGAAGTCAGTTGATTGACCAGGTTGATCCGGTCGTCTTCGGGACTGGCAATGGCAGTCCATGCGCCAATCAGCGCAAGCAGACCGGTCAGGAAAGAAAACAGTCGTGTCATGCCTTACTCAAGAAAACAGGCCGGGGCTTCAGGCAAACCTGAAACGCCGGCCCTCGGTTCTGGCGTATCAAACGGCACGGCGTACCGCTCGATTAACAGAACTCCAGCTTGGTATGTCTTGATCAGCCGATGGCGGCTTCAGCAGAGTTCTTGTCGCCGGTGTTGTCAACCCAGTTGACAACAACCTTGTCGCCCTTCTTGGCGCCCTTGACCTTGAATGCCAGGTAGGGGTTCTTGGAAATACCACCGCCCCACTGCGCATCCAATACGGGCTTGCCGTTCACCGTCGCGGTGACGTTGGTGATGTGGTGCGCCGGTACCAAGGCGCCGGTCTTGGCGTCTTTGCGCAGCCCAGTTTCCATGGGGTGGTTCATCAGGCACTTCACTTCGGCGTCGTCACCTTTGACGGAGGCACGGATTTTCATCGGTTCTGCCATTTTCTTGCTCCTAAGTTTCTTTAACGGGTTCGGTTCAGTCAGTCAGTAAACCCATTAGCCGCCGCAGCCGCCGATGGTGACTTTCACTTCCTTCGCCGCCGTGTACATCTTGCCGCCAGCTTTCACCAGGGCGCGCACGTTGGAGGTCGCACCCATCTTGATGCGGGTGGAGATGAAGCCTTGGGCGCCGTTGCTCAGATTGAACTCGGCCAGCATCGGCTGGGTGTTCTTTTCGCCGATGATGATGATCGATTCAGTGCCGGCAATGTTGGAGGTGATTTCAACCGGGACGACAGCGCCGTTTTCGGCGATGTCCGGCGCTTTCACGCTGATGTCACCAGCAGCGGCACCCGCGCCACCCACAGCACCCATCACCGAACCCAGATCTTTGCTTTCAAACACGGCTTTGTTCCAGTCCGCTGCAAAGGCCATGCCCGGTTTCAGCAGGCCAGCGGCCATCGCTACGCTCACCGCGCCGGCAGCGCCAGCACCCTTCAGTACGTTTCTGCGCAAAATGTTCATTCGAAACTCCATTAAGTTGAATACTTGCATCATGTTTCTCGCCGCGATGAAAACCTCCGGTCAGCTACACCCCGCATGACACAGGAAGTGGGCACGGCAAGTCTATACAGCAAGATCAGGGCCAACCGTTCAGATTTCATTAAGCACATGATTGTATTGAATTTATAATTTATCGGATGCCCTGTACTGACTTTCCGAAAAACAAGCGCCCCTGCATGTCATGACAGTGTCATGACATGCAGGGGCGCTTCTGGGTCAGGCGGGCGTCGGGAATCCGTCTAGTCGAGCATATGCGATGCCAGACCATCCGCCAGCTTGGGTTCGAACCAGGTCGATTTCGGTGGCATCACTTCGTTTGCATCCGCCACGGCCATCAGGTCTTCCATACTGGTGGGATGTAAAGCCAGCGCAAGTGCCATCTCACCCGAATCGACACGTTTCTCCAGTTCAGCCAGACCGCGAATGCCGCCAACGAAATCGATACGTTTGTCACGTCGCGGATCATCAATGCCGAGAATCGGCGCGATCAGGTTGTTCTGCAGCAGGCTGACATCGAGCCGGCCGACCGGATCGTGCGGGATCAGGTCGGCACGGATAGTCAAGGTAGTCCAGCGGCCATTCATGTACAGACCGAATTCGCCGGTCCGCGCCGGCTTCACCGCTGAATCGCTCATTTCGATCATGAAACTTTCCGCCACTCGCGCCATGAATTCAGGTTCCGAGAGACCGTTCAAATCCTTGATGACGCGGTTGTAATCCAGTATGCGCATCTGGTGATGCGGGAAGATCACCGACAGGAAGTAGTTGTAAGCCTCATCGCCGCTGTGTTGGCTATTTGAAGCGCGGCGCGATGCGCAGATGCGGCTGGCGGAGGCGGAACGGTGATGGCCATCGGCGATGTACAGCGCCGGCATCGCATCGAACAATTCGGTCAGGCGCGCCAGCGTCGCGGCATCGCGGATCGCCCAAAGCGTATGGCGGACACCACCGCCGTTTACCCCCTCGGCAACGCCATCAGAATCCGGCGCGCTCTGAGTCGCGGCAGCAAGGATGGAATCCACTTCTGCTTGATGCGGGTAAGCCAACAAAACCGGTCCAGTCTGTGCGTTCAACGCTTCGATCTGGCGCACTCGGTCGTCTTCCTTGTCGGGCCGGGTAAATTCATGTTTGCGAATCCGGTTGGTGTCGTAATCCGCCACGCTGGCGGCGGCGACCAGGCCGACCTGGACATGTTCGCCCATGATCAGGCGATAGGCGTAATAGCCGGCTTCGGCATCCTGAACCAGCACGCCAGCATCGATCATCCTGCCCAGGTTTTCCGCCGCTTTGGCATAGACCTCGGGCGCATACGGATCGGTATCCGGCGGCAGGTCGATTTCGGGTTTCGAGATATGCAGAAAACTCCATGGCCGATCTTCCGCCATTAGCCGCGCTTCGGCAGTATTCAGCACATCATAGGGCGGCGCGATGACTTCCTGGGCGCGACCGGGTGCGGGACGCAGGGCGGGGAAAGGACGAATCAGGGACATGAAAAGCTTTCAGAAATCGGAACAGCGCGAATTCTATCGCGCGGATATATCTCCGCGAATTTTCGTGTCTGCCGCCCTCACCGCCGATAAGGATTTTGTCAGCAACTTGTGAGATATTTCAGGCCGCATGCCCATACCCGTCCAAATCTGCTTGGCATTTCGGTCGATGAATTGATGACTGCCGCTGATCCCACCATGCCACCTTCCCCTCCAAAACCAAGACTGCCTCAGCTGAGCGAGCGTCGGCGCAATGGACTGGATGGTTTTCTGCAAGCCATGGTCACTACGCTGCGGCTGTTCATCAAGAACGAATTGCAGAATCACGCCGCCGCGACTGCATTCTATTTCCTTCTTTCCGCCGCGCCCCTGATTCTGTTGTTGACCTACGCCGCACAATATCTGGCCGTGCTGGCGGAAAACTCGACACCGGCGGTGATCCTGCTCGCCGCCTTGTATGAACAATTCAATCTCGACCAACTTTCCAACCTGGGCTTCATTCCGAAAAAAACCCAGGTGGCCGCCAGCGGTGTTGGGTTGTTGACCCTGGTATTGTCCTCACGTGGGCTGTTCAATGCTGTCCAGAGTGCGTTTCGGGTGATTTTCCCGGATGAATCGAAACGTCCTTTCGTCCTCAACTGGATGCTGCCGCTGGTGATTATTCCGGTGATGTTTGCTTTGGTCGTGGTTTCGGTGACGATCCAGGCAAGTTTGACCTTTCTCGCCAATGTCGACATCCTCGGCGAGTCGCGCACCGCTTTGCTGAAAGCGCTCAACAACGTGATCGTGCTATTGCTGGTGTGGTCGCTGTTCTACGCCGCGTTGCGCCGATTGCCGTTGCACAGACCGCCACCCCGCCAGACGCTGCTGGTTAGTGCGCTGGCTACTTTGACCTTGGCCGGATTGTTTCAGGGCTTTGGCCTGTTTTTCCAGATTGAAAAATATCAGGCAGTTTACGGTGCGCTGGGTGGGGTTGTATTCATCCTGATCGGCGCCTATTTCGCCTGCATGGCGTTCTACTTCTGGGCGCAGTTTCTGTATGCGCTGACCAAAGCAGATGTCACCGCCCTGGAAAAGCTTTTTCTGGGCGGTTCCAACAAACTTGAATCCTTCGTGTATGCCCGGTCCAACCGGCTGCTGGCGAAATATGGCAGGCACTACGCTGAGGGTGAAACATTGATTCGTGAAGGCGACACCTCCCGCGAAGCGTTCTTCATCCATCGAGGCAGCGTCGCGGTATACAAGCAGTTCCCTGAGGGCGATAAACGTCTGATGGATATTGACGCCGGCAACCTGCTGGGCGAAATGGCCTACCTGCTTGATGAACCGCGTACTGCGAGCGTCCGCGCTAAAGTGGATGTCACTGCGCTGGTCTTGCCGCCGGAAATGCTGGAAGAACTGATGCGGTATTCTGCGCCGCTATCTCGCCGCATAATCGACTCCTTGGCACAACGCCTGATGCGGATGAATCAATCGGCGTAGGGATAGGGCTGCTTTGAACCTTGAATCGCAGTAGGGATACCCATTGCTGAGCCCACCTACTGCGATTCAAGGTTCTAGGTTCAATACTTCACCAACGCTGTTTCAGGAGCTAATCATGGGTGCTTTCTTCTTGATGCGCATGAACGACCATTTGCAATATCTGAACCGCTTACATGCCACCCTGGGTGGACGCGGCGATTTTCGCGGCTCTGACCATCATGACTGCAAATTAGGGCAATGGCTGTATACGAAGGGACGGGTTGAATCCGGCGAAATCGGCCCAGATGCGCAATCGTTGTTTGATTCGATCATCGAACCCCATCGCCTCTTCCACGAAGCCAGTAGTCAGGCACTGGAATTCAAGGAAGCTGGAAACCAGGCTGCTGCCGAAGAAAAGCTGACCGAGATGCACCAGTTGTCAGGACTACTGGTGGAAAAATTACTGAAACTGGACACGCTGGCGGCGGGCAAAAAATGATGCCAATGTCTGCCGCAACAGGCTGAAACAGTCGTTTCAGCCTGTCTGTGCGGTATCCAGAGCAGCGCTATTTACTGCGCGAAGAACGCCTTGACCTTGTCCATGAAGCCTTTGGCACGCGGGTTGTGCTTGCCTTCATGGTCGCTGCAGCAGGTATCGAACTCACGCAGCAGTTCTTTCTGTCGCTCGGTCAGGTTGATCGGCGTTTCCACCACCACATGCGCCATCAAGTCGCCTGGATGCTGGCTACGCACGCCCTTGATGCCCTTGCCGCGCAGACGGAATACCTTGCCGGACTGGGTTTCGGCGGGAATCCTGATCGTGGCGTGGCCTTCCAGCGTCGGAATCTCGATCTCGCCGCCGAGCGCTGCAGTGGCAAATGAAATCGGCATTTCGCAATGCAGATCATCGTGGTCGCGCTGGAATACCTGGTGCGACTTGAGATGAATCTGCACATACAGATCGCCCGGCGGGCCTCCGTTGATGCCGGCTTCACCTTCGCCCGACAGACGAATGCGATCACCCTCATCGACACCGGACGGAATCCGCACCGATAAGGTCTTGTGTTTCTTGATCCGGCCTTCGCCATGGCAATGCGTACACGGATCGGCAATGATCTTGCCGCTACCGTGGCAGCGTGGACAGGCCTGTTGTACCGAGAAAAATCCCTGCTGCATGCGCACCTGACCATGGCCGCCGCAAGTTGGGCAGGTGGTCGGTTCGGTACCCGGCTTGGCGCCGGTACCGTGACAATGTTCGCATTCGCTGAGAACCGGCACCCGGATCTTGGTCTCGGTACCGCGCGCGGCTTCTTCCAGCGAAATTTCCAGGTTGTAGCGCAGGTCGGCGCCGCGATAGACATGCGAACGACCGCCACGGCCGCCAGCGCCACCGAATACATCGCCGAAGATGTCGGAGAACGCATCGGCAAAATCTCGGAAATTGCCGGAACCGCCAGCGCCACCGCCCATTGATGCATCGACGCCGGCATGACCATATTGGTCGTAAGCCGCGCGCTTGTTGCCGTCGGAAAGAATCTCGTAAGCCTCTTTCGCTTCCTTGAATTTCTCTTCCGAAGCCTTGTCGCCCTGATTTCGGTCAGGGTGATGCTTCATGGCCAGTTTCTTGAAGGCCTTTTTGATTTCTTCGTCGGAAGCGCCTTTGCTGACGCCAAGGACTTCGTAGTAATCGCGTTTGGACATGCCTGATTCCGTTATTGCATGAGTAACGTAGGTTGGGCAAAGCGAAGCGTGCCCAACAATCCACGATGTTGGGCACGCTTCGCTTTGCCCAACCTACGGGCTGAAGCTTACTTGTCCTTCACTTCCTCGAACTCGGCATCGACCACATCGTCGTCCTTCTTGCCGGCGTCAGGACCGGCTTCACCACCGGGGTTGCCACCCGCTGCCTGGTCCTTGGCATACATCTGCTCGGACAGCTTGTGGCTGGCCTCAGCCAGGGTTTGCGTCTTGGCTTCGATCTCTTCCTTGTCACCGGACTTGATCGCGGCTTCGCAGTCGTTGATCGCAGCTTCGATCTTGGCCTTTTCGTCGACGCTGACCTTGTCACCAAAGTCCTTCAGCGCTTTCTTCACCGAGTGCACCATGCCGTCGGCCTGGTTGCGCGCGGTAGCCAGTTCGAACGCCTTGTGGTCTTCGGCAGCGTTGGCTTCGGCGTCCTGCACCATCTTCTGGATTTCCGCTTCGCTCAAGCCGGAGTTGGCCTTGATCGTAATCTTGGCTTCCTTGCCAGTGCCCTTGTCCTTGGCGGAAACGTGCAGGATGCCGTTGGCGTCGATGTCGAAAGTCACTTCGATCTGCGGCATGCCGCGTTGCGCCGGCGGGATGTCGGTCAGGTTGAACTGGCCAAGGCTCTTGTTGCCGGAAGCGATTTCACGCTCGCCCTGCAGCACATGGATGGTCACCGCAGTCTGGTTGTCATCGGCAGTCGAGAACACTTGATTGGCGCGGGTGGGGATGGTGGTGTTCTTCGGGATCAGCTTGGTCATCACGCTGCCCAGGGTTTCGATACCCAGCGACAACGGCGTTACGTCGAGCAACAACACGTCCTTCACTTCACCTTGCAGCACGCCGCCCTGGATCGCGGCGCCAACGGCAACGGCTTCATCCGGATTGACGTCCTTGCGCGGATCCTTGCCGAAGAACTCTTTCACCAGTTCCTGCACCTTGGGCATGCGGGTCATGCCGCCAACCAGAATCACGTCGCCGATGTCGGAAACCTTCACACCGGCATCCTTGATCGCCATCTTGCACGGCTCGATGGTGCGCTGCACCAGTTCTTCCACCAGGCTCTCGAACTTGGCGCGGGTGATCTTCATGACCAAGTGCTTCGGACCAGTGGCATCTGCAGTGATGTAGGGCAGATTGATTTCGGTCTGGGTGTTGGAAGACAGCTCGATCTTGGCCTTTTCCGCCGCTTCCTTCAGGCGTTGCAGCGACAGCACGTCCTTCTTCAGGTCGACGCCCTGCTCTTTCTTGAACTCGTCGATGATCCAGTCGATCAGGCGCTGGTCGAAGTCTTCGCCGCCGAGGAAGGTGTCACCGTTGGTGGAGAGCACTTCGAACTGGTGCTCACCGTCGATTTCGGCGATTTCGATGATCGAGATATCGAAGGTGCCGCCGCCCAGGTCATACACGGCAATCTTGCGGTCGCCTTCCTGCTTGTCCATGCCGAACGCCAGCGCGGCCGCAGTCGGCTCGTTGATGATGCGCTTGACTTCCAGGCCGGCGATACGGCCGGCGTCCTTGGTCGCCTGACGCTGGCTGTCGTTGAAGTAAGCCGGCACGGTGATGACCGCTTCGGTGACTTCCTCGCCCAGGTAATCCTCGGCGGTCTTCTTCATCTTGCGCAGCACTTCAGCGGAAATCTGCGGCGGTGCAGTTTTCTTGTCGCGCACTTCAACCCAGGCGTCGCCGTTGTCGGCCTTGACGATCTTGTAGGGCATCAAGGAGATGTCCTTCTGCACTTCCTTCTCTTCGAAGCGACGGCCGATCAAACGCTTGATCGCGTACAGCGTGTTCTTTGGGTTGGTGACCGACTGACGCTTGGCCGGTGCGCCAGCCAGAATCTCACCGTCTTCGGCATACGCGATGATCGACGGTGTGGTGCGCGCGCCTTCGGAGTTTTCAATCACCTTGGGTTTGCCGCTCTCCATGATTGCCACGCAGGAGTTGGTGGTGCCCAGGTCGATACCAATGATTTTGCCCATTTTTATGTTCCTCAGAATGTATTAAAGATGTTTGATTAAACGTAGTAGCCAAGTGGGATTGAGATGTGTGATTTCAAGTCATATTTCGGCATTTCATGCGCGGAAATGCCGAATTGGCTCAATTTGCCTTCACCACAGTCACCAATGCAGGCCGCACCACGCGATCATTCAGCGCATACCCTTTCTGCAGCACACTGGCGACGCTGTTAGGTTCGCCAGCCGCCTCTACAGTGGCAATTGCCTGGTGATAATTTGGATCAAACTTATCTCCCAAAGGATTGATTTCCTTGATGTTGTTTTTATCAAATACGCTTGAAAGTTGCTTCAGGGTCAGATCGACACCACTTTTCAAGCTTTCGATGCTGGCGTTGTCACCGGTTGCCAAGGCCGCTTCCAGACTGTCTTTTACCGGCAGCAAGTCGGTGGCGAACTTGTCCAGCGCAAACTTGCGCGCCTTGTCGATTTCATCAAGGGCGCGGCGGCGCGCGTTTTCCGCATCGGCCTTGGCGCGCAGCCAGGCGTCGTGATGCTCCTGGGCATTCAGCTCGGCCAGGCGCAATTGCTCCTCCAGGCTGGGCATGACATCCACGTTCTGTGCTTCCGGTTCGGTCGGTTCAATATTTTCGGTGTTGATCTGGTCTGACATAGTGCGTCCATTTCTAAAAAAACCCGACTGGTTCTGGGGACGATGCCGGCCAATTCAAGTACCTGTTTGTCTTGACTGCGATGCCGCCATGATTCCGCGATAATCGCAGCCAGCCTCATTCCCGCCCGCGCGAGAATGAGGGTTACAACAATCACCCAATTCAAGCGCCCCGGACCACTCTGGAGATAACCGTTGCCTGATGAACCTTTAATTGAAATCAAGGACTTGCACTTCGCCTACGGTGAGCGGCAAGTACTGAACGGCATCAACCTGAACATCCCACGCGGCAAAGTGGTGGCCATTCTGGGTTCCAGCGGCTGCGGCAAGACCACGTTGATGCGCCTGATTGGCGGCCAACTGCAACCGGCCAGTGGTTTCGTCAAAGTGGCCGGAGAAGTCGTGCATCAACTCGATAACGATGCGCTCTACAAACTGCGCCGCAAGATGGGCATGATGTTTCAGGCCGGCGGCCTGTTCAGCGATCTGTCGGTGTACGAAAACGTCGCCTTCCCGATGCGCGAGCACACCGACCTGCCGGAAGAGATGATCCGCGACCTGGTGCTGATGAAACTGGACGCGGTCGGCCTGCGCGGCGCCCAGAAGCTGATGACCGGCGAACTCTCCGGCGGCATGCAACGGCGCGTCGCGCTGGCGCGCGCGGTGGCGCTCGACCCGATGCTGACCATGTACGACGAACCCTTCGCCGGCCTCGATCCGATCTCGCTCGGCGTCATCGCCAATATCATCCGCCGCCTCAGCGATGCGCTCGGACTGACTTCCATCGTCGTCACCTACGACATCGCCGAATCCCTGAAGATCGTCGATTACGCCTTTTTTATCGACAACGGCGTCGTCGTCGCCGAAGGGCCGGCAGCTGAAATGCGGCAATCCGACCATCCCTTCGTGCATCAATTCGTGCATGGCGAGGAAGATGGACCGGTCAGCTTCCATTACCCGGCGCGTGATCTGGCGCTGGATCTGGGGTTGGCGGGGTGACTGTTGAACCGGAACATCTCGACAATAGTAAAGATGGCCACGCCACCTTAAATCGTGGTCTGTTCCATTTATTCTGGATGTCCGACCACTTTGAATGCTTCGAATACCATCGGCATCAGTATCTGACTACCATACGCCATCGCGCGTAAGAACCTACGGGGGTAGACCATGACACACATGGAAGTTGCCGGGCTTTCAGTAGAGGAAAGGCTCAGGCTGATGGAAGTGCTTTGGGATTCCCTTTGTCATGACCCCGCGCCGAAGCAAGCCATGCCCGCCTGGCATCAGGCCGTCCTGGAAGATCGTGTCGCGCGGCTCGAAGCGGGCAAAGAACCGGTTTCCTCCTGGGAGGACGCGAAGCAGGTACTTCGTGACCAAATAGCCTCCAGATGATGCGGCTTCAAATAACCCGCTCGGCAACAGAAGACCTGCTGAACGGCCATGATTTTTACGAATTGCAACAAACCGGCATAGGCGCGTACTTCCTGGACAGCCTGTATTCGGATATCGACGCCCTGGCCTTGTATGCCGGCATCCATCCGAAGCCGATCGGCAATTTGCACCGCGCCATGTCCAGGCGGTTCCCCTTCGCCATCTACTACAACCTGAACAGTGATGTGGTGACGGTGATGGCGGTATTGGATTGCAGGCATAATCCCGCCTCCATTGTCGAGCGGTTGGTGGGAAGGAGGTGAAATCGTGGTCTGTCCCCGTTTACCCGCTTTCCAGTCGCCATGCCTAACAGTCGGGTCAAGCGGGACGCTCGAACAGCCGGCTTCGGTCTTTGCTGGCGTGGTCACTCGCGCCCCTTACCCTAAACGTTAGACAGAGCAGCCTATGGGCCTAAACATCCTATTAAGAAGTTCGGACGCTGTTAGTTACTTCAAACGCTATCTCCTCAAGCTCCTTCAAATGAAGGACCTCACAGAAGTCGTTCTGTGTTCTGGCTATTTTCAGGAGGACTTGTGGGCCTACTCGGTGCTCCATCACGATGACCTCCTCAAGACAATTCAAAACCACCCAAATTTTGGTGGCTTGAAATTTCACATTGTTGCTGGCAAATTCAAGACTGATAAGAAAACGGGGAAGATTGCCGATGCTTGGTACGATTCTTATAAGAGCTTCCTTCAAGAGCTGAGTAAGGCGCATGTCAATTTTGACGCCTACGTCGCAAAGAAGAAGAACTGGCATGCCAAGATTGTTTTATTTATTTCCAATGGTGTACCAGTTGCAGGAATTATTGGAAGCTCAAATCTTACAAAGCCGGCCGTAAATGAGAACTACAACTTCTTCAACTTCGAATGTGATGTTGTCATTTGGACAAAGAAGCGTCGACTAAATAAGGTGTTCCGCGAAGAGGTACCGCAGCAGCAAGGTGACTCTCCATTTGCGCCGCTGGTTGCACAACTCAGCCCCTCTTATCCGCAGCAAGATGAGGAAGCGCGCCTTAAGGCCATCTACAAAGAGATCATGTCTCAAGAAGACCTCGATCGCTTTGATGCGTGGAGAAAATAATGGCTCTGTCTAACCCATCATTCCACCGGCCTTGCGCATAAAGCCGCGCAAGGCCGGTGAATTAAAACGTTAGCCATGGAAAAAAAGATGCTGTCAGATAGTCATAGAGTCCACGAAACAGATAAAAAATTCGACGACGATGTTGAGAATGCAAAATTCGTCAACCATTTGTTTGTTCGCCTTGTCGCAAAGGGTAGGCGTTTTGTCAACGTTGACTTTAAGTATTCAATATTCGACACCTCATATTTGAGGAATTGCATATTTGATTCGTGCGATTTCACGGGATGCAGGTTTGTTGGCACGAACCATTATGGTTCAAGCTTTACGGGTTGCAAATTTGAGTATTCAAACTTTGAAAGGACTCTTATCGATAGCGATATTCTTGATACAGGATGCCCTGGGCCCGAGAACTTAAAAATGCAATAATAGTGCAATAATAGGGGACAGACCACGGTTTCCGCTATCCTGACCATTGCAATAATAGGGGACACAATAATAGGGGACAGACCACGGTTTCCGCTATCCTGACCATCGTTTTCTCCAACCTCACCTCCCGACATGCCGCGTCGAGCCAGAGTCACCCTTCCCGGTATTCCCCTGCATATCATCCAGCGCGGTAACAATCGCCAGCCGTGTTTCTTTGCCGACGAGGACTATCGCTTCTACCTGGATTGGCTTGGCGAGTATGCGGAGAAAACCGGGTGCCACATTCATTCCTATGTGTTGATGACCAATCATGTCCATCTGCTGCTTTCCGGCGTTGAAGCCGAGAGCACCGGCAGATTGATGAAAGCTTTGGGGCAACGCTATGTGCAGTATGTCAACCGCACCTACCGGCGCAGCGGTACGCTTTGGGAGGGACGATATCGCTCCTGTCTGACGCAGCAAGAAACCTATTTGCTGACCTGCATGCGTTACATAGAGCTCAATCCGGTGCGCGTGGCCATGGTGGCGCATCCGGGGGAATATCGCTGGTCGAGCTATCGCGCCAATGCGCAGGGCGAATCCGACACGTTGATTTCGCCACACCCTGGATACGTCGCGCTGGGCAGTGATCCCGATGTTCGTTTGGCGGCCTATCGCGAGCTATTTCGCTTCGAGCTTGATCCCGGTGTTGTGGATGAAATTCGCAAAGCAACCAACGGCAATTTCGCGTTGGGCGATCCGCGTTTTGCTGCTCTTATCGAATCAGCGCTGGGCAAGCGGGTGACGCCTGGAAAATCCGGCAGGCCTCGCAAGACGACCGAACCTGAATCCGGTGAGTTGTTTGGCTGATTGCTTGGAGAGAAACCGTGGTCTGTCCCCTGTTTTCCCTGTTTTCTCGACTCCAACGCTTTTCACGTCCGACAAGAAATAGTCAGGTTCGAATAGGGTCATTTTTCACCCGCCGGGTTGCCAGATTGCCCATGAACCGGGTCATCCGGTTCCCACCCTCCCCTCCGCTACATAACTCAACGCATTGAATCCAAAAGGCAGTTTGTCGCGCAGGTCGCTGGCATGAGTGTTGCTGAAAGCTGAATCCGTATTGCCGTTTCCCACCCCCACTTCGGGGACTTGGACGCAGTAACAACATTCAGCGCCAACGACTGGAGGATGCTCGATGACGTGCTCAGCTGCCCTTGCGCCCTCCCCATGGGAGGCAGGCTAAGTGGCCACCTATCAGGCCGTCGCCGGCGTCCTGTCGGCATTGAAGGATGTGCTGGATGCGCACATCTCGGAACTCGACGGCGAAGTGACCAACCCCTCGGTCGCGCTGCTCGGTTCGCAGCAGCTGCGCGACGATCCGACCGGCAACACGCTGGGCATCTATCTGCACCGGATTTCCATCGACCCCTACGGCCGCAACCGTTATCTGCCGCCGCAGCGGCCGGGCAATGCCGCGCGCCCGGAACTGCCGGTGAATCTGCACATCCTGCTGGTCGGCAGAAGCTTGTCCGCCACGGCGGAAATCACCCTGGTGGCGTGGGCGATGCAGCGCATCGGCGCCGCGATGATGCTGGATGCGGCGCACATGGCCGCGATCGATCCGAACTGGTCCGAGCAGGAGCAATTGCAGATCATCCCGGAAGAAATGAGTACCGAGGACTTGATGCGGGTGTGGGACAGCCTGCCAGGCGATTACCGGCTGTCCAGCCCGTATCTGGTCAAGACGTTGCGGCTGGAGCCGGTCAATCCGGTCACCCAGGGGCCGCCGGTGACCAGCATCGTGCTGCCGATGGAGTCGATCTGATCATGGCCGCCAGCGAAACCTGCCTCTGGCACGCCAGCGACTGGATCGCCTGGATCGACCGCAGCGGCGATGCGCGGCCGACCCGGGAAGCGCTGGTCGATGTCGCGTTGGCGGTCAATTTCACCGGCCGCCCGCCGCGCGATCTGAGCGTCGTGCAGAAACCCGGCCGCACGCTGCTCTGGCGGCGATTGCCGGACACCTTGCGGCGGACCGAGCCGGGCGAAGTCGATAGCGCCGGGCGCATGCGGCCGGTGGTGCCGAGTTACCCGCTGGAAGGCGAATTGAGCGACCCCAGCGGCCGCTATCTGCCGCGTCGCTTTGCGCTGAGCGCGGGCGCCGCGCTTGGCCACCGGCTGCCGGTCTACCGTTCGCCGCTGGGCGTGCGTTACCAGTCGGCCGGCGGCCTGTTCGGCCGCGCGGTGTTCGAAGACGGCACGCCGGCAGCCTGGGCGGTGCTCGAACTCGAAGTCACGCCGCCTCTGACCGGCGCCCTGCCCTTCGTCACCCAGGCGGATGGCAACGGTGAATTCCGTCTGGCGCTAAACCGGCTACCGGCGCTGACCAAGGATGCGCCGGTGACGCGTTACGCCGCCAGCCTGCGGGTACGCGCTTCGCTGGCCGCCGCACTGGCCTGGCGCGAGCAACAGAGCTTGATCGATCCCGATCTGCTGCCGGTCGTCGCGGTTGTCGATCTGGCCGACCTGGAAGTCATTCCCGGCGAGGTGAACCGGCTGCACTCGGATGCCAGCGCCGATCTGGTTTTGCAAGTCACTCCACCCAACCCCTAGCCGCCAAGTTGCCGCGCAACTCTGAACACAACCCCAAGGAGACCCCCAATGCCTGAATATCTTGCCCCTGGCGTATACATGGAAGAGGTGAGCTTCCGTGCCAAATCCATCGAAGGCGTCGGCACCAGCGTCGCTTCCATCGTCGGCCCCACCCGCAGCGGCCCGTTGCGCGGCATTCCGGAGGTGGTCACCAGCTATGCCGAGTTCACCCGCGTGTTCGGCGATGCCGACGATCTGGTGTTCGATGACGACGGCGACGATCTGACCGTTTCGAACTACACCGCGCACGCCGCGCGCGCCTTCTTCGACAACGGCGGCAAGCAGCTTTATGTGTCGCGTGTGGTGCGCGAGGTGAACGACGCAAGCGCGGATGGCGACGGCAGCAGCGCCACGCAGGCGGCCAGCGATGCCGGCGTTACCGATGTCACCTTCAGCGCCCGCTTCCCAGGCGCGGCCGGCGACGTGGCGATCGAGCTGTTCTGGAAGGACAGCGAGAACCTGCTCACCACCACCAACCTGAGCGCGACCGAGGAAGGCGATCTGGTTTACCTGGACGCCAAAAACGTGCCGGCCGCCGCCAAGAGCAGCACCGGCCCGGCCAATACCAACTTCCCGCTCGACGTGCGCGCCGTGGTCCGCCGCACCGGCGATGACTTCATCGTGGTCGGCGTCGCGCAACTGTTTGAACTCGGCACAACCACCGTGTTCGTCCCCAACACAGTGCTGGCTGGCCTGCGTGTCGCCAGCCTCGACCCGGCCACCACCCGCGTCACCCGGATCGCCGCGCGGCGACCGAATGGCGGCGTGCTGGCAGCAGAAACACCCGCCGTGCTGCGGCTGAACGCTGCCGCCAGCATCACCGCCTTCAACCCGGCATTCAACCTGGGCGCGTTGCTGGAACTGCATGGTTTCCTCGATGCCAGCGGCACCACATTTTCGGTGGAGGCCGATCTGACGCCCGGCCTGCCCGGCGGCGCCGACATCGAACTGCCGCTGGCCGCGTTCGGCGCCACGTTGACCAATGTGAAATCGATCAACATCCGCTTGTTCGATCTCGATGTGCACAAGGGCGGCAAGGACGGCGAAGTGATCTGGTCGGTCGGCAACATCACCGCCGCCACCGGCACCACGCATTCGCTGGATGTGGTGTTGCCCGCCACGCCGGAGAAGAAGGCCGACGCGCTGGCGCAACCGGTGGCCTGCGAACTCGACGACGAAGCCACCGGTCGCGACGTGTTCGCCGCGCTGGCCTCGCTGTACAACCCGGCCGACCTGAGCCCGCCGCCGACCTCGCTCGACGAACCGCGCCACATCATCAACCTGAGCGGCGGCAGCGACGGCGAACTGCCTCTGGCGGTGGATTACGCCGGCGAGGAAGACGAGGTCAACGGCCCCACCGGCTTCAAGTCGCTGGAGCCGATCGAAGACATCTCCATCTGCATGGTGCCGGCCGCCGCCGCGCACGCCGACACGCATCTGGCAATCACGATGGAGATGCAGAAGCACTGCCGCCGCATGCGCTACCGGGTCGGCATCATCGATTGCCGGCAAGGCATGTCACTCGGCGAAGTGCGCGAATGGCGCAACAACTTCGACGATTCCAAGATGGCGCTGTACTACCCCTGGGTGGTCATGGCCGACCCGACCGGCCAGCGGCTGGAACTAGCGGCGCCACCGTCCGGCTTCATCGCCGGCGTGTATGCCAATACCGATGTCACACGCGGCGTGCACAAGGCGCCGGCGAATGAAGTGGTGCTCGGCGCGCTGCGCTTCGATCAGGAAATCAACAAGTTCCAGCAGGAATTGCTCAACCCGAACGGCATCAACTGCCTGCGTTCCTTCCCGGGACGCGGGCATCGGGTCTGGGGCGGACGCACGCTGTCGAGCGACCCGGAATGGAAGTACGTCAACGTGCGGCGCTACTTCAACTACCTGGAACGCTCGATCGAGAAATCGACCCAGTGGGCGGTGTTCGAGCCGAACGGCGAAGCGCTGTGGGGCAACATCCGCAGCGCCGTCGACGACTTCCTGTTCAACGAATGGAAGAACGGCCGCTTGCTCGGTGGTACGCCGAAAGCCGCCTATTTCGTGCGCTGCGACCGCTCAACGATGACCCAGAACGAAATCGACAACGGAATCATGGTCTGCCTGGTCGGCGTCGCCGCGCTGAAGCCGGCCGAATTCGTGGTCTTCCGCATCGGCCAGAAAACCGCCGACGCCTAAACATTAGGAGAGACTGAACATGGCAACCCTGCGAGAAACCCCCTATTCCGCCTTCAACTTCATGGTCGAACTGGAACCCGGCCAGGGTTCCGAGGTGCAGGCCGGCTTCGCCGAAGTGTCCGGTCTGAACGCCGAAGTCACCATCGCCGAATACCGCAACGGCAACGCGCCGGTGAACTACGTCAGCAAGATTCCCGGCATCCACAAGGCCGGCGACGTCACCCTCAAACGCGGCATCATCGGCGCGCAGAACATCTACCAGTGGCTGGAGACCGTGCGCGCCGGCAAGCTGAGCGAGTCGAAACGCAATCTGGTCATCAAGCTGATGAGCGAAGACCGTTCCGAGGCCGTGCTGACCTGGAAACTGCGCGGCGCGATGCCGATCAAGTGGACCGGCCCGACGTTGACCGCCAAGGGCGGCGGCGATGTGGCGATGGAAGAACTGGTGCTGTCGGTGGAGACGCTGGAGCAGGAATAAGGCGCTGCCATGCAACTCCTCGCCGACCACCGCATCGAGCTCGACGCCCGTCCGACACCGGCCATCACGCCGGTGCTGGAAGCGGTGTTCATCGGCCATTGCCCGCCTGATCATCTCGATGTGCGCTGGGATCGGCTCGGGCGTGCGCTGGATGAAATCGGCGCACTCGGCTTCCGCCAACAGGCGGAAACCCTGCGCGCCTGGGCGGCGGAAGAAGCGGAGCCCGGCGACGGCGAGGCCGATCAACGCCTGGCCGGCTTGTTCGGGTTGCCGATTCCGCTCTATTCGCTCGGCCAGTTCCAGGACATCTTCCCCGGCGTATTCGACAGCGCCACCGCCTATGTCAGCCGCCTGGCCGGCGACCGCGCCTGGCTGCCGCTGGCGGTGCAGGACTTCTTCGAGCAATCCGAACCGATGCCGGATGGGGCCAAGAAACTCTGGGTCATCCGGGTGCCGGAATGCGCCGGCCGCGCCGCTTTTTTGCCCACGCTCGGCGCCAATCTGCTCGACATAGACCGCCTAGGCGCATTCGAGCGCGCATTGCTGATTCCGCGCGCCGGCATCCTGGCGCTGCCCGATCTGGAACGCCTGCAGATACCCGCCGACCTGCCGGACATTCCGCGTGTGCGGCTGGAAAACCCGCAGCCCGTGTTCCTGCCGTGCGGCCCGCAAGCCGACGATAGCCACCGCGAACGCCGGCACAGCAGGGAAATGCCGGATGCCGACGCGCTCTTCGCGCCGATGCAGATGGTCCCGCGGATCGCCCGCGCGCTCGACAAGCTGCGGCCGGACCTGCAATGCCTGCTGGCGCTGCCGTTCGACAACACGCGCGGCAGCGAATCGCCGCGCCCGGCGGCAGACTTTCTGGCACATCTGGCGGCCATCGTCGATCCCGATGGCCCCAATAGGGAACTTGCCGCCAAGTTACGCCATGTGCAATTTCTCTACCCTTATCTGCGCGGCGCCGACCGCCGTCTGGGCAGCCCGAGCGGACTGATCGCCGGCATGCAGGCGGAAGTAAGCCAGTTGCGCGGCCCCTGGCGTTCCGTTGCTGGTCGGCCGTTGCCGGGGCGCGCCTTGCCCTATCCGGTGGTCGGCCAGCAACTCGCCACGGCACTGCGGCAGACGCCCGGCATCGGCGTGCTGCTCAACCAGAAGGGGCGCGGCGAACTCGACGACGAACGTCTGGCGGCGGCGACGTTGCCTGCGCATCTGCTCGACTACCTGCCCCATACCGGCCGGCGTGCAGAACATCTGCGCTCCGGCGAAATCATGCGTTTCCTCGGCTGGCTGCGGCGCGAACTGCAAACACTGGGCGAACAACTGGTGTTCTCGGTCGATCCGCGCGACCCGCGTCCGGGCATGTTGTTGCGCGATTTCTTCGACCGCCTGCATCGCCTCGGCGCGCTGCGCGGCAAGCTGCCGGAACAGGCGTATCGGCTGGCGCAACGCCAGGACGGCGAATCAACGCTGATCTTCGACATCGAGATTGCGCCCGCCTACCCGATCGACCTGATCCGGCTGACCTTCGTGCATGACCGGCACAGCGGCGGCGCGCGCGTGGAGCTGAGCGATGTCTGAATTCATCGCCTACCGCTTCCATGTCTACCTCTATCTGCGCGAAGGCGACGACAACCTGCTGTGTCGCGGCGCGTTCAGTGAAGTCAGCGGCCTGGAAGCGAGCATGGCACCGAAGACCTACAAGGAAGGCGGCCGCAACTGGGGCGAGGTGCAACTGGCCGGACCGGCGACGTTTCCTCCCATCGTGCTGAAGCGCGGCATCACCGAACTCGCCGACCTGTGGAACTGGTTCGACGCCACCACCCGCCAGGCCAATTACGGCCTGCGCTGCCGGGGCCGCATCGAAGTCATCAACCCCGACCAGCCGGACCGTCCGGCGCTGGTCTGGACCCTCACCAACGCCATGGCCACCAAGTTCAAGGGCCCCGACCTGTCGTCCACCGCCAATCAGGTTGCCGTCGAGGAACTGCAACTGGTGCACGAAGGGCTCGAATTGAGCCGGCCGAGTTGAACTAACAGAGACCAGAACCATGCCGCAACCCCAGATCGCCAAAGCCCTGTTGATCCCGATGAACGGGGATCAGATCGAAACCGATGTCGGCAAGCACATCGTCGTGCAGTTCAACCCGGCGACACTGCGGGTGACGCTGTCCAACACGCTGAAGGCCGACAACCACGGCGGCGCCGGCGGCGCGGCGGCGCAGTATGTCGACAAGAGCGAATCCAGCCTGACGGTGGAACTGCTGTTCGATACCACCGTGGCGCATGTCGAACAGGTACTCGGCGCCGGCGGCGCGGTGCAGCGGGAAACCTCGGTGGAAGCCAATTCCGATGTGCGCAAGCTGACCCAGCGCATCGCCGAGGCGTTCATGAAGCCGATCGACCCCGAATCCGACCGCCCCGGCGCGCCGCAGCGCTGCCGCTTCCAGTGGGGAAGCTTCCAGTTCACCGGCATGCTGGCGACCTACAGCGAGACGCTGGATTTCTTCGCGCCGGAAGGCATTCCGCTGCGCGCCACGCTGGCGCTGTCGTTCAAGGAAGACCGCTACCAGTTCACGCTGGATGAGTCGGTACGCGCCGGCCCGCGCCAGGCGCCCACCTTCGGAGCCGGCGGCGCCGGCATCAGCGCCGACCGCGCCACCCAGGCGGCCGGCGGCAACCCGCGCAACTGGCGCGACACCGCCAACTTCAACGGCCTGGAAAATCCGCGCCTGACGCCGGAAGGCGGCCTCAACATGCCCGCCCCCGGCCTGAGCATTGCCGTCGGCAGCGGCATCGCCGTGCTGGTTGGGGCGGAAAGGTAGAAACCATGCCCGTAATCATCGACGAAGTCCTGATCGACATTCAGCCCGGCCAGCAAACGACCGGTGACACCGCGCAGCCGATCCAGCCTGCTGAAAATGGCGAGGCGACCAAGCTGATCGAACTGCTGGAACTGGCGCGGGAACGCATGGAGCGGCTGCGCTGTGATTGATCCTCAAGCCCTGATCAACGCGCGCCCCAGCTTCCGGGTCGAAGGCCAGAGCCGGCCGAATCTGGGCGAGGCCCTGCTGGCCGCGCAGATACGCCTGCCGCTGGCCGGCATGGCCAGCGCCGAAGTGCGCCTGCTGAACTGGGGCAATGCCGGCGATGCCGCGCGGCCCGACTTCCGCTTCCAGGAACTCGGCCTGGGCAATCGCCTGGAAATCGGTTTTGGCGACGAAACCGTGTTCGACGGCTGGATCACCGGCATTGAGGAACGCTACGGCGAGGGCGCGCCGCAGATCGTATTGCTGGCTGAAGACGCGCTGCACCGGCTGGCGCGGCGGCGCGAAAGCCGCGCCTTCGAGGACATGAGCCTGGATGACGTGGTGAATCAGGTGGCGCAAGGCGCCGGTCTGCAGGCCGACGTCAACGTTTCATCGGTCAACGGCACCTGGTATCAACACAACGAAAGCGACCTCGCCTTCCTGCTCCGCCTGCTGACCGCGCACGATGTCTCGCCGCGCCTGCAACAGGGCAGCCTGCGGGCGCGCGACGAGGAAGCGGACCGCGAGCCGATTGCGGTCGATTCCGGCCGCAACGCAGACAGCATCCGGATCATCGCCGACCTCAACCGGCAGCCGCTGCGGGTCGCCGCGCGCGGCTACAACCTGGCCGCCGACAGCGAGGCTGATAGCCAGGCGGACAGCCTGAGTCCGGCGCCGCAAGGTGAAACCGCCGCCGGTGTGGCTGGCGAACTCGGCTGGGAAGGCGATTCCGTGTTGCCGCATCCGTTCCCGCGCAGCCAAGAGGAAGCCGAGAATCTCGCCGCGCGCGGTTTCCGCGCCCGCGCCAAACGCTTCCTGCAGGGCGAGATCGTCTGTCGCGGCGAAGCTCGCCTCGGCAGCGGTCGTGAAATCGAACTTGCCGGCGTCTCGCCGCGCCTCACCGGCCGCTACCGGGTCGTCGATTGCCAGCACCGTTTCGACGCCGCCACCGGATTCAGCACGCGCATCAAGGTGCAACGTCCGGACTGGAACGCAACATGAACAGCCATAGCTGCGTAGGTTGGGCTGACGAAAGGAAGCCCAACATGAGCCACCGCCCAAGGCTGTTGGGCTTCCTTTCGTCAGCCCAACCTACGGATTTCATGCCATTCCGAATTTTGATAGCGAGTCGCCATGAACGGCCATAGCCTCGGACCGCTGCAGGAACTGCATCTGGCGCAGGTGACCGACAGCGCCGATCCCGACACACGCGGCCGCGTCAAGGTGCGTCTGCACAGTCTTGGCCTGGAACTGTGGGCGCCGGTGGTGACCCTGGGCGCCGGTTCCGGCTATGGCGTCAGTTGCCTGCCGCGCATCGGCGAGCAGGTCGTCGTCGCCTTTCTCAGCCCGGAACAGCCGCTGGTGCTGGGCGCGGTGTGGAGCGGCGCGAGCAGCACGCCGGCAGACGCCAGTCCGGTGGAAGAACGCTATGTGGTGCGCACGCCGGCCGGCATCCAGGTCATGCTTGACGATGCCTCTGCCGGCGCGCGGGTGAAGATCGAAACCCCGGCCGGCTATCACCTGACCATCGACGAGGGCAGCGGCGGCAAGGTCACCGTCGAAAAAGGCGGCGAGAAGATCGAGATGAGCCCGTCCGGCATTTCCATCACCACGTCCGGCCAGGTCAAGGTGGAAGCGGCGCAGGTCAACGTGTCCGCCGGCATGGTGCAGGTCGATTCCGGCATGAGCAAATTCTCCGGCGTGGTGCAGTGCGACACGCTGATCAGCAACAGTGTGGTGTCGGCCAGCTACACGCCGGGCGCGGGGAATATCTGGTAATGAAAGCCCATCACCAACCCGTGCTGCACGCGCCCTGGTACGCCGACCCGGCGGACGGCACCGTGCTGCACCGCTATCTGGACGAACAGTTCCTGCCGCGCTTCCTGCAACAGGCCCGCTCCGGCCGCCTGCAACGCAATGCCGATCAGGCCTGGCGTGGCGAGGACCGCTTCGGCGGCCGCATGGACTACCCGACGCTGCGCCTGCCGGTGCATCGCGCCTTCTACATTGTCAGTTGCGAAGTCAGTTGCGACACCTTCGGCCTGCCGGCGCTCGATCCGAAGCGCGTCGTTTCCGCCGGCATGGTGGTTCGGCGCGGCCCCTCGCCAGCTCAGGCGATGCGCTGGATCGTCAAGGAAGGCGTGGCGACGGGCTGGTGGGACGGCGACACCGGCAGCGGCGAGCCGTGCGACTGCCGCCGCCTGCGTCAGCTCGGCCTGTTGCCCGAGCGCTACCCCGAACCCGCTTACAGCGGCGAGGAAACCTATCCAATGCATCCGCTGTTCCTGCATGCCAAGGGGGAATCCGGCGTCAGTCGCAGCCATACGTTGTTGTGGGGTTATCTGCCGCTGGGCGGCCAGGTGCGGGTCGATGGCGCACCACCGCGCGAACCGAAAACACCGGAACCCGATTACGCCGGCGAACATGCGTGGCCGTTCGGCACGCTCAACGCCGACGACTGGCGCCAGGCGCATGGCTATCAGGTGCGCGCCGGCAATGCGCAGCCGGAATTGCGCCAGTTGCTGAACAGCCTGCTCGGCCGCTATCGCGTGCAGGACGCCGACAACCCGGACAATGCCCCCTTGCGGCAACTGCTGGCCGGCATCTATTTTCAGGACTCGCCGCTGCTGATCCGCCGGAGCTGGCAAATGTTCAGCTTCGACCTGGGCAAGGTGAAGCTGAAGAATCTGTATTACTTCTCGCCGATCCAGGCCGCCGACCTGAACCAGGACGGCGACCCGATCCTGAACCCCGAGCGGGAACGCGACAGTCTGTTGTCGTATTTAGACCAGCGCGCCGAACAGATTCTTGAATGGCTGTCCTGGCAGGATCGCGGCGAGACCAGCGCCCTGCCCGGCCTCGGCGAGCCGAATGTGCAGCCAGCAGATTCAGAAAGGAATTTCCCGCGCCTCGACTTGAGCCTCTACATCGACAGCGGCCAGGCGGAAGCGCTGCGCGATCTGCTGGAAATCCGCGCCCGCGCCGAACTCGATGCCAGCGACGTCGGCACCGCGATACCGCGTTTCGGCCAGGCCGATGCCGATGTTTTCCATGTCTTGCCATTCCTGCGCTATCTCGACGAAAAGGACTGCGAACGCATCGCCTGGGGGCCGGCCAGCCAGCCGTTCCGCGTCGCCTCGCCGCTGGCGCCGCAAGCGCAACGGCCCAGCCTGATCGTGCTGCCGTCGCTGGCCGATCTGAAACTGGGCGGTCCGCGCGGCCTCACCTTTGTCGCGCCGAAGTCGCTGGCGGACAAGATTCTGCAATTGAAGCTGGACATGGATGTGAAGAAGGAAGGCCCGGGCAATCCCGGCGGCGCCTGCTTCGGCTTCAGCTTCAGCCTGCCGGTGATCACCCTGGTCGCACTGATTCTGCTGATGATCATGATCAATCTGCTCAACATCATTTTCTGGTGGCTGCCCTACGCCTTCCTGGCCTTGCCGCGCCTGTGCCTGCAAGCCATCGCCAAGCGCGCACAGAGCGCTGCGGGAGGCGGCTGATGGCACGTGCATCCAACACCCCCGCGCCACGCAGCCTGCCGCTGCTCGACGGCGTCGACGCCAGTGGTCGCCTGGCCTGGGCCGAAGGCAACAAGAGCCTGCGCGAATGCATGCTCAACATCCTGCTGACGCGGCCGGGCGAGCGCCTGATGCGGCCCGAATTCGGCGCCGGCCTGGGCAACTTCATCCATTACCCGAACAACGAAACCACCCGCGCCCTGATCGCCGACGCCGCCCGCCGCGCGCTGGTCCGCTGGGAGCCGCGAGTGCTGATCGAAGACGTGCGGGTTCTGGCCGATCCACAACGGCCGTCGCACGTTCACCTGTCCATCCACTACCGCATCCGTTACGACGGCGCGCGCGAACGGCTGGACTTTTCACTCAACCTAAGCAGCAACGCATAGGACACCACCATGCCTCTGCCGATGCCCAATCTGGACGACCGCCGCTTCGACGATCTGGTCGAAGAAGCGCGCAGCCGGCTCGCCCGCCACCTGCCGGAACTGACCCTCACCTCGCCCGGCGACCCGGTACATGCCGTGGTCGATCTGTTCGCCTGGCTGACCGAAACCCTGCTTTACCGCGCCAACCAGATCCCGGAGCGGCAACGCCTTGCCTTCCTCAATCTGCTGCAACTGCCGTTGCGGCCGGCGCGGCCGGCGCGCGGTCTGGTCTGCGTCGATGCCGAAGCCGTCGCCAATCAGGCGCCGCGCCTGCCGGCCCTGCTGGCGTCGGAAAGCCTGCTCAAGGCGGGCGCCGCCAACTTCTCCAGCCTGGGTGAAGTGCAACCCACCCCGCTGGAACTCCGTTTGCTGATCAAACAGGCCATCAGCGACACACGCCTGAGCGAACTCGGCATCAGCAAGGCGCAACTGCGCGAGCAATATGGCGTCGAACTGGGCGAGGAAGCCGCCAGCTTCCAGCCGCGCAGCCTGCTCGCCGGGCGCGATGTGCTCGACCTTGGCGCGGCGCTCGGCAGCGCGCTGTATTTCGCGGTTTGCGCCAAGAAACCGCTGGTCAACCGCGCCGATGCGCTGCGCGAAAAGCTGGCCGGCATCACGCTCAACATCGGTCTGGCGCCACTGGACGACGAGCCGAAGGAATTCGACGGCACGCCGGGCAACCTGGCCAGCGAACCGCCGCCGCGCACGCTGGAATGGGATATTGCCTGGTGGCCGGACCCGCTGAACCGGCCCGACGATCTGCAATGGCTGCCGCTGGAAGTGGTCGCCGACAGTTCCAACGGCGCCCGCCGCATGGGCGTGGCGCGCCTGCGGCTACCGCGCCAGGCCGGCTTCCTGCGGGCGCCGACCAGCGGCGATCCGCAATTCGCCGGCTTCCGTGCCAGTCCGCCGGAAGCGCCGGCCGACCTGGTTCCCGGCCAGTTGCTGTTCTGGCTGCGCCTGACCTGCCCGGCCGAACCCAACCTGCGCCTCGGCTATGCGGCGATCAACGCGGTCGACGTGATCGGCCAGGGCATTGCGCGCGATGTCATGCTCGGCATCGGCGACGGCCGGCCGGACCAGATCATCCAACTGCCGGCGCGCGACATCGACGCCGCCAGCCTGCAATTGCAGGTCGAGGAAGCGGGGCAATGGGTGGACTGGCAGAACACGCCGCATTTCGCCGCCAGCGGCCCGGACAGCCGGGTTTATCGGCTCGACGCCGCCGCCGGCCTGATCCAGTTCGGCGACGGCCTGCGCGGCCGCCGCCCGGCGGCCAACATGGGCATCCGCGCCGCGTATTACCGTCACGGCGGCGGCGACAGCGGCAACCTGCCGGCCGGCGGCATCAAGGAACTGCACGGCGGCAGCGGCGGGCTGAAAGTCCGCCACGAATGGCCGACGCGCGGCGGCGTCGCGGCGGAAAGCGTGGCGGCGGCCGAACAGCGCATCCCGGCCTTCCTGACCCACCGCGAACGCGCCGTCACGCGCGACGACTTCCGCCAACTGGCGCGCGACAACCCGGTCAACCCGGTGGCGCGCGCCGAAGCTATCGCCGGCTTCCTGCCCGGCGCAAACCTGGCCAGCATCCGCCGCAACGTGCCCGGCGTGGTCAGCGTCTTCGTCATTCCACCGGCCTGGCCGGGCGTCAACGACAACCAGCCAGGCCTGGCCGCCGCGCCGCGTCCCGGCGCCGGCCTGTTGCGCGACGTCTACACCTATCTGTCCGAACGCACGCTGCTCGGCACTGAGTTGTATGTGCTGAGTCCGCAATACCAGCCGATTTCGCTGGCGCTTTCGGTCGAAGTGATTGACCCGGCCACCGAACAGCAGGTGTTCAAGGCGGTGGAACGGGCGCTGCAAAGCTACCTCTGGCCGTTGCCGCCGGGCGGTCCGCGCGGCGAAGGCTGGCCGCTCGGGCGGGCGGTGGAGAAGAACGAACTGCGTACCCAAGCCGGTCGTGTCGCTGGTGTCGAGGCGGTCAACGTATTGCGCCTGTTCTATCAGGATCTGGCCGACGGTCTCTGGCGCGAGTTGAGTGAAAGCCAGTCGCTGCCGCTGACCGACTACCAGCTGCCCGAATTGATGGCGGTGCGCCTGCAGGCCGGCGAGGACGCGCCGGAACAACCGCGCGGCTTTGCCCCGGACAGCGACCCCGGCCTCGGCGCAAGCCGCCAGGTACAGATCGCGGTGCCGGTGATCCCGGACAAGTGTTGAGAGGAGCGAACGCAATGCGAGCCAACCAAATGTCGGCGGGCGATCGTAGGATGGGCCAAGCGCAGCGGGCCCATCTGTCGTCGTCAGGTGATGGGCCCGCTACGCTTGGCCCATCCTACGGTTATCTCTTGAACGGCCGGGTACCGGCGGTTTTGGACAAGTGTTGAGGCGATCATGGACAGCAACGGCTCCCGCTTCCTGCTGCTGAACTCCGCCGCTGACTTCGGCGAGCGTTCCGCCGACTGCGGCTGGGATGCGGCTTTGGGCGCGTTCATGCTGGCCCGGCAGGATACGCCACGGCTGCCGCATCTGCCGGCTGCCGAAGCGCGCGCGCTGTTGGCCGCCAGCGGACCGCTGGTGCTCGATGATCATGACCAGATCGGCCGCCTGTCGGAGGATAGGCGGCGATTCGAATTCGCGTTGAAATGGCCGGCCATGCCTGGCGATTGGCGGCCGGTTTTAGCAGAGCTAGCTGGCGACAGCGCCCCCAGCATGGAAGCCCTGACGCTGGACCCGGTCGACGCGCCGCCGGACACCGTGTTCAGCGATCTGCATCTTGGTGGCGAAGGTTTGGCGGCGCTGGTCTGGCGCGGCGACGCGCGCAACGGATTGACCGTGGTGCATCTGCGCAAACGCTGGCAGGCGCTGTGCGATCTGGCGTTTTTGCCCGAATCCTCTCCCAAGCGGGTCTGGATCGATGCCGAAAACCGCATCTGGGTGGCCGGCGATGCCGACCTCGCGCTTTGTCGCGGCGGCCCGCTGCCGCAGCCTTACGCGCCGCGGCCGGAGCGTTTCGAGCCGAGCCAGATCAATCCCGATCCATTGCGTCCGCTGTGGCGGCAGGCGTTGCCGGAGAATGCCGGCCTGCTCGGCATCGCCGGCGACGCCGACTGGCTTTATCTGCTGGTCGAACTGGCGCCGGCGGACACTGGCGGCGCGCGCCAGGCCATCATCCGCCGTCGGCTGGATGCGGCTGACGATCTGCCGCTGGAAGTTTTTTTCATCGACTCCAGCCTGTCCTTCGCCACCGATCTCGCGGTCGTGTCCAACGACACCCGTTCGCTCGGCCGGTTGCTGTTACTGGCGCCGCTGGATGCCACAGCACAGAAGGAATCGCGCCGCGATTGCGCAGTGGTGACGCTGGAGCAATCCGCCGAAGGTGGCATCGCGCGGGCGCAGCCGGAACGCTGGCCGATGCGCTCGCTCGCCGCGCCGCGTTTCGTCCGCTCGCTGGATGGGCAGCCGCACTATCTGTCCACCGACCGGCCACGCCGCTTGTATCCGCTGGCGCAAGCCCGCTTCGCGCAACAAGCCGAAGCCGTGCTCAGCATCCGCCTGGATGCCGGCGAGCCGGATGTGTTGTGGCATCGCTTGATGCTGGAAGCCTGCATTCCGCCCGGCTGCCGCTTGCGCGTCGCGGCGCGGGTGTGCGACGACTGGGAATGCCGCGCCGACTCCAGCTGGGACGAACAGGCCGAACCGCTGTGGTTGCCGCAGGCGTCCGAATTGCCGTTCGATGCCGGTCGCCTGGCATCCATCCCGAACCAGCAGGGTCTGTTCGAAATCCTGCTGCAACGCCCGAACGGCAACGTGCGCGAACTGCGCGGCCGTTATCTGGAACTGCGCCTGAGCCTCTCCGGCGACGGCCGCGCCAGCCCGGCCATCCACGCCATCCGCGCCTGGTATCCGCGTTTTTCCTGGCAACAGGCCTATCTGCCGGCGCATTTCCAGCAACAGGAACGGCCGCCGCAAATAACGCCGGAGACACCGCAGGCCGCCAATGCCGCCGATCTGCGCGAACGCCTGCTGGCCAGCCTGGAAGGCATGCTGATGCCGATCGAAGAACGCATCGCCGCCGGCGAATCGCTGCTCTATCCGGAATCCATGCCGGTCGAACGCCTGCACGGCTTCGCCCGCATGCTCGGCTGCGCGCTGCCGGCGCACTGGCCGCAACGCCGGCAGCGCGAATGGCTGGCGCATCAGGGCGTGCTGCAACAACGCCGTGGTTCCTATGCCGGCCTTTGTCTGGCGCTGGACATCGCCACCGACGGCGCAGTCGGCCGCGGCCAGATCGTGCCGGTGGAAGATTTCCGTCTGCGCCGCACGCTGGCCACGGTGCTCGGCATCGACTTCAGCGACGACCGGCATCCGCTGACGCTGGGCACCGGCCAGTCCGGCAACAGCATGGTCGGCGAAAGCCTGATCCTGACCGACGAGGATGCGCGCGAATTCCTTGCGCTGTTCGCGCCCGAACTGGCTACAAGTCGGCGCGACCGCCGCATCGTGGCGCAGTTCTTCGACCGTTACGCGCGCCGCCTCAGCGTTGTTCTGCACGGCGAGGCGCGCGGCCTGCGCCGCACGGTGGAAGCGATCCTGGCCGAACAGACGCCGGCGGTGATGCAGTGGGCGATCCGCGAAACCGAGCATCCGTTCGTGCTCGGGCTGTCGCCGTTGTTGCAGATCGATACCTACCTGGAACGCCAGCCGCCGTTCGGCCGTGTGGTGCTGCAGCGCAGCCGCCTCGGCCGTGGCGATCTGCTGACCAATCCCGCCGCGCTGTCGCCCGAGCATGCGCATCCGGGCATCCATTGATTAACAAGGAGCCATGTCATGACCGAAACCGCCGACAAAGACCAGAGCCTGGTCGCGGACAGCGAATTCGAGCAGCCCCTGGCCCGCGTCGCCTACCAGCCGGGCATGTTGCTGGGGCTGGAGGCGACCCGATCCGAGCAGGATTACCACCGCCGCCGCCTCAACCGGCACGCCTACTGGCTGCACGGCAGCGGCACCGTCTGCGGCCTGCGCGTCTACGCCCAGGCCGATGATCCCGGCAACGCCGACGATCAGGTGCTGGTGCGGCTGTTCGTCACCGGCGGCGTTGCGATTGACGGACTCGGCCGCGAGGTCGGCGTCGGCGAACCGCATTGCATCGACCTGACCGCCTGGCTGAGCAGCCAGTTCGAGGACGAAAACCTGTGGGGCGGGCTAATCCGCGATGGCTACGACCTCGCCGACAACATGCTGTGGCTGAAGGTCACGCTGCGTTATCAGGATTGCCCGAGCGGCCTGCAACCGGTGCTGGCCAGCGCCGTCAACGCCGGCACCGACCCGGTGCAGCCGAGCCGGATCAAGGACAACGTGTTGCTGGAACTGGTTGCGGAACGCCCGGCGGATGCCCTCGGCGAGCGGCCGTTCGAAGCCCACAACGGGCTGCCCGAACTGGCCGGGCTGGTCGCCGACAAGCTGAATCCGCTGGAAAAGGAGCGCTTGCAAGCCGCCGCCGGCAAGACGAAAGAGCAACTCGAACTCGGCGCCCGCCTGCTCTATGCGCTGAGCGACGACAACCACGCACTGGAAGCGCGCGAGACCGGCGCCGATGCCGCCGCCCGCCTGGCGCGCATCCTGCTCGCCCGGATTCGCATCGAACTCGGCGCCGAAGCTGACG
>CAMDHJ010000018.1 GCA_945897865.1 Tepidiphilus sp. J10
CTGAAGATCACCGGCCTCGCCGCCGGATTCGACATCGAAGGTGCCACCTTCCTGCTTGGCGCCGGCAGCAGCCGGGTCTGGGTGCTAGACCCGGCCGACCTGGCGACTGCCAAACTGGTGGCGCCGGACAATTTCAGCGGCACGGTCAACTTCTCGCTGATCCCGATCACCACTGAGGACGACGGCAACTCGCTGACCGGCGCTGCGATACCGTTGTCCGCGACGATCACGCCGACGCCCGAGGCCACGCTGAATACCAGCACAACCCTGAACGAAGACACGCTGGCCCAGGTCAGTTTCGCGCTGCAACCTCAGCATGGCGACAACGATGAAACCCTGGATTCGGTCTGGATCAAGGCCGCCGATGTCGATGTCAATCCGAATTTCACGCTGTTCTACGGCAATGCCACCAGCACCCCGCTGGCGGATGGCCTGGCTGGCGTGGTGCTGGATGCCGGCTGGTACAAGCTGACCGGCGCGGCGATCAACAACATCTACATCAAAGGCGCGGACAACCTGTCAACTTCCGACAGCTTCGATATCCGCTATGAAATCACCGATCCCGCCTCCGACGCCTCGCTCACCGCCGTCACCACCCAGACCTCGGCCAGCTTCAGCCTTGCCATCAATGCAGTCACCGACGCCGTCACGCAAATCATCAGCAGCATCACCCCAAGCAACCTCCTCAATGCCACAGTCAACGGCACCGTCGTCAGGGCGACCGGCACCACCTCGCTCGACATCGTCATCGACATCACCAAGCAGAACGACGCCAACGCCCACAACACGCCTGACACGGACGCCAGTGAAAGCCTGACCCAGTTGATCATCGATGGCGTGCCGCAAGGCGTCAGCGTGGTCGGCGCAACCTATATCGGCAACTCCAGCGCCGGCGCCAATACCGGCCAATGGCTGCTCAGCGCGGCGGAGGTGTTCAACGCCGCCACCGTTCAGAAAACCCTGACCTTCAATCTCGATGGCAGCGCCAGCCAGCTCGACAACCTCAACCAGCTGATCACCATCACCACGGTGACCCGCGACGGTTCGGCCAGCACGGTGAATGCGCAGACCAGCTGGACTTTGCAGACAGCCGCCGGCTTCGACGACTCCAGCAATCCTGCACCGGTGGACCCGGCCATGATCGACACCTGGAACCACGCGCCGATCGTGGCGATGGAAGATGCCGCAATCAATGCCAACGACCTCATCAACGCCCAGATCAGCGACAGCGGCCCGTTCTCCATCACTTTGAGCAACCTGCCCGCCGGCATGGGGGTTTCCGGCATGACGCTGACCCAGGTCAACGGCATCGACACCTGGACCGCCAGCGGCAACGGTGACAACACCGCGCTGCAAGCCCTGCTCAACGGCATCAGCCTGACACCGCCGGCCAACCTGAACAGCAACACCGGCAGCCTGGATTTCAACGCCACCCTGACCACCTATGCCAGCGGCAGCAAACGCAACGACTCGACCCTGGCGATATCCCAGGTGCTGACGCCGGTCACCGATTCGGCCAGCATCGCGATCAGCGCACCGGATGTCAGTGAAGGCAGCCCGGTCACTTTCAGCGTGCAGTTGTCCAATCCGGCCGACGGCGCCTTCGCCGACTTTGCCGAACTGCACGACGGCAAACTCTATCTGCAAGTGGACGCCTCCGGCCTCAGCCCCGCCGGCGGTAGCCTCAGCGATAGCGGCGGACCGCGGTTCACCACGACGGTGAACAGCGTCGCCGGTGTGCCGAATGGCGACTACTACGTGATCGAAAACGTCGATTTCGGCGACAGCCTCAGCTTCACCTTCACCCCCGGTTCGCATGCCAGCGGCAGCGCCAGCCTGACCGCTTATCTGCAGGGACAGGAGTCCAACGCCGGCAATGTCGTGACCAGTTCCGGAAGCGACAGCTTCACGATCGCACCGGTCAACAGCGGACTCGATGCCGGCGGTTTCGTTTCCGCCACCGGCGATGAAGACACCCGCATCGCGCTCACCCTCACCGGCGCGAATCTGGTGGATGGCGACAGTTCGGAACGCGTCGTCGGCGCCGTGCTGAAAAACGTGCCGAACGGCTACCTGGTCTACGTCGGTGCCAATGCCGGCGCCGCCGTGCTGGCCACCAATGCCGGCGACGACGGCCTGGGCAACAACATCTGGTCCATTTCGCCAGCCTCCGGCCAATTGCCGGCCTACCTGGCCATTCTGCCGCCACCCAACTGGAGCGGCACTGTCACCGGCCTGCAGTTGACCGTGCTGACGCAGGAAACCGGCCTGTCGCCAATCGAGACCAGCGCCAGCTTCGATCTTATCGTCAACGGCGACGCCGACTTTGACGGCATCACCCTCGCCCCCACCTTGTCGTTCGGCAACGAGGGCAGCCAGATTGCGCTCAACCTGAATGCCACCATGGTGGATACCGACGGCTCCGAAACCGCCACCCTGACCATTGAAGGGCTCGGCGCATTCGCCGCCTTCTTTGCCAGCGGCACGCCGATTGCCGCCAGCTACGACAGCGGCAACGACATCTACACGCTGAGCGGGGTCAGCAACACCGACGTCAATAACCTGACGTTCATCCAGTCCGCCCGCGTCGGCACGCTCACCGTCACCGCCTTCACCAGCGATGGCGGCGACACCTCGGCCACTGAGACTGATACCTTGTCAATCGACATCGGCGACAGCCTGGCTACCACGGGTGACGACACGCTGCTTTACGATGGCGCTGCGCTGAACGGGCTGGCCGGCGTCGACGTGGTGCAACTCCGGCTGGGCGAGAACCTCGATTTCGATGCCGCGCCGGTCAAACCCAGCAATATCGAAAGCATCGATCTGATGCCGGCCGGCCAGGACCACTCGCTCGCCAACCTGAGTTTGCAGGACGTGCTGGACATGACCGACAGCGGCAAGACGCTGAGCATCCTGGGTGATGCCGGTGATAGTGTGTCGTTCAAGGACGGCGCCGGGCTGGATGTCTGGAGCAAGGACGTCACCCCTTTGAGCGAGGGCGGCCACACCTTCGACGTCTACACCAACACGCTGGACGCCGCCGTTCAGGTCAAGATCGAGCAGGCCATCAACGACAGCATCGTCTGAGTCTGCGCAAGCCGTCGAGCCGGCCAGCTCGACGGCACTACAATGCGGCGTCTTGCTACGACACTTCCGACATGATGCCTACTCTCCTGCTGGTCGATGGCTCCAGCTATCTCTACCGCGCCTTTCACGCCCTGCCCGATCTACGCAACCCGGAAGGTCTGCCGACCGGGGCGATGTATGGCGTCATCAACATGCTGAAAAAGCTGCGCAAGGATTACCCGAGCGCCTATGCCGCCTGCGTGTTCGACGCCAAGGGCAAGACTTTCCGCGACGACTGGTATCCGCAATACAAAGCGCAACGGCCGCCGATGCCGGACGATCTGGTCAGCCAGATCGCGCCATTGCATGACGCGGTGCGGGCGCTCGGCTGGCCGCTGCTGATGATCGAGGGCGTCGAGGCGGATGACGTGATCGGCACCCTGACCCGACAAGCCGAAGAAGCCGGCATGCGAGCGGTGGTATCGACCGGCGACAAGGATCTGGCGCAACTGGTGACGCCGCAGGTCAGCCTGATCAACACGATGACCAATGAAACATTGGACGAAGCCGGCGTGCTGACCAAGTTTGGCGTGCCGCCAGCACGTATCGTCGATTACCTGACGCTGATCGGCGACACCGTCGATAACGTGCCCGGTGTGCCCAAGGTAGGCCCGAAGACAGCGGTCAAATGGCTGGCGGAGTTCGGCGATCTGGATGCCTTGATGGCGCGCGCCGGCGAGATCAAGGGTGCGGTCGGCGACAACCTGCGCAATGCGCTGGACTGGTTGCCGATGGGACGCAAGCTGATCACGGTGAAATGTGATGTCGAACTGCCGCAACGCCTGGATCAACTCGACTGGAAACCGGAGGACCGCGAGACGCTGGCCGCGTTGTTTGCCAAATACAACTTCCGCACCTGGCTGCGCGAGGTAACCGAGCCGGCGTCCGCGGACGGGGAAGCGGCAGCCGCAACGCCACCGCTTGTTGCCGCTGCGACACCGGTCGAGCGGCATTACGAAACCCTGCTCGATGAAGCTGCGCTGGTTCGCTGGATCGACAAGCTGAATGCCGCTGACCTGATCTGCCTCGATACCGAAACTACCAGCCTCGATCCGATGACGGCGCAACTGGTCGGCCTTTCATTCAGCGTCGATGCCGGCGAAGCTGCCTACCTGCCGCTGGCGCATCACTATGCCGGCGCGCCGACGCAATTGCCGCTCGCCGAAACCCTGGCCCGGTTGAAACCCCTGCTGGAAGACGCCAGCCGCGCCAAGGTCGGCCAGAACCTGAAGTACGACTGGCATGTGCTGATGAACCACGGCATCCAGCTGCGCGGCATGGCGCACGACACGCTGCTGCAAAGCTATGTGCTGGAAGCGCATGAGCGGCACGACATGGACACGCTGGCGGCGCGGCATCTGGGCAAGAAAACCATCAAATATGAAGAGGTATGCGGCAAGGGCGCCGGCCAGATCGGTTTCGATCAGGTCGATATCGAACGCGCCAGCACCTACGCCGCCGAGGACGCCGACATCACGCTGCGCCTGCATCAGCACATGCACCCGGCATTGGTCGCGGAACCGCATCTGGAATCGGTCTACCGTGACATCGAAATGCCGCTGCTGCCGATCCTGGCGCGCGTCGAACGCAACGGCGTCAAGCTCGATGCCGATTTGCTGCGCGCGCATTCCGGCACGCTGGCGCTGGAGATGGTGGCGCTGGAAGGCAAGGCGCATCAGGCCGCCGGCCAGCCGTTCAACCTGAACTCGCCGAAGCAGCTGGGCGAGATCCTGTTCAACCAGCTCGGCCTGAAGCCGAAGAAAAAGACCCCCGGCGGCGCGCCTTCGACGAATGAAGATGCGTTGCAGGAACTGGCGCTGGATCATCCGCTACCGAAACTGATCCTCGACTATCGCAGTCTGGCGAAGCTGAAATCGACCTACACCGACAAGCTGCCGAACATGGTCAATCCGCGCACCGGCCGCGTGCATACCAACTATTCACAAGCCGTAGCGGTGACCGGCCGGCTATCGAGCAACGACCCCAATCTGCAGAACATTCCGGTGCGTTCAGCCGAAGGCCGCAAGATTCGCGAGGCGTTCATCGCCGATGCCGGCAACGTCATCGTGTCGGCCGACTATTCACAGATCGAGCTGCGCATCATGGCGCACTTGTCCGGCGATGCCAGTCTGCTGCAAGCCTTCGCCGCCGATGCCGATATCCACGCCGCCACCGCCGCTGAAGTGCAGGGCGTCGATCTGGAAGCGGTGACGCCGGACATGCGGCGGATGGCGAAAGCGGTCAACTTCGGCCTGATCTACGGCATGTCTGCATTCGGCCTGGCGGCGCAACTGAATGTCGAACGCGGCGCGGCACAGCTTTATATCGACCGCTACTTCGCACGCTATCCGGGTGTGCTGGATTACATGAACCGCACCCGCGAACAGGCGAAGCAGCTTGGCTATGTCGAAACCCTGTTCGGCCGCCGCCTATATTTGCCGGAAATCCGCAGCAACGGCCCGCGCCGCCAGGGCGCCGAGCGCGCCGCGATCAACGCGCCGATGCAGGGCACGGCCGCCGACCTGATCAAGCTGGCAATGATCGCAGTACAGGGCTGGCTGGACGCCAGCGGCCTGCAATCAAGACTGATCATGCAGGTGCACGACGAACTGGTGCTGGAAGTGCCGGAAAGCGAGTTGGAAGCCGTCCGCATCGGCCTGCCGCAAAAGATGTGCGGCGTGGCGCAACTGAATGTGCCGCTGAAAGCGGAAGTCGGCGTCGGCGCGAACTGGGAAGCGGCACACTGAAGGCCGCCGCCCGACGCCTGCCAGTTCAGGCCGCCGCTTGCGTGATCATCACCTGCGCTGGCATCGGCGCCGGGAAACCAGCGGCGGCGAGTGATTCGCGGATCGTGCGATTGCCGTCGAAATAAACCTGCCAGTAATGATCGGTATGGCAGAACGGGCGCACCGCCAGAATCGGGCCGACCAGATTGAAATCGAGGATTTCGACTTCGACGGCGGGATCTTTCAGCACATTCGGAATCGCGGCGATCTTTTCGCGCAGCAGCAGCATCGCCGCGACATGGTCGGCGGACCCCGCCAGCTGGCATTTCAGTTCGACGCGACGATACGGGTTGCTGCTGAAGTTCTGGATCGTGTCGCCAAATATTTTGGCATTGCCGATCAGCGTCATCACGTTGTCCGGCGTATCCAGCGCGCTGGCGAAGAGGCCAATTTCCTTGACCGTACCGGTGACGCCGCCAACGGTGACAAAATCGCCCACCTTGAATGGCTTCAGCACGATCAGGAACGCACCGGCCGCAAAATTCGACAGCAAACCGCCCCAGGCAGCGCCGATGGCGATGCCGACGCCGGCAACCAGGGCCGCAAAGCTGGTGGTCTCGACGCCGAAGTAGCCGAGGATGGCGACCACCAGCACGATGTTCAGCGTCACGCCGACAAAGCTGCCGATGTAACGCATCAGGGTCGGATCCACCTTCTGCCGGCCCAGCGCGCTATGCAGCATGCGACCGACCAGACCGATCAGCCAGCGGCCGACAATCCAGAAAACGATCGCCGCCAGCACCTTGAAGCCGGCGTCGGTGGCGTACTGCAGGACCAGATCGGAATATTGTTGCAACGTGTTTTGCATCGGAATCACCTCATATTAGTTGTCGAATGGAAACGGATCGGCCTCGCGGCGGTTCGAATTTTGCCCATGCAGGACGGCAAGATCACCATCAATGTCAGCGCGAAGCCAGTTTTTGCCATGAATGCGGCCCCACGACCATGCTGTAGCTCACAGCGATTTGCTTACCGTGTGCGGCTTGTTGCAGGGCAGCATCCTCTGTTAGCATCAGCCGCCTATGAACATGATTCGTCAACACTTTTTTCGATTTACCCGGCTGCCTTCGGCGGTTGGACAGGATTGACGCATCCGTGTTGAAGTAAACGCGATCTCAGATTCCCCGAAAACCGCCAGCCCGCTGGCGGTTTTTCGTTCAGGGCTGGCACCCACTGGAGCAGTAAAATGGCACACATCAGGACCGACGATACCCGCATCGAACAGAGCGACGAACTGCTCGCGCCCATGCAGATCATGCGCGAACTGAAAGCGAGCGAAACCGCGCTGAATACAACCTTTCATGCGCGCAGCCAGATTCATGACGTGCTGCGCGGCGCTGATGACCGTCTGGTCGTTGTCGTCGGGCCGTGTTCGATTCACGACACCGCTGCCGCACTGGAATATGCCGCAAAGCTGAAACTGCTGGCGACTGAACTGGAAGCCGACCTGATCACCGTGATGCGGGTGTACTTCGAGAAACCACGCACCACGGTGGGCTGGAAGGGCCTGATCAACGATCCGCACATGGATGAAAGCTTCGACATCAACGAAGGCATGCGGCTGGCGCGCAAATTGTTGCTGGATATCAACGAGATGGGCTTGCCCTGCGGCACCGAGTTTCTCGATCTGATCTCGCCGCAATACATCGCCGATCTGGTCGCCTGGGGCGCCATTGGCGCGCGCACCACCGAATCGCAGTCGCACCGGCAGCTGGCCTCCGGCCTGTCGTGCCCGGTCGGCTTCAAGAACGGCACCGACGGTGGTATCAAGATGGCGGTAGACGCGATCAAGGCGGCCACCGCGCGGCATCACTTTGTTTCGATCACCAAATCCGGCCATGTCGCGGTGTTCAAGACCGCCGGCAACGAGGATTGCCACATCATCCTGCGCGGCGGCAAAACGACCAATTACGACGCAGCCAGCGTCAACGCCGCGTGCAAGGATCTGGCCGGCGCCAACCTGCGACAACAGGTAATGATCGATTTCTCGCACGCCAATTCGAGCAAGAAATTCGAACGTCAGATCGACGTCGGCCACGATGTCGCTGGTCAGCTTGCGGCCGGCGACCAGCGCATCTTCGGCGTCATGATCGAAAGCCATCTCAACCCGGGCCGCCAGGACCTGGTGCCCGGCAAGCCGCTGGCGCACGGCGTCTCGGTCACCGATGCCTGCATCGGCTGGGATGCTACCGAACCGCTGCTGCGCGAACTGGCCGAAGCCGTGCGGGCGCGTCGCCTGGCGACACCAGCCGAAGAGGAATAAGGGGGAGGAGACGTGGCATGCCGCGATAGGCTAGAATTCGCGGCGGCGGGCCTCCCCGCATGGCTAAGCCGTGAACCTGGTCAGGTCCGGAAGGAAGCAGCCACAGCGGTCGATACCAGTGCCGGGGGTCAGGCTCGCCACCACCCCCAAATTTTGAAAACGAGGTGTTCAGCATGAATCAAGCTGCACTTTTCGCTCGCAACATTTTATCGGTGATGGCCGTGATGCTTGGCCTCAGCATGTCTTTTCCCTCGTACGCAATCAGCGGTGCCAGCATACAAGCAGGCTACGGAGACGAGCAGATGCAAACCGCCCAGGTCAGCTTGCGCTGGAACTGGAACAAGTACTGGAGCTTGAGCAAAATCTGGAATGCCAGCGGCTTCTGGGAAGCCGGCCTGGGGTACATGCAGAGCAAGGGCGCCGGCAAACGCAACGTCTGGGATATTGGCTTTTCGCCCATATTCCGCCTCAGCCCCGGCGTCAGCCGATTCTTTCTCGAAGGCGGCATTGGCGCGCGCTACCTGACACATGACCAGTTGAACGACTCGCGCCAGTTGGGCAGCAAGCTGCTGTTCAGCGACATTCTCGGCTTCGGCTGGAACCTGGGCGAAAAAGACCGCTATGAACTCGGTTATCGCTATCAGCATTTCTCCAACGCCAATCTGGCCAACCCGAATGAGGGAGTCAACCTGCACATGATTCGCCTCGGCTTCAACTACTGACCTTTTCCTACCCGCCCCCCACTTAATGAGCCATCAAGTTCTCGCCCGCAAATGGCGTCCGCGCAATTTTTCGCAACTGGTTGGCCAGGAACATGTGGTCCGGGCGCTATCCAATGCGCTGGCGCAAGGTCGGCTGCATCACGCCTATTTGTTCACCGGCACCCGAGGTGTCGGCAAGACGACGCTGGCGCGCATCCTCGCCAAGTGCCTCAACTGTACCCATGACGACCATCCCACCGCCGAGCCTTGCGGCGTTTGTCCGGCTTGCACGGAGATCGACGGTGGCCGTTTCATCGACCTGATCGAAATCGATGCCGCCTCGAATACCGGCATCGACAACATGCGCGACGTCATCGAGAACGCGCAGTACGCGCCTACCGCCGGGCGCTACAAGGTGTACATCATCGACGAAGTGCACATGCTGTCGAAGAACGCATTCAACGCCATGTTGAAGACGCTGGAAGAACCGCCCGGCCACGTCATTTTCATCCTCGCCACCACCGACCCGCAAAAAGTACCGGTCACCGTGCTGTCACGCTGCCTGCAGTTCAACCTTAAACAGATGCCGCCGGGTCACATCTCCGGCCATCTGAAGAACGTGCTGGAAGCAGAGAACATTGTGTTCGAACCGGGTGCACTCAGCCTGATCGCCCGCGCCGCCGCCGGCAGCATGCGCGACGCGCTGTCGCTGACCGACCAGGCCATCGCCTACTGCACCGGCGAGGTCAAGGAAGCCGAAACTCGCGCCATGCTGGGCGTCATCGACCAGGCCTATCTGATGCCGATCCTGGAAGCACTGGCTGTGCAGGATGGTCCACGCCTGATGGCGGAAGCGGCCGAACTCGCCGCGCGCGGCTTCTCGTTCGATGCCGCTTTGCAGGATATGGCGGCGCTGTTGCACCAGATCGCACTTGCCCAGAGCGTGCCGGAAGCGGTGAGTGAAGACACACCGGAGCGCGAAAGGCTGTTTCAGTTGGCCAGCCAGCTCGACCCGGAAAGCGTGCAACTGCATTACCAGATCGCCACGCTGGGCCGCCGCGATCTGGAATGGGCGCCGGATGAATATGCCGGCTTCAGCATGACGCTGCTGCGCATGCTGGCGTTTGCGCCGGGTGACGGGCCGGCTGAGAGGTCGACCAACGGGGCGACCAACGGGGCGACCAACAAACCCGCCGCGCGTACACCGAGCAGCCCCCTTGGCAACGCCAGCGCCACACCGGTTGCCGCAAGTTCGAAAGCGCCGGCACGCCCCGCTGCTACTTTGAGTGCACCAATTCCAAACAGCCCGCTGCGGTCCCCCATCGCCATTGCGACAGCGGCAAATGAACCACTACCGACAGCGATTGCGGAGCACGCTGTACCAGTGCAAACCGTATCGAATAGCGAACGCACAGCCAGCGCCCCGGATTGGCGAACGCTGGCGGAGAGCCTGCCCGGTCTGGTGCGACAGCTCGCCATGCAATGCGAACAAATCGAGCGCAATGACACTGTTCTGCGTCTGGTGCTGCCGGATAGCCAGAAGGCTCTGCTCGCCAGTGTCGGCGACAAGCTGCGCGCGGCTTTGGCGGAAAAGCTCGGCGCCGCGATCAAGGTTGAAATCGATCTCACGGCCGCTACCCGGCAATCGCCCGCCGCCGAACGCGCGCGCGAACTGGCCGTTCGCCAGAGTGAAGCCGAACAAGCCATCCACGACGATCCCAACGTACAAATCCTGGTCCGCGAATGCGACGCCACGCTCACCCACATCCGCCCGCGCAGCGCGGCGGCAAGCTAATTTTCTGAAAGGCAACACATGATCAAAGGCGGAATCGGCAATCTGATGAAACAAGCCCAGGCGATGCAGGAAAACATGCAGAAGCTGCAGGCAAAACTGGCCGAAATGGAAGTCGACGGCGAATCCGGCGCAGGTCTGGTCAAAGTCACCATGACCGGCAAACACGACGTCAAACGCGTCAGCATCGACCCCTCGCTGCTCGCCGACGACAAGGACATGCTGGAAGACCTGATCGCCGCCGCCTTCAACGACGCGGTACGCAAGGTCGATGCATACAGCCAGGAAAAGATGTCCAGCGCCACCGCCGGACTGCCGTTGCCGCCGGGGTTCAAGCTGCCGTTCTGATGTGCTGTGAAATGCTTAAAGTCGGTTAGTGCATGCAAGGAGGTCTAGATGAGTCCCAAACAACTTGATCGCATCACGATTGAAGCGGGGAAATGCGGTGGTCGCGCTTGCATTCGGGAATATCGGATTCGTGTCGCAGACATCCTTGGATTACTTGGTGCGGGAGCATCTCATGCGGAAATTCTCGAGGATTTTCCCTTCCTCGAAGAAGAAGACATCCTGGCAACCCTTGAATACGCCACCATCCAGGCAGACCACTCCATTCTCATCGCAGCATGAGTTTACTGGTGGACAACCAGTTACCGGCGGCTCGTGGTCTGTCGCTTTTTTTGCGTTTTAAGTTTTATCTTTTTTGATCAAATATGGGACTCCAAGATAGAGATTACATGAGAGAAAGGCGAACCAATGATGGTTCGCCAACAACAGGTGTTAAACGCGTATGGCTCATAGTGGGCACTCTTTTCGCATTCATCATCATCGTTGCCATCGTGAGTCCACGCAGTTCAAACCACGGTCCATTTTCAATCCCGCCCACTCAGGTTCCACCTTCGGTTGTGAACGTGAATCACGCGTCATTTGCGGAGTTGCGTACGCTACCGAGAGTCAGCGAGACTATCGCGCAAGCCATCATTGACGGTAGGCCATACTCTACAGCTGACGACTTGCTAAGGGTCTATGGTATTGGCCCCAAAACATTAGAGAGCATTAGACCGTACGTGAAAATTGAATGATGACCATGCAGAGCCCTAATCTGGGGCTGGCATCTAACCGGACTTCCCCGCACCATCGGGCGGTTTGAAACAGAGCACACACACGTTGTTGTCACGCATAAACCTGCGTAAAGAACGTGGTCCTTCTGGACTCCGGCTTTTGCCGGAATGACTGTTTAACAAGAAATCACCCTTTGCCAAATTCATAGATGCCCCTCCCTAACGCCCTTTCCAGCCTGATCGACGCCCTGCGCGTGCTGCCTGGCGTCGGCCCGAAATCGGCGGCGCGGATGGCGTATCACCTGCTGCAACGCGATCGCGCCGGCGCGGCGAAGTTGGCGGTGGGGCTGACCAATGCGCTGGATACCTTGCAACATTGCCGGCGTTGCAACAATTTCAGCGAAGCGCCAGTCTGCGAAACCTGCGCCAGCCCGAGCCGCAATGCGCGCCAGTTGTGCGTGGTGGAAATGCCGGCGGATTTGAATCGACTGGAAGAAACGCAGGCTTACCAAGGTCTGTACTTCGTGCTGATGGGCCGGCTGAGTCCGCTCGATGGCATCGGGCCGAAGGAGATCGGGCTGGAAAGATTGATCGAACGCGCCCGCGATGGTGTCACCGAAGAAGTCATCCTGGCGACCAACTTCACTGCCGAGGGCGAAGCCACCGCGCATTACGCCAGCGAACTCCTGAAAGCACGTGGCCTCTCGGTCAGCCGCATTGCACGCGGCCTGCCGGCTGGCGGCGAACTCGAACATGTCGATGGCATGACCATCGCGCAAGCGCTGCTGGATCGGCGCGCTGTCTGAAAGACCGCATGAACCTAGAACATCAGCAGACGCCCCTTGAAAAACTGATGGCGGAAATGACCGCCGGCGATGATTTCCCGGCACTTTCGCGCACGATCACCGAGATCAATCACGCTGTCGGAAATGACAACAGCAGCGCCAGCCAGATAACCGACATCATCCTGCGCGATATTTCGTTGACCAAAAAACTGCTGCGTCTGGTCAATGCCGCGCATTTCGGTTCCTTTGGCAGCCAGCCAATCAGCACAATTTCACGCGCCGTCTACATCCTCGGCTTCGATGCGGTGCGCAATGCGGCGGTTTCGCTGATGCTGTTCGAGCATCTGCGCAATCAGTCGAATGTTGATGTCTTGCGCGGCGAGGCGATCGACAGTTTTTATCGCGGTGTACTTGGCCGCATGCTCGCCAGCAGCTCTGGCGTACGCGATAGCGAAGAAGCCTTCATCAGCTCGTTGTTCCGCGATCTGGGCAAGCTGATGGCACGCTTTCATTTCTTCGATAAAACCGAGCAAGTGAATACCCTGATGGCGCAGGAAATGCTGGATGAATCGACCGCCAGCCGCCAGATATTGGGTGTGGATTACGACGAACTCGGTCTCGCCATTGCCAAGCACTGGCATTTCCCGCCCAATCTGCTGCACGCCATGGCACCGCTGGATGCGGCGCCGCTGAAGAAACCGGGGGCGAATAACTCGGATCGCTTGCGCATCGTCGCCAACATGGCGCGCGACCTGCATCGCAGCATTGCCGGAAAGTCGGCCAAGGAGCAGGAACAGTCGATCGAAAACCTGTTTCAGCGCTATCACGACGCCGTCCAGATCACGCGAGAAGGCCTGTATGAAACCGCGCATAAAGCGGCACACAAGGTCAAGAGTGAAACCGCGATCCTGAATATCAACATCAACCAGAGCGCGTTGATGAAGCAACTGCTCGCAGGCCCGGCGGAAGAGGAGGAGGCAGCGGATTCTGCAACGACGGCGGATGCACTGGACACCAACACGGATAATGATTCGACCAACGTGCTCGCGCTGGGCATGCAGGACATGACCCAGATGATGCTGGGCGACTATCACCTGTCGGATATTTTCAAGTTGTTGGCAGAACTGTTCTACCGCACCGAACTGTTCGACCATGTCGTGATCTGCGTGCTCGACCGCGCCAGCCAGAGCCTGATTGGCCGCGTCGGCCTCGGCGAGCACACCACGCACACCCGCAATGCTTTCCGTATCCCGCTGTCCTTCACCCCGGACGTTTTCCATGCTGCCATTGCCAATGGCCAGGACATCATGATTTCCGACGCCGGCGCGGATAACATTCGCAACCGGATCCCGGAATGGCATCGCCGCGCCCTGCATGCACATTCGTTCCTGCTGCTGCCGATCATGGTCAAGGACAAGCCACTCGGTCTGATCTATGCCGATCGGGGCGTGCAGCCGCTGCAGATTTCGTCACAACTACTAGGCCTGCTGAAGACCACGCGCAATCAAGCCGCGCTGGCGCTGAAGCTGAAACTTTGAATCGGAAAAGCGACATGGAACTCAACTCCCTCACCGCCCTCGGCCCGCTCGATGGCCGCTACCGTCGCAGTGGCGCCAAGTTGGCACCCTTTTTTAGTGAATTCGGGCTCATCCGCTATCGCGTGCAGGTTGAAGTGGAATGGCTGAAAGCGCTCGCCGCCGAGCCGGCAATCGCCGAAGTGCCGCCATTCAGCACCGCCACCTTGAGCCAGCTCGACAGCATTGTCAGCGACTTCTCCCTGGCTGATGCGGAAGCGGTGAAGACGCACGAAAAAACCACCAATCATGACGTCAAGGCGGTCGAATATTTTCTGAAAGACAAGCTGGCCGACAATACCGAAGTGATGCGGGTCAGCGAATTCATCCACTTCGCCTGCACCTCGGAAGACATCAACAACCTGTCGCATGCGTTGATGCTGAAAGCCGCACGACGCGAAGTCATGCTGCCGGCAATCCGGCAACTGGAAACCCGGCTGGAAGAACTCGCAGTCAATCTGGCTGACCTGCCGATGCTGGCACGCACGCATGGCCAGCCGGCGTCGCCAACCACGCTGGGCAAGGAAATGGCCAACGTGCTGTACCGTGTCCGGCGCGCCACGCAACGCATCGCGGGGGTGGAAATGCTGGGCAAGATCAACGGTGCTGTGGGCAATTACAACGCGCATCTTTCGGCCTACCCGGATTTCGACTGGGCCGCCTTTGCCGAGAAATTCGTCACCGGTCTGGGAGTGGACTTCAACCCGTACACCATCCAGATCGAGCCGCACGACTACATGGCCGAGCTGTACGACGCCTTCGCCCGCCTCAACACCATCCTGATCGACCTCGACCGCGATGTCTGGGGCTACATCTCACTGGGCTACTTCAAGCAGAAGGTGAAGGAAGGCGAAGTCGGCTCCTCGACCATGCCGCACAAGGTCAACCCGATCGACTTCGAGAATTCGGAAGGCAATCTCGGCCTGGCCAACGCCGTATTGCGGCATCTGTCGGAAAAATTGCCGATCTCGCGCTGGCAGCGCGACCTGACCGATTCCACCGTGCTACGCAACATGGGCACTGCGCTGGGATATGCGCTGCTAGGCTATGAAAGCCTGCTGCGTGGCCTCGGCAAGCTGGAAGCCAACCCGGCGCGCCTGGCGGAAGACCTGGACCACAATTGGGAAGTGCTGGCCGAACCGATCCAGACCGTGATGCGCCGCTATGGCCTGGAGAAACCCTATGAACAATTGAAAAAGCTGACCCGTGGTCAGGCCGGCATCAACCGTGAAACGCTGGCGGCGTTCATTCTCGATCTGGCCATTCCGGACGCGGCCAAGCAAGATCTGCTGGCCATGTCGCCTGCCAGCTATGTAGGCAATGGCGCGGAACTGGCACGGAAAATCATTCAATCCTGAATATGTGGTTCTATTCAACGCCCGAGTAACTCATGCAAATAACAATAGGGAGGTGCGATGTCCAATCCTGAACTTCGTCAGCAAAAGTGGCTGGAACTGGCGGGCTACGAAATTCATGGCCCGTTTGAAGACAAACTGTATGGCTTGACTTGCATCGTCGGCGATCTTCTCGCCGCGCGCCGGGTTTCGCTCATGCTGCTCGACGTAGCCCCCGGCGACAAGGGGCCGAGTCTGAAGCTGGCCGCGTTGTTCGGTGAACTGCCGGAAGCGGCCTGGAAGGAAGAACAGAGCGCCGGCCAGGGCATCGCGGGTGAAGTGCTTGCCAGTGGCGCCAGCGTTCGCATCGCCAACATCGCCCAATCTCCCTGGAAGGAACTGGCGCGGTATGACGGGGAAGGCGGCGGTTTCATGTCGTGTCCGGTCATGCTGGGTGGCCGCCCGGCCGGCGTGCTGAACATCAGCCAGCCCATCGACCGCGCCCACTTTTCCAAGAACGACCAGGCAAACGCCGAACTGGCCGCATTACTGGTCGGTCGCGCAATCCAGATCGGACGCCTGGACCGCCTGCTCGACTCCCGCTTCGCCCAGATGGCCTTCACGCTGGAAGGTAGCACCGACGCCTGCGCCGTCGTTTCACTCACCGCCCACGAACCGGACAAAGTCGCCAAGATGTTGGCACGCGGCTTCTACCGCGAAATGCGCCACTGCGGCTTTACGCCCAACCAGGTCATCCACGCTGCCAGTGAAATCATTTCAGAACTGACGGGCAGCTTGAATCGTCACAAAAAGCGGTTGGGAGGGGATTAATTCGACCCGCTTTCATTTCACGGTATCCCACGCCGAATGCTGCATATCCCGTCTACGCCCGCATATGTACCCATCGGATGGGCTTTCAACAGACCACGGCGTATCGGCATTTCAGCGCACATGCGTCGCCTGGGCAGTTCTATACTTGAGCAACTTTTGGCGGCTTACCCACTGGATAACCCGTTACGGATACGCCGCCGAAGCGACAATAAGAGCCCGAAAGCCGAAGAACAGCGGCCATCATCTTGCAAGCTGAACAAGCGGAACAAGCGGCTGCCGCGCGATGCCAATACTCATCTAGGAAGATGCAATGGGATTCATGCGCCACTTTCAAGCCGATCAAAACCCGCAACGCATTGAAGAGCTGGAACAGGAAAACGCCGCGCTACGGCAGCAACTTGAGCTGACTCACGGCAACAACCATCAGCTGGAAGCCGAGCGGCAGCGCCTGATCAACGAGGTGCTGCGTCTGAGCAGTCTGACCGAGCATCTCGGCAACTTCAGCGAGTCGTTGAAATTATCTCAGACATCCTTGGCTGAGTTGGCTGGCGCCATGAAGCACGAGATGGATCAGGTCGTGCACAACGTCCATTCGGTCGGTGACAGCCTCGGCATCGTCGAACGAATGACCAGCAATCTGAAACTGTTCGTCGGGAGGCTGGAAGACACATCCACCGCAGTCGCCGATCTGCATGCGCGCACGACGGAGATCGGCGGCATCGGCAATCTGATCAAGGACATCGCAAACCAGACCAATCTGCTGGCGCTGAATGCAGCCATCGAAGCCGCTCGCGCCGGCGAACAAGGACGCGGATTTGCCGTAGTGGCGGATGAGGTACGCAAATTGGCTGAACGCACGCGCAAGGCCACGGAAGAAATTTCCATTTTGGTCCAAACCGTGCAGGAAGAAGCCAACTCAGTGCGCACCCGCGTCCATGTCGATCCTAAAGAAACTGAGGCATTAAATCGGGACGGAGTACAGGCTTATAGCGGCATGAAAGAGTTGATGGAACTCTCCGAAGCGATGATCGGCACCATCGCAGCCACCTCGTTACGCAGCTTCGTCGAAACAGCAAAGCTGGATCATCTGGTGTTCAAAATGGAGGTCTACAAGATTTTTATGGGGCTTTCCAGCAAGACCCCCAATGAATTATCGAGTCACAAGAATTGCCGTCTGGGCATGTGGTACTACGAAGGTGATGGTCAACACTGTTTTTCCAAACTGCCCGGATACGTCGAACTTGAACCGCCTCATGTCAGCGTGCATCGTCATGGCGTCGATGCGGTCAAACAATTCATGGCGGGAGATGCCAAAGCAAGCGTTGTCTCTCTTGGGCAGATGGAAGCCGCCAGTTTCAAGGTGCTGCAGCAACTGGAGATCATGGCCGCCAGCGGTAGCAAGAATCCCAGCATTCTCTGTGCCGGCATGGGCGTGCATCAGCATCCGTAAATATCACAGGGCGGGGCCTGCTCTTGCCTTCGCGCTTGCGTCCCCCGCATCGACATACAATCGCGTTTTTCATCACTTCCACTGCCCCCGCCATGCCTGTCAATCTCTCCGCCCCCGATCCCGCCAGTCTGCGTCCCGTTGCCGGTGTTGAACTCGGCATTGCCTCTGCCGGCATCAAGAAACCCGGTCGCCGCGATGTTTTGGTCATTACGCTTCCAGCCGACTCAGAAGTGGTTGGCGTGTTCACGCAGAACCGTTTCTGCGCCGCGCCAGTCACGCTCTGCAAGGAACATCTGCATGCCGAATCGGGCATCCGCGCGCTGGTAGTGAATACTGGCAACGCCAACGCCGGCACCGGTGAGGACGGTCTGCGGCGGGCGCGGGAAACCTGCGCTGCAGTGGCGGAAAACCTGAACATCCTGCCGGAGCAGGTGCTGCCGTTTTCCACTGGTGTGATTCTGGAGCCGCTGCCACACGACAAGATCGTCGCCGCACTGCCCGCCGCTTTGAATGACCTGAAACCGGACAACTGGGGCGCGGCGGCGGAGGCGATCATGACCACCGACATCGTGTCGAAGGCTACCTCGCGCAAGGCATCGCTGGATGGCGTCGAATTCAACGTCACCGGCATTGCCAAGGGCTCCGGCATGATTCACCCGAACATGGCGACCATGTTGTCGTTCGTCGCCACCGACGCGCCGGTGTCGTGCGAGGCGCTGGAAGCCATGCTGCGCCACGCGGTGAACAAGTCGTTCAACTGCATCACCGTCGATGGCGATACCTCGACCAACGATTCCTGCATCCTGATCGCCACCGGCACAACCGCCGCTCCGGTGATCATGGATAGCGCCGATTCACGTTTCGACTCGCTACAATCCGTGGTGACCGAAGTCATGATCGAACTCGCCCAGGCCATCGTGCGCGACGGCGAGGGCGCCACCAAGTTCATGGAAATCCGCGTCGAAGGCGGCAAGGACGAGGCCGAATGCAAGCAGGTCGGTTACGCCATCGGCCGTTCGCCGTTGGTGAAGACCGCTTTCTTCGCTTCCGACCCCAACCTTGGCCGTATTCTCGCCGCCATCGGCTATGCCGGCATCGCTGATCTGGATGTGAATCACCTGCGCATGTGGCTGGGCAATGTGCTGGTCGCGGAAAACGGCGGCCGCGCGGCGTCGTATCGGGAAGAGGAAGGCGCGCGCGTGATGGCGGCGCCGGAAATCAATGTGCGGGTCGATCTGGCACGCGGCAACAGCGTCGCCACCGTGTGGACCTGCGATTTCTCCTACGACTACGTCAAGATCAACGCCGAATACCGCAGCTGAAGTTTCAGCGCTTCGGCATCGCCAACACATTAGCCGTCGCGGGGTGAGGCCGGCGTGAATCCAGCAACGTCATGGCGACATGGAACTCACCCTGGAGCCTGCGCTGCGTGTCGGCGCCCTCCGGCGTGTAGAACACCACCTGATACGCCACCGCTTCATCCAGTGCCTTTCGCTGATCCGGCCTGAAGCCGCGCCAGGCCACTTCCACCCAGCGCTTGTACTGGCTGTCGACGAAGATGATTTCTTCAGCATCGATCACCGCCATGTACTGCATGCCGCGCATCGGAACGAATACACAACCGGTCCGGCTTTGCGCCAGCAGGATGCGGCTCAGGTTGTAGCTGGTGGCCGGCAACGCGGAAGCATTGCGCGCCAGTTCCGGACCGCGTTCGAAGGATTCGCTGGTGAAGTCCATGCGGCCATCCTTGGGCAGGTTGCAAACGCGACCAGTATATTTGCCTGACAGCAGCGTTGGGGAGGCGACCAAGCCAGCGCTATACTGTATCGAACTGTATTACAGGAGAATACCCATGCCATCCACCCCTGTTGCCGTTCGCCTTGGCGAACCTCTCAAGGAACGTATGCGACTTCTTGCTGGACATAAAAACAGGCCCATGCACTGGCTGATGCGCGAAGCCATTGAGCAATACGTCACCCGCGAAGAGCAACGCGAAACTTTTCGCCAGGAAACCCTGGACGCGTGGCGCGACTATCAAGAAACCGGCCTGCATGTCACTGGTGAAGAAGTGGTCACCTGGCTGAATTCCTGGGGTGATGAAGCAGAACTGGCGGCACCGGTTCCACATCCTTGATGCGTGTACTGTTTACGCCAACAGCGTTGCGTGACTTGGAACGCTTGCGCGATTTCCTGCGCCCAAAGAATCCGGCTGCCGCCAAACGCGCGGCACAAGTCATCGTCAACACCGTCCAAATATTGGAACGAAATCCGCAGATAGGCCGTAGCGTCGAAGGCATGGATGACCTGGCCTACCGCGAATTGCTGATTGATTTCGGCGATAGCGGTTATGTGGCGCGCTATCGGTTGACCGTTGATGCCGTTATCGTCCTTGCCGTGCGCCACCAAAGGGAAGCCGGCTTCTAAGCCCTAGCGACAGATTTGAACTCCATCCCCGCCGCCACACAGCGCAACTGGTCATAGCTGTACTGCTCGGCAAACAGCTCGAACACCGGTTTCATGCGCAGTTGACCATTGACCCGATTCACTTCGAAAGCGGCGCGGATGGCGTCGAGTTCTTCCAGCGGCAGCGGCAAGGCTTCGTGCGGCTCAAGCAGGCCCAGGCTGATGGCTTCGGCGCAGTGGCCGAAGATCGTGGTGGGCTTGAGGCCGCGACCCAAGGCGATTTCTTCCACCGTCGCGCCTTCGCGCAGGCTTTGCAGGGTCAGGCTGGCGCTGTCGCCGAGGCCTTGGTTGAGCACGGCAACAGGCGCTTTGCGCACCACAACGGCGGGAGATGCAGGCGGTGGCAAGCCGTGTTCCTCAGCGTGGCGCTGGCACAGCAAGAGGATCGCCGGACCATAACTCTCCAGCTTGCGCGTGCCGATGCCGGAAATCTGACGCAGTTGCGCCTCGGATTGCGGACAGAGATGGGCGATTTCCGCCAGCGTGGCGTCGTGGAAGATGACGTAGGCGGGTACGCCGTGTTCCTTTGCGGTTTCGCCGCGCCAGACGCGCAACTGCTCGAACAACACCTGCGCGTCGGCATCCAGCTGCGCTGCCGGTGACTTGCCGCGTGTCTCGCGTGCCGCCTTTTTCTCGATCTGCTTGCGCAGCATGACCTGCTGTTCACCCTTCAGCACCGCGCGGCTGGCCGGGCTGAGTTTGAGTGCGCCGTAGCTGCCGTGGTCGATCTCCAGATAGCCCAGCGCCACCAGTTGGCGGAACACCGCGCGCCAGTCCTTCTCAGACAGTTCCTTGCCGATGCCGTAGGTACTCAGCGTGTTGTGCCGCCATTGGCGGATGCGTTCGGTATCACGGCCGAGCAGCACATCGACCACATGCACCGCGCCGAAGCGTTGTTCGGTGCGGAACACGCAGGACAGCGCCTTGCGCGCCGCTTCCGTGCCATCGCAGGTTTGCGGCGGGTTGAGGCAGATGTCGCAGTTGCCACACTGGCCGCTGTCTTCGCCGAAATACTTGAGCAGACGCTGGCGCCGGCAGGTGGCGGATTCGCACAGTGCCAGCAGCGCATCCAGTTTGGCGTGGCCAAGGCGTTTGAACTGCTCGTCGGCCTCGCCTTCCTCGATCATCCGCCGCTGCTGCACCGCATCGGCCAGGCCGTAGGCCATCCAGGCATCGGCTGGCGTACCGTCGCGGCCGGCACGTCCGGTTTCCTGGTAATAGCCCTCGACGCTCTTGGGCAGGTCCAGATGCGCGACGAAGCGCACGTCGGGCTTGTCGATGCCCATGCCGAAGGCGATGGTGGCCACCATGACGATGCCGTCGTCGCGCAGGAAAGCATCCTGATTGCGCCGGCGCACCACCTGCTCCAATCCGGCGTGATAGGGCAGCGCCTTGATGCCGTGTTCGACCAGCCAGGCGGCGGTTTCCTCTACCTTTTTGCGCGACAGGCAATAGACGATGCCGGCGTCGTCGCCATGTTCGGCGCGGATGAAGTTGAGCAACTGGGTGCGCGCGTTGTCCTTCTCGACGATCTGATAGCGGATGTTGGGCCGGTCGAAACTGGAGACGAAGATGCGCGCCTTTTCCAGTTGCAGACGCTGCACGATCTCCGCCTGCGTCGCGGCATCCGCCGTCGCGGTCAGCGCGATGCGCGGCACCTTGGGGAAGCGTTCGTGCAACACCGACAGCTGGATGTATTCCGGCCGGAAATCGTGCCCCCATTGCGAAACGCAATGCGCTTCGTCGATGGCGAACAGCGCCAGCCCAGGGCCTTCCGCCACTGCTTCCAGCAGCGACAGGAAACGCGGCAGAACCAGGCGTTCCGGCGCGACATAGATCAGGTCGTATTCCTGATTGAACAGACCGCGCTCGATGGCGGCCGCTTCCATGCCGCTCAATGACGAATTCAGATACGCCGCCTTGACCCCTGCCTCGCGCAACGCCGCAACCTGATCGTGCATCAACGCAATCAGCGGCGACACGACGATGCCGACGCCACGCCGCAGCAATGCGGGAATCTGGTAGCACAACGACTTGCCGCCACCGGTCGGCATCAACACCAGCGCATCCCCGCCCGCCGTGACGTGATCGACGATGTCGGCCTGGCGGCCGCGAAACGCGGGATAACCGAAGACTTCCTGAAGCAGGGCGAGTGAAGCGGACATGAGTGCGGTTGATGAGTCAGGGTTTATGAGTCAGAGAGAATTCGGAATTCGAAGCCTTGTTGGGGAATAATCCCGCCCCTATTTGTTTTGTTTGAGATTCTACGACGGAGCTGCCATGCCCATAGTCGCCCACAACGATCTGCCGACACTGCAACGTCTGCGCGCTGACGGCACCACCATCGTGCTGCCGGCTGATCGCGCTGCCAATCAGGATATCCGTGAACTCCACATCGGTCTGCTCAACATGATGCCGGATACCGCGTTGGAAGCCACTGAACGCCAGTTCTTCCGGCTGGTTGGCGAGAGCAATCCGATTGCGCAGTTCTATGTGCATCCGTTCACGCTGGATGCGATTCCGCGCGGAGACAAAGCGGCGGCGCATATAGCGAAATATTACGAGTCGTTCGACAAAATCAAGGCGGAAGGTCTGGATGCGCTGATCATCACCGGCGCCAATGTCACCGGCGAAGATCTATCGAAGGAGCCATTCTGGACGCCGCTTTCCGAGGTCATCGAATGGGCCTGGGAGAATGTCACCACCACCTTGCTGTCGTGTCTGGCGACCCATGCCGTGCTGCATTTCCGCTATGGTCAGCCGCGCGTGATGCAGCCGGCCAAGCGTTGGGGTGTCTTTTCGCATTGCGTGCTAGACAAGCGGCATCCGCTGGTAGCCGACGTGAACACCCGTTTCGATGTGCCGCATTCGCGCTGGAACGATGTTTCGCGTGCCCAGTTCGAGGCCGCTGGACTGCGCGTGCTGGTGGAAAGCGAGGAAGTCGGTGTGCATCTGGCGACCAGCCACGACGGTCTGCGCATGGTGTTTTTCCAAGGCCATCCGGAGTACGACACGATTTCCCTGCTGAAGGAATACAAGCGTGATGCGCTGTTGCATGCTCAGGGCAAACTGAAGCACAGCCCGCCATTTCCCGACCATTATCTGGCCCGCCACGAGCAGGCCATCCTGCTCGAATGGCGCCAGCAACTTCGGCTGGCAACCGCCAACGGCACGCCGTTGCCGGAATTCCCGGAAGCCCTGGTGGCGCCCAATATCGACAACACCTGGCACGATACCGGCGAGGCGGTGATCGGCAACTGGATGGGCTGCATGTATCAGGTGACGCACCGCGAACGCAGCAAACCGTTCATGGATGGGATCGATCCAAATGACCCACTCGGTATCTATCAAATTTGAACTTGCGCCAGGCGACGCATCTGTGTGGCACAATCCGCCGCTAATTTTTCAGCGCAGTGTCACCGACGGAGGAATCGATCGTGGCAGCAGCAGCCAAGAAACCAGTCAGCAAACCTGTAGCGAGCCGCCTCAAGAAACCTGCCGCTGAAGCTGCCGCGCCCGTCCATGAAGCAACACCGTCGACACCGACAAGAGCAAAAAACGCAGCCTCCCCAGATAAACCCAAGGCCGTCGCGCCATCTACAATCAGCGCCAAGCCCCCAGCCAGAAAACCTGAAGCCGATATCGCGCCCCTAGACGTACCGGAAAAACCACTCAAGGCCATGAAAACAGCAGAAACCAAAACTCCAGTCGCAAAACCCGCAGCCAAAGCGGGGGCCGCAAAATCCGCCAAGCCCAGCAAGAAAGTCGCCGGCATTCCGCAGAACGATGCAGAACTCATGGCGATGCCCGAGTCCGACTACATGAATGAAGCGCAATTGGCTTATTTCAAAGCCAAATTGACGCAGATGCGCGATGAAATTCTGGAAAATGCCCGCGAAACTGGCGAGCACCTGAAAGAAAACGAGGTCTTCGCCGACCCGAACGATCGTGCCACCGTTGAAGAAGAAAACCTGCTTGAACAGCGTGTACGCGACCGTGAACGCAAGCTGTTGAAGAAGATCAATTCATCTCTCGTCCGGATTGAAGAAGGTGAATATGGGTTCTGCCTGGAAACCGGCGATCCAATCGGCATACCTCGCCTGCTTGCCCGCCCGACCGCTGAGTTGTCGATCGAAGCACAAGAAAAACATGAACGTCTGGAAAAGCTCTACGCCGATTGATTCGGCTTTTTTCAGGCTCGTTTTTCAGGTTCAAATGGCCGCCTTGCGGCCATTTTTGCGTCTGCTTCGCAGCGGGCGATCCGTCAGGGATTCCCGGGTAGTGACCGCCTGAATGTAAGGAAAAGCCGATAGCGTTAAGCTTTGTGACATCAACGCAACAGTCAAGATCGAATGCAAAGTTCCTGGAAAGACAATATTTATCAGCAACGCGAGCAACTGGCGCTGATGTTGCGCGAACCGTTGGCGACGCTTGCCGAACAATGCGCACCGCTCTGGGGGAGGCGCAACGAGCTGAACACGGCGCTCATCGCCAGCTTCGAAACCATCCCGCATTGCACCTATCTGTACTGCCTGGACACTGACGCCCGACAAATCAGCGACAACATTACCAAGCAGGGTGTGTTGCCGGGACACTTCGCCCGTGATCGCTCACATCGACCATATATGAAAGAAGCCGTGCCGGTCTGGGGGTTTCTGCTCTCCGATGCCTATATCAGCCTGGCCAAGAGTCGCCCCTCGCTCACCGCTTTGCAGATCGTGCGCAGTCAGAATGGTCATCCGCTAGGCTATCTAGGCGCCGATTTCGATCTGCGCGATCTCCCGGTTTCCTCGGCCCTGTATGAAGAGCCGGAGCACTGGCGCCAGGTCAAAGGAGATCCATCAATCCGCGGCAATGTATTTCAACAATGCCGCGTCGAAAGTCCGATGGATCAAAACCTGGATCAGGCCTTGGCGATTCTGGAAGAACTGCTGACCCAACGTGGCGTGTTTCAGTGTCAGATCCACTTTTCCAGCAGTCAGGCCACCCTCTGGACCCTGGATGATCCGTATCGGTATCGCATCCTCGACCAAGAGGCCTTGAGTGATCCCGATATCTGCCTCGTCTACCCACCGCAACCCTACCCCGAGGATGCAGTGATTCCACAACCCGAAGTGGCTCGCATCCTGGCCAGCCTGCGCTCTCTTCGCATGGCGGACGAGAACATCTATCTGCGCATGTCATCGATCAATCTGTTCAACGGCATGGTCAGCCTGACCTTTTCCTGCGATGGCACGCACTACATGCGTTATGACGAATTCCTCGGCAAGGATGGGCCATTCTGGTTCTAGCGCCTGTTTCTGCCGCCAACGCCCACTTCTGGCAAGCGACAACTGGAAGCGGAACTGAGTCCTCTCTCAGTAACCGTCGAAATCCTGACAGGGGTGTCGAAAGCCTGCCATCGATGCCAGATAGGGATGTCATCAAGAATTCAAATAGTCCTGATTCAATGCGCCCTGGCATCAGATCAACAGATTTTCGAGGACTGGCACGATTCCCGCTAATTAGCTCCCATACGGCGATTCCTTCTGGTCTTTGGGAGAGAAACATGCTTCAAAATGAGGTTAGTCAAGTGGATGTAAGTTTGATTTCTAATGATGATGGTTCAGATCGCATCGCGATCAACCTGCTGAACAACCTATTGGGCGGAGACAACGCTGCTGCGTTGATGTTGACCCCCAGTCAGGCACGCATGCTCGCGACCGAATTGATTTCTGCGGTAAATCGCGCGGAAGTAAAAAAGAGTCTCAAAACAAGCCCAAACTTATGGCGCCGCCAAGGGGAAGCCCGTCCCCATCTGGCAACGGCGTAAAGAAGCTGCGGACGAACGAAGCCTGAATTCGAGGCTTCCTTGTTCACTCGGGAAACTGAGTCTCTTTGAGACTGTTACGAACGTGTCAAACCGGATATTTCATTAATTAGCCTATCGAAACGCTGATTAAATCCAATTTCCTCATGCTGGCGAAGGCTGGCTGGGAATCCCACGAAGAAGCAGCTTGGTGACTCATACACCTGACAGCGCAAATTTTCCTGTGTGGTCAACGTGCCAGCAAGTGCGTGCGAGCATTTATGAAATATCCGGGTTAACATCTCACGGCCGACATAAGTCGGCCATTTTTTTAGTTTAACGACAGGGGTTTGTCATGGCAGTCCTGGAACTCAACGAGCAGAACTTTGAAGAAGTCATCCTCAACAACAATTTTGTCGTAATCGACTTCTGGGCGCCCTGGTGCGGTCCCTGCAAAGGTTTTGCACCCGTTTTCGAAGCAGCATCGGAAAAACATGAAGGCATCACCTTTGCCAAGGTAAATACCGAAGAACATCAGACTTTGGCTGGGCACTTCCAGATCCGCTCAATCCCGACGCTGGTGATTTTCCGCGAGAAAGTGATCATCTATGCCCAGCCCGGCGCATTGCCCGCTAGCGGCTTTGACGACTTGATTGCACGCGCCAAAGAAGTTGACATGGCCCAGGTGCACGCCGAAATCGCGGCAGAATCCGCCAAGGGTAACGGCTGATTCTGTTGGTTTCAGCGCGCCGCCGAGCGGTGCGCTGCTGAGTTCTGCTGTACCAAGTGGTGCTGAACTAAAAGCTCAACCGCCTGTTCCGCACCACCCGTTTCGATTGCGACTTTACGGGGCAGTCGCCAGAGTGCCGCCAGGGCAACGCCAAGCTGGTCGGAAAACAGGCTTGCTTCATCCATTGCGGCCGCTGTGCCGTTTTCTATCAGCCAATTCGCAAGATAGGGCGTTTCCGGCCAATCCGGTCGGTCCAGATACAGCACCGGCACAGCGTGCGCAGCGGCCTCGACAAAACTGCCATAACCCACTTTGGTAATCAGCGCATCGCTTGATGCCAGCAAATCCAGAAATGAAAAACCCGTCCGGCCAAATGCAATCCGGTCCGGACGCGCAGCCACTGCATCGTCAGACCAGTCATCCGGTGTCAGCCAAACAACGCCTTGGATGCGGGGTAACTGACCTTTCCCGCTATATGCCACGCCACCAAACCCGAGCAGAACCAGTTTGCTGTTTGCCGCGAGAGACAGCGTCCGGTTCAGTTCCGGGCGTCGATTGCATCCTGCCGCAGCAATCGGCGCGATGGCTTGCCGGCACGCCAGCTGCAGCATCGGCATTGACGGTGTGGGCTGCAGGAACGCGCCGGCCGCAGCGTAAGCCGTGTTTATTTGCTCGAAAATTCGGGGCATATCCGGCATTCCGGCCAGATAGGCCTGGCTGATATCCGACCAGTTCAACGAACACAGCGCGACGCTCGGAATGCCGGCTGCAGACGCCGCAGCGAGCGGCAAGTAGGCAACGTCGGTAAAAACCAGGTCAAACCCGTGTTTCAGTAGCCAATCAGCTTCATGCCTTACCCGCGCTGGCCAGTCGGTGTGGAATGCGTGATACGCGGCGTAGCTGGCTTCAACATCCACCCGCATCGCATCGTGCATCAGCAGACCGACATCTGCGGCTTCATGGCGATGCGAGAACGCCCCGTCGATACGGGAGTGCAGCGCAGCGGGGCTGAGGCCGGACCAGATCGTCAATGCCAGATCCGGTTGTTGTTTACGCAGTGCATTCAGCACCGGCGCCGCCTGCGCAAGATGGCCGAGGCCATGCTGGCTGATCACCGCCAACAAATTCATGGCAGCAGACTTTGCTGCTGAATCTCCTTCAGCATCGACAGCGAAACCGGGCGCTTACGGCTAAGGGAAAACGTATCCAGTTGATCCACCAGCATCAGCAGATGCGGCAGATCGCGTCGGCAATGTGTCAGCAGATAGCGCAACACCTCGTCCGGCAGACGCATGCCGCGTGCATCGGCACGCACGCTCAATGCGGCGCGCTTGTCGATATCGCTCAAGTTGTGCAAGCGAAAGACCAATCCCTGCGCCAACCGGGTGGCGAGGTCGGGACGCACGGCAAAGTCTGGACTGGCCACCAACTGGGCTGGCGGTAAAACCCCGGTGACCAGCACCCGGCCATCGCCTTCACGCGCGGCGTTGATCAAGCTGAACAGACGAATCTGATCCTCCGCATCAAGGCGTTCCACCCCATCTACCGCCACTCGCGCCAAGGGCGGTTCCGGCAACGGCGAAAGCTCAACCGCTCCAGTTGCATGACACCAGGCCTGCAAGAGATGGCTTTTGCCGGTGCCGGCTTCGCCCCAAAGGTATAAAACCGGCTCCGCCGTCAACCCGGCGGCATGCTCGCGCACCGCCGCCAGCGCCTCGGCATTGGGGCCGGGCAGATAATTGCCGAAGCCGGGCGGCGTGTCCGGGCGGATATCCAGAATCAGCTGGTTCAGAATGGGAAAACTCATGGCGCGTGAGTTTACCAGCGCCATCGTGCCGATTTCGCTGCGTTGGCGCGGGTAGGCGCTGACCAAAACACATTGCTGCGCAGCTTGACAGGCTCCGACGCATGCCACTAAATCCAATCACACTTAAATCGACTCCCTCACATGATTGCTGCCGTACCCATCAAACCAGAAATTCCCGTAACCTGCCCCGTTACCGACGTCCCGCCAGTGGTCGAAGAAATCCTGCAACCAGGCGAACAGGACGCACTGACAGCGCGCATCAAAACCTTGCTGGTTGAGCAGGATGCGGTGCTGGTGGCGCATTACTACACCTCGGCGGCATTGCAAAAACTGGCGGAGGAAACCGGCGGCTGCGTTTCCGACTCGCTCGAAATGGCGCGCTTCGGCCATACCGCCAAAGCAAAGACATTGATCGTAGCCGGCGTCCGCTTCATGGGCGAAACCGCCAAGATACTGAACCCGGAAAAACGCGTTCTGATGCCGGATCTGCGCGCGGAGTGTTCACTCGACCTGTCCTGCCCTGCGGATACCTTCAGCCGCTTCTGCGACGACCATCCCGACCGCATCGCCGTGGTCTATGCGAATACCTCGGCGGCAGTAAAAGCGCGCGCCGACTGGGTGGTGACATCGAGCATCGCAGTCAAGGTGGCAGCGCACCTGCATGCTCAGGGCAAGAAACTGATCTGGGCACCGGACCGTTATCTTGGTGACTATGTGCAGAAAACGACCGGCGCCGACATGCTGCTCTGGCAAGGTTCCTGCGTGGTGCATGAAAAATTCAAGGCGGACGGCATTCGTGACTTGAAAGCGCAAAACCCGGATGTCGCCGTGCTGGTACATCCTGAATCGCCGGCCAGCGTCATCGCACTGGCGGATGTGGTGGGTTCAACCACTCAATTGATCCGTGCGGCGGCGGAATTGCCGCAGCAGACGCTGATTGTTGCCACCGACAACGGAATCTTCCACAAGATGCAACTCGCCGCGCCCGGCAAGACACTCCTCGAAGCGCCCACTGGCGGTCTGGGTGCAAGCTGCGTGTCCTGCGCGCATTGCCCGTGGATGGCGATGAATGGCCTGAAAGGCCTGTTGCGGGTGCTGGAAACCGGCGCCAACGAAATCCTGATTGACCCGACCATCGGCCGCCGCGCTATCGTCTCGATCAACCGCATGCTCGAATTTGCTGGTCAGACCGGTATCACGATCGCCGGCATGAGCGGCGACTAGCAGAAAACCCGTAGCAAACCCGTTAGAGCACCGCCTGTGATTTGTTTCACTGTTGAATCTGATGATCTATGGTTCCATCCAACGTCAATTTTTACTGACGCATCTTTTTTTTGACGCAAGGAGTCAAGCATGAGCTTCATACAAGAATTCAAGGATTTCGCGATGCGCGGCAATGTCATCGATCTGGCGGTCGGTGTCGTGATCGGCGGCGCATTCGGCAAGATCGTTGATTCCCTGGTCAAGGACATCATCATGCCAATGGTCGGCGCAATGATGGGTGGTGTCGATTTCAAACAGCTCTATATCAACCTGGGTTCAACGCCATTCGAAACAATGGAACTGGCGGAGAAAGCCGGCGCACCGTTGATCAAATATGGTTTGTTCATCAACAGCATGGTCAACTTTTTGATCATCGCGTTTGCCATCTTTGTCGCGGTCAAAGCCATCAATTCATTCAAGCGCAAGGAAGAAGCCGCTCCGGCTGCCCCCGCGCCAACGCCGGAAGATGTTGTCCTGCTGCGTGAAATCCGGGATGCATTGAAAAAATGAACCTGACGCGTCGCAATTTTGTATGGGCGTGCGTCCTTTTGCCCTGGGCGGGTTTGTCGCATGCCGAGTCCAGCGGCGATCTGCTTGCCGCAATCAGCGGCCCCGAGGCCACACAAGCATTGCGCGAGAGCCTTGAACAAGGCGCGCGCACTGCACTCAGCACGCTGGGGCGCGAAAACGGTTTTTTCCTCGATCCGAAACTGAAAATTGGTTTGCCGAAAAACTTCGCCAGGGCGGAAAAGTTTTTGCGTGGCGTTGGTTATGGTCAAAAAATTGATGATCTGATCCTGGCAATGAATCGTGCTGCCGAAACCGCAACCCCCAAAGCACAGGATCTGCTGCTTGAATCGATCCGGAAGATGAGCATCAGCGATGCCAAGGCGATTCTGACCGGGGGAGACAATGCCGCAACTGAGTATTTCCGCAAATCAACCGAAGCCCAGTTGACCGAAACCCTGATGCCGGTAGTCAGATCAGTGACTGAAAAAAGTGAATTCGTGCGTGCTTACAATGGCCTTGCCGGCAAACTTGCCAGATATGGCATCAAGAGTGACCAGCAGACGGTCGAACGCTATGTCAACACGAAAGCACTGGATGGCATTTATTTGCGGATTGGCGAGGAAGAGCGCAGCTTGCGCACCAACCCATCAAGATACGCAGGTAGTCTACTGGGCAAGGTGTTTGGTTTAATGAAGTAAAAATCATGATTGGGTGATCGTTCTCGCTTTCAGTTTTGCTTTCGGTTTTATTTTCGCTACCGATGGCAACTATCTATTCAAAATCAACGGAGTTTCCAGATGCGTATCAAATCTTTAGTCCTCAGCAGCCTCAGCCTCGCCTTGATTTCCAGCGGAATGTTGCATAGCCATGCTGCGGATACCCCCTATTACAACCCGGCCAATTCTGCGAGTTCGAGTGGTTTGACCGTCGGTTATGAATTATTCAAGACCATAGGCTGTCCCGGCCGGGGCATTCTCGAAGCCCCTTGTGCCGGACCGGTGACCCCCCAAGCCGCTGCGCCCGCAGCTGCGGCACCAGCAGCCGCCCCCGCCGCCGTACCTGCGGCCACACCGGCAGTGGTTGCCGCGCCAAAAGATAGTGACGCTGACGGCGTTGTCGACAGCCTCGACAAATGCCCCACCACCCCGGCCGGCCGCACGGTCAATGCTGAAGGCTGTGAACTCGACGGTGATAGCGACGGCGTCGTTGATGCCCTCGACAAATGCCCCACTACCCCGGCCGGCCGCACAGTCAATGCTGAAGGCTGCGAACTCGACGGAGATGGCGACGGTGTCGTCGATGCCCTCGACAAGTGCCCCACCACCCCGGCTGGCCGTACGGTCAATGCTGAAGGCTGCGAACTCGACGGAGATGGCGACGGTGTCGTCGATGCCCTCGACAAGTGCCCCACCACCCCGGCTGGCCGCACGGTCAATGCAGAAGGCTGCGATCTCGACGGCGATGGTGATGGCGTGATCGATAGCATGGACAACTGCCCGACCACACCTGCCGGTGATCGCGTCGACAGCAAAGGCTGCTCATTGCCCCAGGTGTTCAACCTGATCGGCGTCAACTTCGACAATAACAAGGACACGCTGCGCGCCGATACCATCGCCATCCTCGATGATGCTGTCGCGACATTGAAACGCTATCCCGCGCTGAAGGTGGAGATTGCCGGCCATACCGATAGCGCCAACAGCGATGCCTACAACCGGGATCTCTCCCAGCGCCGCGCGGATACCGTGCTTGGCTACTTTGTCGGCCAAGGTGTCGAAGCCGACCGCCTGAGCGCCAAAGGCTATGGCGAAGCCGAGCCGATCGCCGACAACGCGACCTCGGAAGGGCGTTCCAAGAACCGTCGGGTCGAACTGCGCAGCCAGAATTAAGGTTCACCGCAGCAAACAAAAAAGGCCACTGAAAAGTGGCCTTTTTTCATTCAGAGTCAAAAAACCTGGTCAGACTTTGTACCCCACATGCAGGGCAACGACGCCTACCGTCATGTTGAAGTAGTCGACACGCTGGAAGCCGACCGATTCCATCATGCCTTTCAAGGTTTCCTGGTCCGGGTGCATGCGAATCGACTCGGCCAGATAGCGGTAGCTTTCCGCATCCTTGGTCACCAGTTCGCCCATGCGCGGCAGCATCTGGAACGAATAGAGATCGTACAGCGGCGCCAGGGGTTTCCAGACCTTGGAGAACTCAAGCACCATCAACTTGCCGCCGGGTTTCAGCACACGGCGCATCTCCGTCAATGCCACGTCCTTGTGCGTCATGTTGCGCAGGCCGAACGCGACCGTGACCAGATCGAAGTAATCGCTCGGGAACGGTAGTTTTTCCGCATCGCACTGCGCAACCGGCAACATCAAGCCCTTGTCCAGCATGCGATCGCGGCCAACGCCCAACATCGAACCGTTGATGTCGGTCAGCCAGACTTCGCCAGTCGGGCCGGCCTCCTGCGCCAGCAAACGTGAAATATCGCCGGTGCCGCCGGCAATATCGAGCACCTTGAATCCGGGGCGAATCCGCGCGTGCAAAGCCAGGAATCGTTTCCAGACCCGGTGCAGCCCCATCGACATCAAGTCATTCATCGCGTCATAACGATTGGCGACAGAATGGAATACCTCGGCAACCTTGTGGGCTTTTTCTTCCTCGGCGACGGTCTTGAAGCCGAAATGGGTTTGTTTGTCAGACATGGCGGAAACAGTGAAGGGTGATAGGTGATGTGGCTTTGCCGCAGTGAAACGTGAAAGGTGATGCAGCTTTACCGCTGGTGAAATGTGAAGGGTGTTCACGTTTCACCGAAGCCGCGCAGCGGCAAGTCACCTTTCACATTTCACGCTCAATGTGGCTTGAAGCCCTCAGGAGCGCCGACACCTTCGCCGAAGAAGTATTTCTCGGCTTGTTCCATCAGATATTTGCGATGCTGGATATCCGCAAGGTTAAGGCGGTTTTCATTGATGATCATGGTTTGCAGCTTGATCCAGCCCTGCCAGGCTTCTTTCGAAATATGCTCGAACACACGTTTGCCAAGGTCGCCCGGCAACGGGGGAAAATCCATACCTTCGGCTTCACGGCCGAGTTTTACGCACTGCACCATACGTGCCATTTTGATGCTCCTGCTCAAGTTGAATTGAATGTTGTGGATGGTAGCCGCTGACCGCGCTTACGTCACTGCGCTTACGTTACTCCGGCTGAGTGACTCCCGCGATCTCACTCCGCCGCAAGCTGTTTGTCGATCCGCTTGGCGAACACAGTCATTTCCTTTGCCGCCTGGATATCACCCTTGGCTTCAGCAGCGGCGATGCCCTGGCGGAAGGTCTCGCGCGCTTCCTTCAACATACCCGCATCGCTTTGCGCCTTGCCAAGCAGTTTCCACGCCGCCGAGTAACGCGGATCGAACACCAGTGCGGCTTGTAAATGCTCGCGCGCGGCGTCCAAGCGGCCCAGTTTGTTGTATTCATTACCCAGGGAATAGCGCAGCAATGCATTGTCCTTGCCGGCAGCAAGCATCTTTTCAAAGGTGTCCAGCGCACTCATCACGGTTCCGTTATGCAATTTGCGACCGGACTGACATGGGGACGAGTCGCCTCAGCGCAAGACGGCACCGGCGTAGCCTTGCTGACGCCAGGCTTCAAACACCGTCACGGCGACTGCATTCGAAAGATTCAAACTGCGTTGACCGGACAACATCGGCAATCGCAGGCGCGCATCGGCATCAAATTCGGCCAACTGGGCAGCCGTCAGGCCCCGGGTTTCCGGACCAAAAACCAGCACATCACCTGGTTGAAATGCAATTTCGGCGTAGTTTCGCGACGCCTTGGTGGTGAACGCGAAACGACGCCGACCGGCAATTGCCTTTAGCAACACGGTCCAGTCGTCATGCACGATGAGCTCGGCATATTCGTGGTAATCCAGCCCGGCGCGGCGCAGTTGCTTGTCAGACAGATCAAAACCCAGCGGTTTGACCAGATGCAAACGACAGCCGGCATTAGCTGTGAGGCGGATCACATTGCCGGTATTCGGCGGGATTTCGGGTTCAACCAGCACAATTTCAAACATATGACTTGAGCAATCGATGGCAACTCGTTAATTTACGTCCAAATTCAACCCTGGAGACCGCATATGGCGCGGCCAGAGAAGATCCGTCTTGGCGATCTTCTGGTACAGCAAAAGCTCATTTCGCAAGAGCAACTCATTGAGGCGCTCGCGAAACAGAAGCAATCCGGACGCAAACTTGGCCGTGTTCTGGTCGAGCTTGGTTTCGTCACCGAGGATGAAATCTCCGGCGCCATCGCGCGTCAGCTCAGTATTCCATTTCTCGATTTGCGCCAGGTGCATGTCCGGCCCGAGATTGTGCGCCTGCTGCCGGAACAACTGGCACGCCGCTTCCGCGCGATTGTGCTGGAACAACGTGAAAACAGGGTTCTGGTTGCAATGGCCGACCCAACCGATCTGTTTGCGTTCGACGAGATCATCAATCACCTCACCCGCGAGGTCGAGCTCGCGGTGGCGAACGAAGGCGCGCTGGCGCAGTTCATCGACCGGGTGTACCGCCGCACCGAGGAAATCAGCGAACTCGCGCGCAACCTGACCGACGACCTCGGCGAGGACGTCATCGATTTCGGCGCCCTGGCGGCCACTCAATCGGCGGAAGAAGCGCCCGTTGTACGCCTGTTGCAAACCCTGTTCGAAGATGCCTTGCAGGTGCATGCGTCGGACATCCATATCGAACCGCAAGAACGCAATTTGCAGATTCGCTTCCGCGTCGATGGCATGTTGTCGGTCGCCACCGAAGCCGATCGCAAGATCAGTCCGGCGCTGATTCAACGCCTGAA